>JAFKGN010000171.1 GCA_017307205.1 Caulobacterales bacterium
CCTGCTGCGGTTCATCACCTGCGGCTCGGTGGAAGACGGCAAGTCGACCTTGATCGGGCGGCTGCTCTACGACTCGAAGATGATCTTCGAGGATCAGCTGGCTGCGCTGGAGGCCGACCCCAAGAAGCTCGGCACCCAGGGCCAGGAGATCGACTTCGCCCTGCTGGTCGACGGCCTGGCCGCCGAGCGCGAGCAAGGCATCACCATCGACGTCGCCTACCGGTTCTTCTCGACCGACCGGCGCAAGTTCATCGTCGCCGACACCCCCGGCCACGAGCAGTACACCCGCAACATGGTCACCGGCGCCTCGACGGCCGACCTGGCGGTGATCCTGATCGACGCCCGCAAGGGGGTGCTGACCCAGACCCGCCGCCACAGCTACCTCGTGAAGCTGCTGGGCGTGCGCAAGGCGGTGCTGGCGGTCAACAAGATGGACCTCGTCGGCTGGTCGAAAGACCGCTTCGACGAGATCGTCGCCGACTACCGCGCCTTCGCCGCCGAGATCGGCCTTGAGAACGTGCTGGCCATCCCGATCAGCGGCCTCAAGGGCGACAACATCACCGCCAAGAGCGACGCGACGCCCTGGTACGAGGGTCCGTCGCTGATGGAGTACCTGGAGACGGTGGAGGTCGACGCCGATCGCCTGGCCCGTCTGCCGCTGCGCCTGCCGGTGCAGTGGGTGAACCGTCCCAATCTCGACTTCCGCGGTTTCGCCGGCCAGATCGCCCAGGGCACGGTGCGTCCCGGCGACGCCATTCGCGTGGCTCCCTCGGGCCGCACTTCGACGGTGGCCCGCATCGTCGACAAGGGCGGCGATCTCGACCTGGCCGTCGCCGGCCNNCGTCATCGCCGCCGCCGGTGATCCGCCGGAGGCCGCTGACCAATTCGAGGACACCCTCGTCTGGATGGCCGAGGAGCCCCTGCTGCCGGGCCGCCCCTACTGGCTGAAGATCGGCGCCCGCCTCGTCTCGGCCCAGGTGCTGGACCTGAAGTATAAGGTCAACGTCAACACCCTGGAGCACCTGGCGACCACGACGCTGGAGCTCAACGAGATCGCCGTCGCGACGGTGAGCCTCGACCAGACGGTGGCCTTCGAAGCCTACGACACCAACCCGGACCTCGGCGGCTTCATCCTCATCGACCGGATCTCCAACGCCACGGTCGGCGCCGGGATGATCCGCTTCGCCCTTCGCCGTGCGCACAACATCCACTGGCAGGCGCTGGACGTCAGCAAGGACAGCCGTTCGGCCCAGAAGGGTCAGAAGCCGGCGGTGCTGTGGTTCACCGGCCTCTCGGGCGCCGGCAAGTCGACCATTGCGAACATCGTCGAGAAGCGGCTGCACGCCGAGGGTCGCCACACCTATCTGCTGGACGGCGACAATGTGCGCCACGGCCTGAACCGCGACCTCGGCTTCACCGACGCCGACCGGGTGGAGAACATCCGCCGCGTCGCCGAGGTGGCCCGCCTGATGGCCGACGCCGGCCTGATCGTGCTGGTGTCGTTCATCTCGCCGTTCCGCGCCGAGCGTGACATGGCCCGGCGGATGATGGGCGAAGGCGAGTTCTTCGAGGTGTTCGTCGACACGCCCCTGGCCGTCGCCGAGCAGCGCGACGTCAAGGGTCTCTACAAGAAGGCCCGGGCCGGCGAGCTGAAGAACTTCACCGGCATCGACAGCCCCTACGAGGCGCCGGAAGCCCCCGAGATCCATCTCGACGGCGCCGGCGGCCCTGAGGCGGCGGCCGAAGCCATCCTCGAGAAGCTGAAGGCGGACGGCGTCATCGGGCGCTGAATCAGACGCAGCGTTTCCGCTTCGTGACATCGCGTTTCGGCGACCCCGCGCGGCCGTGACAGGCCGCCGGGGCTCGGCTAGCCGGGCCGGATGTTGCGCGCTCTCGTCCTGGCCGCCGCCGGCCTCTGCCTGACCCTCGCCACCCCCGCCCTGGCCGACGACCACGACCGCCAGGCCTGGGGCAATGTCACCTACCAGGGGCCGGTCAATGGCAAGCTGATGCTGTGGCTGGAAGGCCAGGGCCGGTTCGGCGACAACGCCGGCCGCCTCACCCAGTCGATCATCCGCCCCGGCGTCGGCTGGCAAGTGGCCCCGCGCCTTTCGCTGTGGGCGGGCTACGGCCGGATCACCAACCACAACCCCGGCAATAACCAGAGCGAGGACCGCCTCTGGCAGCAGGCGCTGTGGAATGTCGGCAAGCTCGGCGACGCGGCGATCACCAGCCGCACGCGCCTGGAGCAGCGCCAGGTCGAGGGCGGCGACGACACCGGCTGGCGGGTGCGCCAGTTCCTGAAATACGATCGGCCTTTCACCCCCGGCGCGGCGCCCGGCGGCGCGGCCCCGTCCCTGGTGCTGACCAGCGAAGCCTTCTTCGCCCTCGACGACACCGACTGGGGCGCCCGCTCCGGCTTCGACCAGATCCGCAACTTCGCCGGGGTCGGCTTCAGCGTGGCCCCGAAAGCGCGGTTCGAGATCGGCTATATGAACCAGTACATCAACAGGGCGGGCGACAACGACCGGATGAACCACATCGCCTCGGTCAACCTGTTCGGCCGCTTCTAAGCCTCAGTGCATGGTCATCGTCGGCGGCGCCGGGCGCAGGTCGACGGTGAACGCCTCACGACCGCCGTTCGCGCCGACGTTCACGGTCCGCAGCGTCTGATTGCCGGCGGTCTTCATGAACGGATGCCAGACCGTCAGCTTGGCGGCTCCGGCCGGCGCGCCACGCAGCGTCACCTGACCTGAGGCGTCGGTCTTGCCGGCGTAGGGCGTGTCGACCACCACAACGAAGGCGGCCATCTGGTCATGGATGTTGCAGCCGAGGGCGACCACGCCAGCCTTGTCGAACAGCACGCTGCGGTCCTCCTCGCGGCCATAGAGCTTCAGCTGGAATTTCTTGGTCGGCGAGAACGAGTAGACGTGGTGGCGCACCTTGTCGTTGTTGGGGAACGACACATTGCTGCCAACCGGAACCACCAGCACGAAAGGGTCGAAGCTGATGTCATGCTGGCTGACGCGATAGGGCCAAGTGAACTTCACTGGCTGACCGGCCGGAGCGCCGGTGCGCAGCATGGCCACAGCGTCCTTCACCGGCTGGCCGGCGGCGTCGCGTACGGTGACCACGAGGTCGGCGGCCTTGGCCAAGGTGGGGCTCGCAAGAACAGCGAGCACGGCGATCAGAGACTTGAGGCGCATAAGCCTAGCTAGACTTGAAAGCCCTGAACTTCCCGTAAAGCCCAGATCGCGCTAGACGCGATCAGGTGAATTAAGCGCGCAAAAAGTTGCGAAATGTTGCTGGTTGTTGACACCCACTAGCCAGAAAACCCCATGGAAAGGTCACGTAAACTTTCACGCAGGCAGAGGTGCGGTCAGGAGATTCGCATGAACCACTGCTTGTCGCGCGGCTTTGTACTGCTTGTGTCCCTCGCTTTGAGCGCGGCGATCGCGGCCCCGGCCGCCGCTCAGATTCCGGGCGTGCCGCTGGAAATGGTCAACGGCGGCAAGCTGCTGTTGACCGGCGGGGTCAGCAACATTGAGGGCGGTGGCGGCGGCGGCCTGGCCTCCTGGGCGACGATCACCGGCTATGAGACCCCAGAGGGTATCGGCGGCAACGTCCACCTCACGGGCGTGAAGACCGACGACTATGAACTTCGCTCAGCAGGCGCCGCGGTCGGTCTCTTTGACCGCCTGGAGCTGTCGTTCGCCCGCCAGGACTTCGACACCGGCGCGACCGGAGGCAAGCTCGGCCTCGGAAACGGCTTCACCTTCCGGCAGGACGTCTGGGGCGCGAAACTGAAGCTGATCGGCGACGCCGTTTACGACCAGGATCGCCTGCTGCCGCAGATCGCCATCGGCGTGCAGCACAAGTCGAACGATCAGGGCGCCATCATCCGCGCCGTCGGCGGCAAGGACGACGAGGGGACCGATTACTACCTCGCCGCCACCAAGGTTCTGCTCGACAAGAGCTTGGTGCTGAACGGCACGCTGCGCGCCACCAAGGCTAATCAGACCGGGTTGCTGGGTTTCGGCGGCGACCGCAACGACGACTACTCCGCCCAATTCGAAGGCTCGGCCGGCTGGCTGGTCTCCAAGCGCCTGCTGATCGGCGCGGAGTATCGTTCCAAGCCGAACAACCTTGGCTTCGCCAAGGAAGACGATTGGGCCGACCTCTTCGCCGCCTATGCGGTGAGCAAGCGCCTGTCGATCACCGCCGCCTATGTGGCGTTGGGCGACATCGCGACTTTCGAAAAGCAGCGCGGATTCTACCTTTCGCTGCAGGCCGGCTTCTGAGCCGAGGAGAGCCACCCATGAGCCGTCCGATCCTGATCGCCGTCCTCGCCGCACCGTTGCTCGCCTTCGCGGCCCATGCCTTCGCCGAGGAAAAGCCGGTCGACCCCTATACGGTCAGCAACGCCAACGCGGGCGCGACGCCGCTGACCGAAACCCAAACGTTCGCGGCCTTCCACGGCAAGCCGGGATTGCAGCGCATCGTGATCGATCTGGTGCAGCACAGCGTCGATGATCCCCGCACCCGTGACATCTTCAGGGAGATCGACCGCGAGCGCCTGGAGCGCACCCTCGTCGAACAGCTCTGCTACGTGCTCAACGGCGGCTGCGACTACACCGGCCGCGACATGGCCGCCGCGCACAAGGACATGGGCCTGACCACGGCCGACATGGGCGCCCTGGTCGAGAATCTGCAGCGCGCCATGGACAAGGAAGGTGTGCCCTTCGCCGCCCAGAACCGTCTGCTGGCCAAGCTCGCGCCGATGAAGCGGACGGTCGTCGAGCGCTAGCCTAGGCGGGCCGCGAAGAACTCAGCCAGCCGCCGTCGGCATTCGGCAGCCATCGCCTCGTCCCGTCGCATCGGAAAGGTGACGCCGGGCTGATCGAAAGCGTGGGTGGCGGCGGCGAGCCAGGTCTCGACCTCATGACCGAGGGCCTGCAGTGAGCTGTAGGCGCGCGCCTGCTGTGCGGGTGAGGCGAGATGATCCTTCTCGGCGGCGATCACCAGGGCCGGGGCGCCGCGCCGCCAGGCCGCCCGCGTCGCGCCGGGGCCGACATAGGCATAGACACAGCCGAGCGCGCGCACGCCGGAGAGCAGGCCCTCTGCCTCGGGCGGGAGGTCCCGCGCCATCAGCTCATTGATCGACCAGGCGCCATGGCTCCAGCCGGCGAGGGCGAGCCGCGTGGCGTCGACATCCGATCGTTGCGAGACGCCCCACACCGCCGCCAGCACGTCGGCCGCTCGGGCCGGGCCCCGGAAGGCGAGACCCGTGCACACGGTGGCCAGGGCGTAAGGCCGGCTCCAGCCGCGCGGGGCGTAGCTGTCGACCACGAAGACGCGCAGGCCGCGATCGGCCAGGTCACGCGCGTAGTCGAAAAGGTGCTCCTGCACTCCGCCGCAACCGTGGAACAGCAGCACGGCCGGACGCGGCGCCGCATCGTCCGGACCGACGACGGCGACGTGCGGCGACAGCCTCGCCCAATCGGTCTCGATCCCCCCGATCATGCCGTCAGCCGTTGGCGACGCCGCTGGCCTCGGTGGGCTTGGTCTCGAACTTCTCGATGCGCCACAGCCGCTGCTCGGGCGTCGAGCCGTCGACGTTGTTGCTACGGCGGAGCGTGGCCGAGCCCAGCTCGTTGACCGTCTCGCCGGTCTTCAGGCGGCCGTAGATCAGCACCGGCACCTGGATGAACAACGAGCCGGCCGCGCCCTCGATGCGGCCGGGCGAGCCGACCTGCATGTTGTACTGGTAGTACTTGCCGAAGCCCTGGGTGAATTGCACCGCGGTCTGGGTCGGGTTGCGCAGCAGGGCGTAGGCGGCGCCGTAGTCCTTCTGGCCGATATGAGCGGCGTAGGTCTGCACCACGTCGGCCGCGCCCTGTTCGCTCTCGGGCGTGAACGGCGCCTCGCTGATCGGGGTGCGATCATCCGGGAAGCCGCCCGGCGTGCCGGGCGCCGGCGGCTCCACCTGCGGATAGTTCGGCGTCGGATCAGCCGCCGTCGGCTGCTGGGGCGGCGGCGCGGCGGGCTTCTGCTCGCCGCAGGCCGCGAGGGCCAAGGCCAGGGTGGAAACCATGAGGATCGGCAGGGTGCGTTTCATGCCCTGCACAATGCCCTGCGAAGGGGGCTCGTTCCTAGGGGGCCGGCTCAGCTTGCGCCGCAACGGCATTATTTATACGATGTATAATATGAGTGCGCCGACCGGACACGTCTTCATCGCCACCAGCCTCGACGGCTTCATCGCGCGCCGCGACGGCGACATCGAATGGCTGGTCTCGTTTCCTGGAACGCAGGGCGTGGATCATGGCTACGACGCCTTCATCGCCGATATCGACGGGCTGATCACGGGGCGCGGCACCTACGAGAAGGTGCTGACGATGGAGCCCTGGTACTACAACCGACCCGTCGTGGTGCTCTCGCGCCAGCTGGCCGGAACGGAGCCGCCGGAACGCCTGAGGGGCAAGGTGGTGTTTCGCGACGAGACGCCGGAAGAGGCGATGGCGCACGTGGCGGCCGAGGGCTGGCGGCGGGTCTATGTCGACGGCGGCCAGGTGATCCAGGCGTTCCTCAGGGCAGGTCTGATCGAGGACATGGTCGTGACGCAGGTCCCCATCCTGCTCGGCGACGGCCTGCCGCTGTTCGGGCGGACAGACAGCGACATCCGCCTGACCCATCAGGAGACCCGCAGCTTCGCCTCCGGGCTGGTGCAGTCGCGCTTTACGGTCGACCGATGAGCCGCGCGGGACGCCCGAAAGGCGCCGAAGCCAAGCTGGACCGGGAAACCATCGAGATCGCCGCCCTCGCCTTGCTCGATCAAGGTCAGGCCGCGTTCAGCATGCGGGCGCTGGGCGCCGCCCTGTCGGTCACGCCGATGGCGCTCTATCACCACGTCGGCGGCCGCGAGGCCCTGATCGGCACCCTGGCCGACCGGGTTCTGGAGGACGTGACGGCCGGCGAAGGCTCGGCCAGCGAACGCGTGGCTGGCCTTTTGCAGGCCTACTGCCGAGCGGTCGTCGCCCACCCTGCCCTTTTCCTGATGCTGTTCGACACCCCGGCGGCCTTCGAGGGCGGGCCGCAACGGGTCACGGCTGAGCTCGACACCTTGCTCGCAGAGGCGATGGGCGCCGCGTTCACGACGCGCGTGCGCGACATCCTGATCGACTACACGCACGGCTATGGCTTCGCGGTCGCCGTCAACGGGACCGAACGCGAGGCGGCGCTGACCGAATACAGCGCCGCTCTCGCCCTGTTACTGGAGGCTTTCCTACCTAGTGGCGGAACACCCGCACGCCGGTGAAGGCCATGGTCAGGCCGCGTTCGTCGGCGGCGGCGATGACTTCCGCATCACGCATCGAGCCGCCCGGCTGGATGATCGCCCGGGCGCCGGCCTCCGCCGCCTGGATCAGGCCGTCAGCGAAGGGGAAGAAGGCTTCCGAAGCGCAGGCGCTGCCCGCCAAGTCGAGGCCGAAGTCGGCGGCGCGGATGGCGGCGATGCGGGCGCTGTCCTTGCGGTTCATCTGACCGGCGCCGATGCCCAGCGTCTGGCCGCCCTTGCCGAAGACGATGGCGTTGGACTTGACGTGCTTGGCGACCGCGAAGGCGAACAGCATGTCCTCGACCTCCTGGTCGGTCGGCTGGCGTTTGGTCACGATCTTGAGGTCGGCCGGCAGGATGCGGGCGGCGTCGCGCGACTGCACCAGGAACCCGCCGGCCACCGAGCGATAGACCTCGCCGGCGCTCATCGGATCGGGCAGGCCGTCGGTTAGCAGCAGACGCAGGTTCTGTTTGGCGGCGAAGATGGCGATGGCCTCGTCATCGGCGCCGGGGGCGATGACCACCTCGGTGAATACCTTGACGATCTCGGCGGCGGCCGCGCCCGTCAGCGGCCGGTTGACGGCGACGATGCCGCCGAAGGCCGAGGTCGGATCGCAGGCCAGGGCGCGGGCGTGAGCCTCGACCAGGTCGGCGCCGAGCGCCACACCGCAGGGGTTGGCGTGCTTGATGATGGCGCAGGTCGCCTGGCCCTGGTTCTGGAACTCGGCGATCAGCTCGAAGGCCGCGTCTGTGTCGGCGATGTTGTTGTAGCTGAGTTCCTTGCCCTGAACCTGGCGGGCGTTGGCGACGCCGGGGCGGGTCTCGCCGGTCACGTAGAAGGCCGCCGACTGGTGAGGATTCTCGCCATAGCGCAGGCTCTGCTTGAGCACGCCGGCGACGGTCTTGCGGGCCGGCTGCGCGTCGCCCAGCTGGCCGGCGAACCAGGCGCTGATGGCGGCGTCGTAGGAGGCGGTGCGGGCGTAGGCGCGAGCGGCGAGGCTTTGGCGCAGGGCTAGCGGGGTGGTCTTGTCGGCCTTCAGCGCCGCGATCACCTCGGCGATGTCGCCAGGCTCGGTGCAGACGCAGACATAGGCGTGGTTCTTGGCCGCCGAGCGGATCATCGCCGGGCCGCCGATGTCGATGTTCTCGACGCAGGCGTCGTAGCCGGCGCCCGAGGCCACCGTCGCCTCGAACGGGTAGAGGTTCACATACAGCAGATCGATGCCGCCGATGCCGTGCTCACCCATGGCCTGGGCGTGGGCCGGAGCGTCGCGCACACCGAGCAGGCCGCCGTGCACCACCGGGTGCAGCGTCTTTACCCGGCCATCCATCATCTCAGGGAAGCCGGTCAGGTCGGAGACGTCCTTCACCGGCAGGCCGGCGGCCGCGATGGCGGCGCGGGTGCCGCCGGTCGACACCAGCTCGACGCCCAGCTCGACCAGGGCGGTCGCCGCCTCGATCAGTCCGGTCTTGTCGGAGACGGACAGCAGGGCGCGGCGCACGGGGGCGGCGTCAGCGGCTTTCGGGTAGTCGGGGGCGGCGGGCATTCGGGCGGACTCCGGCAGGCGGTTTGCTGATGGAGCCCAGGCGCGCGACGTAGAAATCACGCCCGCGCTCCCCGATGGTGACCATCTCTAGCGCCAGTTACGCAGGCGCGGCCCCTATAGGCCGGAAATCCCCCGATGTCATCGACGGAGCGGCGGTTTCGGCGCTTAATGGCCGCGACATTTCGGAGCCTTGGCCATGACCCCTACCCGTCGTGACGCCCTGCTTGCCGCCGCCGGACTTCTCGCCGCCCCGCCCGCCTTCGCCGCAGACGCGTTGCGACCGACGCCGGCCCAGACCGAAGGGCCGTTCTATCCCGATGTGATGCCCGCCGAGACCGATCCGGACCTCGTGCAGACGGCGCGACGGCAGGCCAAGGGCGAGTTGCTCGACCTGCGCGGCCAGGTGCTCGGCCTCGACGGGCGGCCCGTTCCCGGCGCCATGGTCGAGATCTGGCAGTGCGACGCCAACGGCCGCTACATCGCCACGGCGGACGCCCGGCGCGGCGGCGGCGACCCCGGCTTCCAGGGATTTGCGCGTCTGAAGGTCGGGGCCGATGGTCGCTACGCTTTTCGTACGATCAAGCCGGTGGCCTATCCCGGTCGCACGCCGCACATCCACTACAAGGTCTATCGGCCGGACGGCCGGGTGTTGACCACCCAGATGCTGGTCCAGGGCGAGCCGCAGAACGAGCGCGATGGGGTGTTCCGCCAGCTGGCCCCCGCTGATCGGTCGCTGGTTCTCGCCAGGCTGGATCGCGCGCCCGCGGGCTGGCGAACACAGTGGGACGTGGTCCTGGCCTAGCTCTCAGCCTGGGTCAGCTTCCAGCGGATGCGGCCGCCCTTGCCCGGTCGGGCCTGGCCGCGCAGGACGATTTGGCTGCAGGGCCGCGCCTCCCCGTGCTCGAAGTGGGTGCTGCTTTCCAGAGCCACTTCCGGCGCATCGTTGCGCAGCCACCAGCCGGCGCTGGTCGGCGAGGGCTTGATCAGCACGCTCTTGTTGTCGCGCGCCACGGAGGCGCGGGCGTCCGGATGCAGGTGGAAGCGCACCACGAAGGGCGTGTGCACGGTCGGGGCTTCCGACGCCGGTTCGAACAAATCCTCGCCGCGCAGCTCGTCGGCGGCGGCGTCCATGAAGAGCTTGCGGCTGTGGCGCAGGCCCGTCGCGGCGACGAATCCGTCATGCGACAACTCCAGGAAGCCGCCGGTTTCTGTGTCGTGCCGCTGGGCGACGACGCTGGCCGGGGCGCCGATCAGCACCGGACCGAGGATGTTCGCCATCAGCCCGTCCAGCGGCTCGCCGGCCGATCCATCGACGGGAGCGGCGGTGGAGGCGGCCTCGACGCGGCGGAAGGCCTGGGGCGCGCCGCGTCCGGTGCTCCAGCCACAGCCGGTGACCAGGCGCTCGCGGCCGCAGACCACTTCGAGCGCCAGCGGTTGGGCGCAGGCGGTGACGGCATAGGCGCCGTGCGGGGGCGCGGCGGCGTCGACGATGACCTGCAGGTCGCGCCCGATCAGGCGCTGATAACCCCCCTCGGCCATGCCGGTCGGGACGGCGCGCTCGGCGTCGGCGCGCAATAGGGCCGCCGCGACGCGGCCGGCATCGGAGGTCTCGCCCCCCTGGAAGCCGGCGAGGCGGCCGTCGGCCAGGGTGAAGAAACGTGTGGCCGTGGTCAGGCGATCGATGGCCTGCTGCAGCACCTCGGACGCGGCCCGACCGCGCTGGGCCAGGGCGTCGTCGAGCGCCAGCAGATCGAACAGCAGCTCCATGCCCGTCTCCGGGCAGCGCGAGGCGTGGACGCCGTCGGCGAGCACCGCCTTGGGCAGCAGGCGTTCGAGGCGGTGCATCGCTTCGTTGGTCAGCTTGTCGCCCGCCGTTTCGGCCAGGGCGCAACCGGCCAGGGCGGCGACCGCCGCGCGCTCAGCCGCGCGGGCCGGGTCACGGGTGATGTCCAGCAGGTGACGGGCCTGGCGGGCGAGGTCCTCGGCCAGCTGGGTAATCTCGGCGTCGGCGGCGGGACCGGCCAGCACGGAGGCCGCGCAGGCGAGGTTGAACACCCGGCGCTCCAGCGTCTCACCGCTCCACGAGAAGCCGTTCCAACGGCCGAAGCTGCGCCGCCAGTCGGCCTGCAGGGCCAGGGCTCGGCGCACGCCGTCATCGCCGGCCGCCACGAGGTCCGGCAGCCAGCCGAAGCGGTGCAGGGCCACGGCGAACGGCCGGGTCGGACTCGGCCGGTCGAACGGGTCGCCTTCCGGTCCAAGCTCAAGCGTCGCGCCGCCGAGGCGGAAGGTTCCGGCCAGGATCTGACGGCCGCGCGCCGGATCGGCCGGACGGCTGTCGCGCGGGCGCAAGGCAAACCCTTGGGTCTTGGGGCGGGCGAGGAAGAAGCGATGGAAGGGCGAGCCGAACCACTCCGCCTCGGCCTGGCGGGCGACCGCCTGGCCGGCGGCGCGGAGCATGAGGGTCGCCTTGGCCTCCGCCATGGCGTCGATCAGGCGTCTTTGAGGGCGCGGATGGCGGCGGCGTAGGTGGACGGACCACCGCCGAACACCGCCGTGCCGGCCACCAGGGCGTCGGCGCCGGCGTCGACGCAGGCGCCGGCGTTGGACGCCACCACCCCGCCGTCGACCTCGATCAGGGCGCCAGTGCCGGCCGCATCGATCATGGCCCGCACGCGCTCGATCTTGCGCAGCTGAGAGGCGATGAACTTCTGGCCGCCGAAGCCCGGGTTGACGCTCATGATCAGCACGAGGTCGACCAGCTCGATCACTTCCTCGACCAGATCCGGCGGCGTGCCGGGGTTGAGCACCACACCGGCCTGGGCGCCGAGTTCGCGGATGCGGCCCAGCGTGCGGTGCAGGTGCGGACCGGACTCGGGGTGCACGGAGAGAATGTCGGCGCTCGCCTCGCGATAGGCCTCGAGGTAGGGATCGACCGGGGCGATCATCAGGTGCACGTCGATCGGGATCTTCACGTGTGGCTTCAGCGCCTTCACCACCATCGGGCCGATGGTGATGTTGGGCACGAAGTGGCCGTCCATGACGTCGACGTGCAGCCAGTCGGCGCCGGCGGCCTCCACGGCCCGAACCTCTTCCCCGAGGCGCGAGAAATCCGCCGCCAGGATGGAGGGGGCGATGATCGGGCCGTCGGTGCTGCGGGTCAGGGGCATGAGGGGTTCCTAACCTAGTCGGCCGTGCGCCGGAAGCGGGCGGCGAAGAAGCCGTCGAGGCCGCCCTCGGCGTGAAGCGGCAGGATCCGCAGCGTGCCATCCTCGCGGATACTGGCGGCGGGCGCCCCGCCCTCGCCCGGCGAGACCGGCTCCAGCGTCATCTCGGGATGGGCGGCGAGGAAGGCGGCGACCTGTCCCTCCCCCTCCTCCGGCTCCAGCGAGCAGACGGTGTAGACGAGGCGGCCGCCCGGCTTCATCCGCTTGGCGGCCGAGGCCAGCAGCTTGGCCTGGGTCTGCGACAGCGCAGCGACATCGCCGGGACGCGCGGCCCACAGCACGTCGGGGTGGCGGCGGAAGGTGCCGGTGGCCGAGCAGGGCGCGTCGAGCAGCACGGCGTCGAAGGTGCGCTCGTCCTCCCAGGCGGCCGCGTCGGCGGCGATCACCTCGGCGGCGAGGCCCATGCGGTCGAGATTCTCAGCCACCCGCTTCAGACGCGCGGCCGAGCGGTCAAGCGCGACGACCTCGGCCCCGGCAGCGGCCAGCTGCAGGGTCTTGCCGCCCGGCGCGGCGCAGAGATCGAGCGCGGTTTCACCGGCCTTGGGGTGCAGCAGGCGCGCGGGAATGGCGGCGGCGGCGTCCTGCACCCACCACGAGCCTTCCGCATAATCAGGCCAACCGGCGACGTCGCCGCGCAGGCTGCTGCGCAGGGAGCCGCCGGGCAGGACCGTCGCCTCCAGATCACCGGCGAGACGGGCCGCGTCGCTTTCGGACTTCAGCGACAGGTCGGTGGGCGGCTCGGCCGGGATGAGAGCGGCGATCGCCTCGGCCCCCTCGCGGCCATAGGCGGCGGTCCAGCGGGCAAACAGCCACGGCGGGGCGAAATCGGCGGGCGCGGGCGCCGCCGGCTGGTCACGCAGGAGGCCGCGCAGCACGGCGTTGACCAGACCCTTGAAGGCGCGGGTCTCGCGCCGGCTGTCGGCCAGATCGACGCTGGTGGCCACGGCCGCGTGCGGCGGGGCGTCCATGTAGAGCGCCTGCACCGCGCCGATGCGCAGGATGTGACGCACCGCCTCGGGCGGCTCGCGGGTCAGCTTGGCGGCCAGCAGCCGGTCGACCGGGCCGAGATGGCGCAGGGTGGCCAGGAACAGGGCGCGGGCGAAGCCGCGGTCGCGCGGGGCGAGGGATTGGAAGGTCTTGCCCCCCTGCGCCTCGTCGGCGCCGGCGCGGCGTTGCAGGGCGGCGGCCAGCAGTTCGATGGCGGCGGCGCGGGCGGGCAGGCCCTCGGATAAGGTGCTTTCAGACGACATGGCGGCGTCCTCAAGGGTTTTCGCGCCCGGCGCAAGGGGCGTAAGCTGTCGCCATGGAAGACGAAGCCCCCCCGAAGGTCCTCACTCCCGCCGCCCAGCGCGCCCTGGCCGAGGCTGAGGAGCGTCGCGCGGCCGCCAAGGCCGAGGCGGAAAAGCAGGCCGAGCTCGGCGGCCCGAAGGGCCCGGAACCCACCCGCTTCGGCGACTGGGAGCGTAAGGGGATCGCGGTCGACTTCTGACCTGCGTCAGACGCCGACCATCTCTTCGACCACTTTCAGCGCCGCAGCGTGCGGATCGGCCGCCGCGGTGATCGGGCGGCCGCAGACCAGGTGGCTGGCGCCGGCGGTCAGGGCGTCGGCCGGCGTGGCGGCGCGAGCCTGATCATCCTTACCGGCCCAGGCGGGGCGCACGCCGGGCGTGACGATCAGGAAGTCCGGCCGACCGGCGGCCACGGCGATCTCGCGCACCACCGCCGCCTCGTGCGGGCTGGAGACGACGCCGTCGACGCCGCAGTCGAGCGCCTGGCGCACCCGGCGGGCGACAAGGTCGCGGGCGGTGAAGCCGTAGCCGAGGTCGACAAGGTCAGCGTCAGTCAGGCTGGTCAGGACGGTGACCCCGAGAATCTTCAGGCTGGAGCCCGAGCCGCGGCCTTCAACGGCGGCGCGCATCACCTGCGGCTCGGCGTGCACCGTGAGCAGATCACAACCGCTGCCGGCCAGGGCGGCGGTCGATTTGCGGACCGTGGCCCCAATGTCGTGCAGCTTCCAGTCGAGGAAGATCTGGTGGCCGGCGGCCTTCAAGCGGCGGGCGAAACCCATGCCCTCGGTCGCCAGCAGCTCCAGCCCTACCTTGTAGAAGCTGACCGCGTCGCCCAGCCGTTCGACCATGGCCTCGGCCTCGGCGACGGTCGGCAGGTCGAGCGGCACGATCAGGCGCGGATCGGCGCGAAGCGTGGCAGGGGCTTGCTCGGCGGCGGCTTGGACGGGCATGTTCGCTCCTGTGGCGTGCGGCATCGCGGCCTGAACCGGCGCGGGCGCTGTTTTCAAGTTTGGGGCGAGACGATCCGATGGGCCAGACCGACCTCTTCGTCAACTTCTTCGTCGCCCTGTTCGCCCTCATCGACCCGATCGGCAATGTGCCGGTGTTCGCCGCCGCCACTTCCGGGGCCAACGCCTCGCAGCGCCGGCTGATCTCGGTCTACATCGGCCTGTTCATCCTCGGCTTCCTGACCATCTTCTACTTCACGGGCCTGAGCCTGCTGGAGTTCTTCGGCATCTCGCTGCCCGCCTTCCGCATCGCCGGCGGTATCATCCTGTTCCTGCTGGGCCTCGACATGGCCCGCGACGACTTCACCGCCAAGTTCGCCGACGCCGCCGATGAGGCCGACCTCTCGACGCGCGGCTACGCCCGCAAGCGGTTCGAAAAGCTGATCGTGCCCTTCGCCATGCCGCTGCTGATCGGGCCGGGCGCGATCTCCACGGTGGTGATCTTCGCCAGCGACGCCCAGCCCCTGGGCCTGACCGGCATGGCCGGCGGCATCGCCTCCATCGCCGCCGTCTCGCTGGTGGTGGTGCTGACCTTCTGGGCGACGCCGATCATCTCCAAGCTGCTTGGGCGCATCGGGATGACCATTGTGGTGCGGGTGCTGGGCCTCATCCTCTGCGCCATGGCCGTGCAGTTCATCATCGCCGGGGTTGGCGACGCGACGCGGGGCATCATCCGCCCGGCCGCCGCCGCGCCCTATGCAGCGGGTCACTAGTGTCCGACAGCAACAGCCCGTGGAGCCCGCCTCCACCCGTTGAGACCCCTCCGCCGCCGCGCCAGCAGCGCTGGCTGTGGATCGTGCTGATCGCCGCCGTCATCGGCCTGCTGCTGGCCCTGGCCCGCGCCTTTCCCTTGGCGGTGACGACCAAGGAAGACTGGTGGTCGATCACCTACGGCGTCGGCTTCCTGATCCTGCTGTCCGCCGGGGCCTTGCGGCGCGACCGTGGCAAGATCCGCCAGCACCTCGCTCACATCGCGATCTGGGCGGCGATCTTCGCCGTGCTGGCGGTCGGCTATGCCTATCGCGACGTCTTCGAGGACGCGAACCAGCGCGTGCGCCTGGCCTTCGGCGGCGGCACGCCGGTGGCGATCGACGAGCGGGAGCTGGTCGTGCCGCGCGACGAGAGCGTCCATTTCGTGCTGATGGGCAAGGTGAACGGCCAGGCCGTGCGGTTCCTGGTCGACACCGGCGCGACCGACACGGTGCTGAGCCCGGCCGACGCGCAGCGGCTGGGGATCGACGTCGGAGCCCTGGACTACGGCTTCAAGGCCGAGACGGCCAATGGCATCGGCTATGCGGCGGCCCAGACCGTCGACCGGCTGGAGGTCGGGCCGATCCGGGCAGACAATTTTCGGGTGATGGTCAATCAGGCGCCGATGTCGACATCGCTGCTCGGCATGAGCTTCCTCGGCGACCTGGAGTCCTACCAGGTGCGCGGCGACCGTCTCACCCTGACGTGGCGGACCGGGCCCTAACGCGGCCGGAAACGGCCACCCTGGCTGGCGATCAGGGCCAGACCCCAATCATCGGGGATCAGCTTGGCCGAGGCGGCGATGGCTTTGTTTGGCGCGCCGGTGACGCTGACCGGGCGGTTGGCCTCGACCGCCTCATAGCCATGGGCCGCCACCTCGTCGGCGCCCATCCACATCCATTCCGGCGTCGCCGCCTCTAGCCGGGCGCGACTGCCGTCGACGTCGTGGAACTCCGAATAGGTCAGGCCCGGGCAGAGCGCCGAAACGTGGACGCCGGTGTTCAGGGTCTCGAGATGCAGGGTCTGGGAGAACTTCACCAGGAAGCTCTTGCAGGCGCCGTAGAGCGTGGCATGCGGCGAAGCTGGGATCAGGCCGGCCAGGGAGGCGACATTGACGATTCGTCCGAAGCGCCGCTCGAGCATGCCCGGCAGCACCTTGTGGCTGGCCTCGCAGACCACCCCGACCAGCACCTGCAGCATGGCCGCCTGGGCCGCCCATTCCGAACCGGCGTAGGCGCCGGAGATGCTGTAGCCGGCGTTGTTGACCAGGGCGTCGACCTCGCGGCCCTCGGCGGTGATGCGGCCGAGCACGGCGTCGACCGCGCCCGGCTCGGCGAGGTCGGCCGGGATCACCAGGGCCTCGACCCCGTAGCGCAGGGTCAGCTCATTCGACAGCTCCTCCAGCCGCTCGGCGCGGCGGGCGGTCAGCGCCACGTCATAGCCGTTGGAGGCGTAGATGCGGGCGAAGGCGGCCCCGATGCCGGCGGAGGCGCCGGTGATCAGGGCGAGGCGGCGAGGCATGAAGCAATCCCGGAAGCTGCGCCGCCAAGGTGACGCGGCGCGGCTCCGGGTTCAAGCCAGGCTTAAGCGGCCTGGGCCAGGGGTTCGGCCGACTGACCCGCGCTCCAGCGCTGGGCCGCCTTGGCGACGCGTTCGCCGAGCAGCCAGGCCGTGCGGCGGTCGCCGGTCGGCGGGGTGATCTCGGTGGAGGCGTTGTCCGACTGGGCGGCGAGGCCGAGGAAGGCGCCGACGCGGTTCAGCGTCTCCGGTCCGCGCTCGGCGGCGGTCACCGACGGGGCGGGCACCCCGAGGTTGACCCAGTTCATGCCGTGCTGGGCGGCGAAGATCGCCAGGCTGGTCAGGGCGTGGGTCTTGTCGCCCGAGAAGCTGTGCGAGTTGGTGAAGCCCGCGGCCAGCTTGTCGCCCCAGCCGCCGGTGGCGAACACCCGCGAGGAGGCTTCGGTGAAGGCGCGGAACGCGGCCGAGACATCGCCCATGTAGGTCGGGGCGCCGAACACGACGGCGTCGGACGAAGAGACTTGGTCGAGCAGCGGCCCGAAGTCCTGGGCGGCGTTTTCGATCTTCAGCAGGCGGGCCTCGGCGCCTGAGGCGCGAACGCCCTCGGCGACCTGCTCGGCCAGCACCTCTGTGTGGCCATAGCCCGAGTGGTAGACGACGGCGACGGTGGTCATGGAAGTCGATCCTTATTCGTAATCGTATCGGTAGCGGTTACATATACGCCCGCACCAACATCCGCCAGGGGCGCCGCCCGCAGATTTTCTCAGCAGTCTTTCAGCAGGTCCGCGACGGTGATCTTGCCGAGGCGCTCGGCCACGGCCTTGTCGGCCGCGACGATGGCGGCGCTGACCGCCTCCGGAATCTTTTCGCCGACCGGGCAACCCTTGGCCCCCGGAGGCGCGACGCCGAGGTGGGCGCAGCCGTTCACCGCGCGCAGCACGTTGTCGAGGGTGATGTCCTCGGCCGGCTTCAGCAGCCAGGCGCCGCCGTTGGCCCCGGCCCGGGCGCCGATCAGCCCAGCCTTGCCGAGCATGGACGTGACGCGGCGGACGACGACCGGATTGGTCGGCATGGAGGCGGCGAGCGCCGCGCTGGACACCGCCTGCTCAGGCGCGAACGCGCCCTTGTGCGCCAGATAGGCGAGGGCGTGGGCGGCGACCGGAAATTTCTGACTGTCGGACATTGGTATACAACCTCGGCACGGAACGTAGGCGCCCAGCGCGTACGTTCAATGAAAATGTCGAATCCTCCTCGTAGGAACGGTACGATTGTGTGCGGCTGCGAAAGGGTGTATCGCGCCCGCCGCTGCTCGTACGGGCAGATTTTTGGGACGCCCCGACCTTTGTCGGATCCGCGCGCCCGGAGGACCTGAATGGCTCCCGAAGCCCCGGGCGCGATGCCGGCGAACTCGTCCGATCCCGCCGCCCACGCGCCACCCCATCAGTCCGCCCACAACGCCGCCCACGGCCAAGGCAGCTTCTACGCCCTCGCGCTCGGCGCGGTGGGTGTTGTGTTCGGCGACATCGGCACCAGTCCGCTCTACTCGATGCGCGAGGCGCTCAGCCACGCGCGCGGCGAGACCGCGAACCCGGAGATCGCCGTGCTCGGCGTCGTCTCCCTGGTGCTGTGGACCCTGACGCTGTTCGTGACCATCAAGTACGTGGTCTTCTTCATGCGGGCCGACAACAAGGGCGAGGGCGGCACGCTTGCCCTGATGGCCCTGGCCCAGAAGGCGTTGGGCCGGACCACCGGCAAGCGCTCAGCCGCCATCTTCCTGCTCGGCGTGATCGGCGCCTCGCTGTTCTACGGCGACGGCATCATCACCCCGGCCATCTCGGTGCTTTCGGCCGTGGAAGGCCTGAAGGACGCGCCGGGCGTCGGCCACCTGTTCACGCCCTATATCCTGCCGATCTCGGGCGTGATCCTGATCGCGCTGTTCCTGGTGCAGTCGAAAGGCACGCACCGGGTGGCGGCCCTGTTCGGCCCGGTGATGGTGCTCTGGTTCCTGATCCTCGGCGGCTTGGGGATCATCCACCTCGCCGACGATTTTTCGATCTTCCGGGCGATCAATCCGGCCTACGGCTTCCTGTTCCTGCGCGAGAACGGTCTCGTCGGCTTCGTCATTCTCGGCAGCGTATTCCTCGCCGTGACCGGGGCCGAGGCGCTCTACGCCGACATGGGCCACTTCGGGAAAAAGCCGATCCAGGCCGCCTGGCTTTACCTGTCATTCCCCTGCCTGGCGCTGAACTACCTGGGCCAGGGCGCGATGGTGCTGCAGCACCCCGAGACCCGCCATAACCCCTTCTGGGAGATGGTGCCGCAGATCGCCTACTGGCCGATCCTGGTGTTCGCCACCGCCGCCACCGTCATCGCCTCGCAGGCGGTGATCACCGGCGCCTTCTCCATGACCCAGCAGGCCGTGCAGCTGGGTCTGCTGCCCCGCATCGACATCAAGCGCACCTCCGAGACCCAGGCCGGCCAGATCTTTGTGCCGTCGGTCAACACCCTGCTGATGCTGGGCGTGCTGGTGCTGCTGGTGATCTTCCAGAGCTCGCACCGCCTGGCCGCCGCCTACGGCATCGCAGTGACCGGGGCGATGTTCGTCGACACCCTGCTGGCCTACGTCGTGCTGCGCCTGGTGTGGAAGTGGAACCACCTGCAGACCTTTGCCCTGCTCGTGCCCCTGGCGCTGCTCGACATGGTGTTCATCGCCGCCAACCTGCTGAAGGTGCCGGACGGCGCCTGGATGCCGCTGGCGTTCGGCGGCGTGCTGGTGATGATCATGTGGACCTGGAACCGCGGGGCCAAGATTCTGGCCGAGAAGACCCGGCGCGACAGCGTGCCCCTGGTCGACCTGATGGAGATTCTCGCCGCCCGCCAGCCGCACCGCGCGCCCGGCACGGCGATCTTCCTGACCTCGGACACCGAGATGACGCCGGTGGCCCTGATGCACAACCTCAAGCACAACAAGGTTCTGCACGAGAAGAACGTCATCCTGACCGTACGCACGGCCGAGAGCCCGCGCCTGCCGGAAGACAGCCGCGTCGCCATCGAGCGGATCAGCGACGACTTCAAGAAGGTGACGGTGTTCTACGGCTTCATGGAAAGCCCGAACCTGCCCAAGGCCCTGGCGGTCTGCCGCAAGCAGGGGCTGAAGTTCGACATCATGTCGACCAGCTTCTTCCTCGGCCGACGCTCGATCGTGCCGTCGGCGCATTCGGGCATGCCGCTGTGGCAGGACCGGCTGTTCATCTTCCTGATGAAGAACGCCGCCAACCCGACCGACTTCTTCAAGATTCCGCCCGGTCGCGTGGTGGAGTTGGGCGCCCAGGTCACGGTATAGGTCCAACCCATGGAGACCGTGCTGCGCCTGCTCGGCGATGGGGTGACCATCGCCGCCCTGTCGATCATCTGGAGCGCCTCGCGCGTCATCTGGCGGCGCGTCCCCGACGATGCGCGCATTCCGGCCCCGTGGGGCGGCTTCGCGCCCAAGCGGATCGCCCTGGCCTTCACCCCGACCGTCGCCGCCATCGTCCTGCTGGCCCTGACCTTCTGGGGCCTCGCCAACCGCGACATCGACGCCAGCTGGGCCCTGATCCTGTTCGGCGCGCGGGGTCTGCTGACCGCCCTGTTCGCCCTCATCCACCTGACCCATCTGCGCGCCGTGCTGCAGAACCTGGGGCCAGGCGGCGCGAACGAGCCTTGATGCTTCACGCCGCACGCGCTTAAAGGCGCGCGACTTTCCACAACCCCTCCCCGAAGGATCCTGTCATGGCCGCCAAGCCCGTCAAAAAGGTCGTGCTCGCCTATTCCGGCGGCCTCGACACCTCGATCATCCTCAAGTGGCTGCAGACCGAGTACCAGGCGGAGGTGGTCACCTTCACCGCCGACCTCGGCCAGGGCGAGGAACTGGGCCCGGCCCGCGACAAGGCCCTGCTGCTGGGCATCAAGCCCGAGAACATCTTCATTGACGACCTGCGCGAAGAGTTCGTGCGCGACTTCGTGTTTCCGATGTTCCGCGCCAACACTGTCTACGAGGGCCAGTATCTGCTCGGCACCTCGATCGCCCGGCCGCTGATCGCCAAGCGCCAGATCGAGATCGCCCGCCAGGTCGGCGCCGACGCCGTCTGCCACGGCGCCACCGGCAAGGGGAACGACCAGGTCCGTTTCGAGATCGGCTACTACGCCCTCGAGCCCGACATCACCGTGATCGCCCCCTGGCGCGAATGGGACTTCAAGAGCCGTGAGGCCCTGCTGGAGTTCGCCCGCGAGAACCAGATCCCGATCGCCAAGGACAAGCTCGGCGAGGCGCCGTTCAGCGTCGACGCCAACCTGCTGCACTCGTCGTCGGAAGGTAAGGTCCTCGAGGACCCGAACGTGCCGGCCCCCGAGTTCGTGCACATGCGCACCATCGCGCCGGAAGATGCGCCGGATCAGCCGACCATCTTCACGATGGACTTCGAGAAGGGCGACCCCGTCGCCATCAACGGCGAAGCCCTGAGCCCCGCCGCCCTGCTGACCAAGCTGAATCAACTGGGCCACGACAACGGCGTCGGCCGCCTCGACCTCGTGGAAAACCGCTACGTCGGCATGAAGAGCCGCGGCGTCTACGAGACCCCGGGCGGCACGATCCTGCTCGCCGCCCACCGCGGCATCGAAAGCATCACCCTCGACCGGGGCGCCATGCACCTGAAGGACGAGCTGATGCCGAAGTACGCATCGCTGGTCTACAACGGCTTCTGGTTCGCGCCTGAGCGCCTGATGCTGCAGGCGGCGATCGACTACAGCCAGGAGAAGGTCACCGGCCGGGTCACGGTGAAGCTCTACAAGGGCAACGTCAGCGTCATCGGCCGCGAGAGCCCCTATTCGCTCTACGACCAGGACCTCGTCACCTTCGAAGAGGGCAAGGTCGCCTACGATCACCGCGACGCCGCCGGCTTCATCAAGCTGAACGCCCTGCGTCTGCGCGTGGCCGCCAAGCGCGACCGCCGCAACGGCTGATCTCGCCATGAGCGAGGCCGCCAAGCCCGGCGTGCTGACCGGCGCGCAGTGGAAGGACGCCATGGGGCGGGCCTGGGCGGCGCTGCATCCGGTTCTAGAGCGGATGAATCGCCCGGTGGGCGAGGCGACGGCGGCGCGGGCCGGCGTCGCCCCCGGCGATCGGGTGCTGGATGTCGGTTGTGGAACCGGCGACACCAGCCTCGATCTGGCCCGGCGTGCCGGTCACGACGGCCGATGCCTCGGCGTCGATATCTCTGCGACCCTGCTCGACAGCGCACGCAAGGCGGCTGATGCGGCAGGTGTGGCCAACGTCGCGTTTCTCGAAGCCGACGCCCAGACCCATGCCTTCGCGCCCGGCTCGTTCGACGTCGTCTATTCGCGCTTCGGGGTGATGTTCTTCGATGATCCCGACGCCGCCTTCGCCAATCTGCGTCGGGCGGCGGCGCCCGGTGGCCGCCTGGCCTTCACCTGCTGGCGCAAGCCGCAGGACAATCCGCTGTCGACGATCGCGGTCGACGCCGCCCGGCCGTTCCTGCCGCCGATACCCCCGCCCACGCCGGGCGCCCCAGGCCGTTTCGCCTTCGCCGATCCGGATCGGGTTCGGGGCATCCTGGAGCGCAGCGGCTGGAAGGACATCGAGATCGAGGCCTTGGACGCGCCGACCCCGGCCAGCCTCGACGAGATGATGGCGCTGAATCTGGACCTCGGCATGCTCGGACCGATCCTGCGGGACCAGCCCGAAGCCGTCCGCGCCCAGGTGCATGAAGCGGTCGGCGCGGCGTTCGCGCCGCATGTCGTCGACGGCGTCGTGCCGATGACCGCCGCCTGCTGGCTAGTGTCGGCGCGGGCCTGACCGGTCAGCAAAGCCGATTGAACGGATACCGGTCGCGGATTTCGTAGGCGAAGAAGCTGCCCTTGGAGTCGGCGTCGACGAACGAGCGGTGCACCTCGCCCGGCACGCCCACATAGACGTAGCAATCACCGTCGTTGAAGGTGACGATCAGCTTGCCGTGGTTTTCTTCGTAGTCGATGTCGGAAATCGCGGTTGAGTCGACGTGCATGGCCGGCCTCCTGCGCTGATCCCGCCTCTCGCGGGCTTGTCACAGTAGAAAACGCGCCAGAAACGTTCGAAGGTTCCGACACTCAAGCTCGGGGAGCGCGCAGCCATGGTTCAACCGCACAATCTGGTCGCTCTGATCACCATCGTGGCGCTGCTGGTCTATCTCGGGACGGCGCTGAATGTGGCGGGCGTCCGGCGCCGGCATGGCGTCGCCCCACCGGCCATGACCGGGGCGCCCGAAGTTGAGCGGGCCCTACGGGTGCAGAGCAACACCCTCGAATGGCTGGCGATGTTCCTGCCGGCGCTGTGGATCTTCGCGATCTACTGGAGCGACTACGTCGCCGCCGGGCTCGGCCTGGTCTGGATCGTCGGCCGCCTGCTCTACTGGTTCGGCTACATGAAGGAGGCCAAGGCCCGCTATCCAGGCTTCGGCATTCAGACGGCCGCGACTTTCATCCTGATGATAGGGGCCCTGGTCGGCGCGGTCCGCGCTCTGCTGGTGACGGGCGGTGTCTAGTCTTTTCAACGGCTTGCCGGTCGATCCGGCGCGGTATGCAGCATTCCTGGGTGTGATGGCTGTGATGGCCGCCACGCCCGGACCAGCCAACATCTTCGCCATCGCCATGGGGCTGAACCGGGGCAAGCGGGCGGCGTTGTCCGGCGTCATCGGCATGAACTGCGCGACCCTGGTGTGGTTCGCGGCGGCCGCCCTCGGGCTCGGCGCGCTGATCGTCGCCTTTCCCTTGGCCTTCCGTATTCTCGCCGTCGCCGGCGGGCTCTATGTGGCCTGGCTGGGGATCAAGGCGATCCGCGCCGGGCTGCGCGGGGATTCGGCGGCCTCCGTAACCGCACGGCCGGCGGGGCGCACGGCGTTCGGCGACGGATTTCTCGTTCAGGCGACCAATCCCAAGGCCGTGCTGTTCTTCACCGTGGTGCTTCCGCCGTTCCTCGACACCGCCCGGCCGTTGGGCCCGCAGCTGACGATGTTCGCGGTGGCGGCTATCGGCATGGATGTGATCGCGATGAGCAGCTATGGGCTCGGCGGAGCCGCCCTCTCCGCGCGGATGGCCCAAGCAACGTTTCGTCGCAATTTCTCCTTTGTTGTCGGCGCCTTACTTTTGTCTGCGGCAGCGCTCATCTTGTGGCGTGGCTGATGCAACGCGTATTCGGCCAGTGAGTTTTTCGGGGCAGGAGTTTGTGATGAAGATCAGACCTATAGCCACGCTCGCGGCGATGGCCCTCGCGGCCGGTCTGGCCGCCTGCGCCACGCCCACCCCCTACCAGCCGGCCGTGCGCGGCACGGCCGTCTCGGGCGGCTTCTCCGATGCGCGGATCACCGAGAACCGGTTCCGCGTGACCTTCTCGGGCAACACCCTGACCTCGCGGGAGACCGTGGAGCGCTATCTGCTGTTCCGCGCCGCCGAGCTGACCACCCAGACCGGCTATGACTGGTTCGAGATCGTCGATCGCGCCACGGACCGTGATCGCCGGACCTACTCGACGCCGGGCATGATGGGTCCGGGCTTCGGCGGCTGGGGCTACGGCTACTGGCAGCCCGCCTGGCGCTTCTATGGTCCGCGCTACGGCTGGCGCAGCTGGGACCCGTTCTGGGGCGGCCCGTTTGGTGGACCTTGGGGCGGTGGCTTTGGCGGCGGGTTCGACACCCGTACGGTGGAGAAGTTCGAGGCCTCGGCGGAGATCATGCTGCGGCGGGGCCCGACGCCGGAGGACAACCCGCGCGCCTTCGACGCCCGCCAGGTGATGTCGAACCTCGGCCCGAACATTCAGCGGCCGCAGCCGCGGTCCTAGGCGCGTGAGCGGGGCTGAAGCGCCGGACGTCTCAGGCGTCCTCGATCCCTCGAAGGCCCTCGCCCCGATAACGGTGAGGGTCAACGAGGCGCGCGTGCGCCGCGGTTTCCTGCCCAAGATCCGCAAGGTGGCGGCGAAGATCCCCTTCGCCGCCGACGCCCTGTCCGTCTTCTGGTGCGTCCGCGACAAGGACACGCCCAAGGCCGCGAAGGGGCTGATGCTGGCGGCGCTGGCCTACTTGGTGCTGCCGACTGACGCGGTGCCGGACTTCATCGCCGGCTTCGGCTTCACCGACGATGCGGCGGTGATGGCGGCGCTGATGGCGGTTGTCGGCAAGAATGTGAAACCGAAGCACAAGGAAGCCGCTCAGGCCTACCTGACCAAGCTTGCCGAGGACTGACCGCAGCTAGGGCATTCCGGATCGGCCCCGATCTTCACGGTTCGCGTCTGCCCCGCGAGCCCATCGTAGATCAGCAAGCGGCCCGCGAGGGGTTCACCGGCGCCGGTGATGATCTTCACGGCTTCCAGCGCCATCATCGATCCGATCACCCCCGCCAGCGCCCCGACCACGCCGACGACGGCGCAGGTCTCGGCGTCCGGCGGGATTTCCGGGGTCAGGCAGCGGTAGCAGGGCCGGCCCTCGAACACCCCGACCTGGCCGGTCCAGCGGCCGAGGGCGCCGGAGACCAGGGGCTTGCGATGGTCGACACAGGCGTCGGAGACGCAGAAGCGGGTGGCGAAGTCGTCGGTGCCGTCGAGCACGAGGTCGTAGTCGGCGACCAGCTCGCCCGCGTTGGTCGCGTCGAGCGGGGCGAGATGCGGCTCGACCACGACATGCGGATTGAGCGCCCCGAGCGCCTGCACCGCCGCCGTAACCTTCGGCCGCCCGACATCGGCGGCGGCGAACAGCACCTGCCGTTGCAGGTTGGACAGCGAGACCGTGTCCGGGTCGACGATGCCGATCGTCCCGACGCCGGCCGCCGCCAGATAGAGCGCCGCGGGCGAGCCGAGGCCGCCGGCGCCGACCACCAACACCCGCGCGGCAGCCAGCGCCTGCTGGCCGGGACCGCCGATCTCGCGCAGCACCAGATGGCGGGCGTAGCGCTCGACCTCCTCCGGCGAAAACGCCATGCCGCTTGACCCTTTCAGTTCGCCCGACCACATGCGTGACCATGAGCGAAACAACATCGATGCCGTCCTGGCACGGCACCACCATCCTCGCCGTGCGCAAGAATGGAAAGACCACCATCGCCGGCGACGGACAGGTGTCTCTCGGCCCAACCATCGTCAAGGGCAACGCCCGCAAGGTGCGTCGCCTGGCGGGGGGCAAGGTGCTGGCCGGCTTCGCGGGCGCCACCGCCGACGCCTTCACCCTGATCGAGCGGCTTGAAGCCAAGCTCGAGCAGTATCCCGACCAACTGGCCCGCGCCTGCGTCGACCTAGCCAAGGACTGGCGGACCGATCGCTACCTGCGCCGCCTGGAGGCCATGCTGCTGGTCGCCGACAAGGACCAGATTTTCACCGTCACCGGCATGGGCGACGTGCTGGAGCCTGAACACGCCGTGGCCGCCATCGGCTCGGGCGGCTCCTACGCCCTGGCCGCCGCGCGCGCCCTAATGAGCATAGAGGGGGCCGACTTCGACCTCGACAGCGAGGAGATCGCCCGTCGCGCCATGAAGATCGCCGGCGACATCTGCGTCTACACCAATGGCTCTCTGACGGTGGAGACGCTCTGATGACCGAGTTTTCCCCCCGCGAAATCGTCTCCGAGCTCGACCGCTTCATCGTCGGCCATCAGGAGGCCAAGCGCGCCGTGGCCGTGGCGCTGCGCAACCGCTGGCGCCGGCGTCGCACGCCGGAAGACCTGCGTGACGAGATCACCCCGAAGAACATCCTGATGATCGGCCCGACCGGGGTCGGCAAGACCGAGATCGCCCGCCGTCTGGCGCGCCTCGCCCAGGCGCCGTTCCTCAAGGTCGAGGCCACCAAGTTCACCGAGGTCGGCTACGTCGGCCGCGACGTCGACCAGATCATGCGCGACCTCGTGGAGAGCGCGATCGCCATGGTTCGGGACAAGCGCCGCGCCGGGGTGCGGGCCCGCGCCGAGGCGGCGGCCGAGGAACGCATCCTCGACGCCTTGACCGGCCCCGGCTCGACGGCTGCGCGTGAAAGCTTCCGCAAGAAGCTGCGCGCCGGCGAGCTGAACGACAAGGAAGTCGAGCTGCAGCTGGCCGACACCGGCGGGGCGAGCTTCGAAATCCCGGGCCAGCCCGGCGGCATGGGCGTGCTGAATCTCTCGGAAATGATGGGCAAGGCCTTCGGTGGCCGCACCAAGACCCACAAGACCACCGTCGCCGGCGCCCACGCGCCACTGATCGCCGAGGAGAGCGACAAGCTGCTGGATCAGGAAGCCCTGACCCAGGAAGCCCTGGCCCTGGCCGAGAACCACGGCATCGTCTTCCTCGACGAGATCGACAAGGTCGCGTCCCGCCAGGATCGCGGCGGCGGCGACGTCTCCCGCGAGGGGGTGCAGCGCGACCTGCTGCCGCTGATCGAGGGCACCACCGTCTCCACAAAGCACGGCCCGGTGAAGACCGACCACGTGCTGTTCATCGCCTCGGGCGCCTTCCACGTCGCCAAGCCCTCGGACCTGCTGCCCGAACTGCAGGGCCGCCTGCCGATCCGCGTCGAACTGAAGGCCCTGAGCCGCGACGACCTGCGCCGCATCCTCACCGAGCCGGAAGCCAATCTGATCCGCCAGCACCAAGCGCTGATGGCCACCGAGGGACTGACCCTGGTGTTCACCGACGACGCCATCGACGCCCTGGCCGACGCCGCCGTGGCGGTGAACGGCAGCGTCGAGAACATCGGCGCCCGCCGGCTGCAGACCATTCTCGAAAAGGTGGTCGAGGACATCAGCTTCACCGCCGCCGACAAGTCCGGCGAGACGGTGACCATCGACGCCGCCTATGTGCGCGAGCGGATCGGGGCGCTGGCGGCGGATACGGATCTCAGTCGGTTTATTCTCTGATCCTAGAAGGCGGCGTCATGCTGAGCGGCGCGTAGCGCCAGTCGAAGCACGCAAGGCGGCGCTGCGGTGCGTCCTTCGACTGGTCCGCTGGCGCGGACCGCTCAGGATGACGAAGGTTTGGGTGGCGGCAGACTCTAGGCCGCCTCGAACCGTCCCACCGCCTCGATCCCCAACATCGCCGCCTTGCGGGCAAGGCCCCAGTGGTAGCCGGTCAGGCGGCCGTCGCGGGCGATGGCGCGGTGGCAGGGGATCAAAAGGCTGATCGGGTTGGCGCCCACAGCGGCCCCGGTCGCCCGAAAAGCGCCGGGCTTGCCGGCCCAGCGGGCGACGTCGGCGTAGGTGGCCGTGGCGCCGGACGGAATCTGCAGCAGCGCCTTCCAGACCTGGATGTGGAAGGGCGGGCCGATCAGCTGGATCGGCAGTGGCCCCGCCTCGCCGAGGAACGCCTGCCGCGCGACCTTGGCGGCGACCGCGTTGTCGCGCACCCAGTCGGCCGCCGGCCAGCGGCGGCGCATGTCCTCGAACGCCTCCGCCTTGGGATCGCCCGCGCCGCCGGTGCGCAGACCTTCTGCGAAACCCAGCCCGGCGAGACCGCGCGGGGCCATCACGAACAGGCCTTCGCCGAACGGCGTCGGCGCCCAGCCCCAGGTCAGGGTCAGGCCTTCACCGCGGCGGCGCGCCTCGCCAGGCGTGACCGCCTCCTGGGCGATGAACAGGTCATGCAGTCGCGAGGGGCCGGAAAGCCCGGCGTCATAGGCGGCGTCGAGAACGCTTTCGCCGGCTTCCAGCGAGCGGCGCGCCTCGGCATGGGCGATGGCAGCCATGAAGGTCTTGGGGCTGACCCCCGCCCAGCGGGTGAAGACGCGCTGGAAGTGGAAGGGTGACAGGCCGACGAACTCGGCCGCGTCGTCGAGCGACGGACGATCACGCCAATGCTCCGCCAGCCAGGCCAGCGCCTTGTCCATCCGGTGATAGTCGGCCGAGCGCTCCAGCAGGGCCGCAAAGCGATCGGTCGGGGAAAGGTCGGTCATGGGGATATCGTTGTCGTATGCCATGGCCGGACGCTAGGCCGCCGTCGCCATGAAATCCGCCCGGTTCTTGCGCCCTCAGGCGGAATGACGTTCGGCGCGCGCTGAAAGGATCGCCTGTTTGAGCGCGTCCGCGAAGGCCTCACGCTCCTCGGGGCTCAAGGCGGAGCCGACCGTCAGGCGCTTGGCCGAAAGCGTCAGGCGCACGCGGGCGTCATGCTCGCCCGCCCGGTCGACGCGCACCCCGGTGAAGGCGGTGGGGGAGGTCCAGACGGTCTTGTCTTCATGAACCACGGTGACGGCGTCGGCCGAGACCCGCACGCGCTCCTTCCGCTCCGCCCGCTTGGCGGCGATCTTGAACGCCCACCAGATGGCCAGCACGTCGAGACCCAGGAAGAACGGCGCCATCCAGGCGCCGATGACAAACAGGAAGGTGGCGATCAGGCTGGAAGCGAAGCACAGGGCGTACATCACCACCTTGCGGCCGGTCTCGCCGAGCGAGCGGTTCGGCGTGATCACGGCGTCCATATAGAGGGTGGTCACGCGTCCAAATCCGCTTCAAACACCGGCGTAATGGCCAAACGTCCTACCCCGAAGAAACGCCTTTCGCCAAAGGAACGCGCGCGGATCGACGCGCTGTTCTCGCGATGGGCGGCGGCCGAGCCGAATCCCAAGACCGAACTGAACTATCACAACCCCTACACCCTGGTGACCGCTGTCGCCTTGTCTGCTCAGGCCACCGACAAGGGCGTCAACAAGGCGACCGACAAGCTGTTCAAGCTGGCCGATACGCCGGAAGCGATGTTGGAACTCGGCGAGGCCGAGCTGATGCGGACGATCAGCACCATCGGCCTCTATCGCGCCAAGGCCCGCAACGTGATCGCCGCCGCCCACATCCTGGTCGACCGCTATGGCGGCCAGGTGCCCACCGACCGCGAGGCGCTGCAGAGCCTGCCCGGCGTCGGCCGCAAGACCGCCAGCGTAGTGCTGAACGAACTTGGCATCGAACCGGCCATCGCCGTCGACACCCACGTATTCCGCGTCGCCCATCGCCTGAAGCTGTCGAACGGCAAGACGCCCGACGCGGTGGAGGCCGAACTGACGGCTCTTGTGCCCGACCTCTATCTCACTCGCGCCCACCATTGGCTGATCCTGCACGGGCGCTACACCTGCGTCGCCCGGCGTCCGAAGTGCGAGGTTTGCATCGTCGCCGACCTCTGCCCGTCGCGCGAACTGTTCATCGGCGTCTGATGAGCGGGAGGGGCGGATTTCACCCTCCGGAGCAGTTGTTTACCGGTTCAAGGGGGAAACGGTTCTAGCTTTCCGCAGCGTTCGCGGCTAACGAGCCCCGCGAGCTCCACCGGGAAAAACGCCAACCATGACCGCGCTTTACGACGTCGCCGCCATCGGCAACGCCATCGTCGATGTGATCGCGCCGTGCGACGACGCCTTCCTCGAGCGCGAGGGCCTGGTGAAGGGCTCGATGCAGCTGGTGGACGCGGCCCGCAGCGCCGATCTCTACAGCCGCATGGCCAAGGCCATCGAAGCCTCCGGCGGTTCGGCCGGCAACACCATCGCCGGCGTCGCCAGCCTGGGCGGCAAGGCGGCCTATCTCGGCAAGGTCGCGAACGACAAGTTCGGCGACGTCTTCGAAAGCGACATGCGCGCTCAGGGCGTGCGGTTCGACACCCCGCGCCTGATCGGCGGCTCGCCGACCGCCGTCTGCATGATCAACGTCACGCCCGACGCTCAGCGCACTATGTGCACCTACCTCGGCGCCTCGACCGAGCTGACGCCGGACGACGTGACCGCCGAAGTCGTTGAAGGCGCCAAGATCGTCTATCTCGAAGGATATCTGTTCGATCCGTCGGAAGCCCGCCGCGCCTTCGCCAAGGCCGCCGGCCTGGCCCACGCCCAGCAGCGCCTGATGGCCATCACCCTGTCGGACGCCTTCGTGGTCGAGCGCCACCGCGAGGCCCTGATGGGCTTCATCGAGACCCAATGCGACATCGTCTTCGCCAACGAAGTCGAGGTGAAGGCCCTGTTCCAGACCGATGACTTCGACGCCGCGGCCAAGGCTCTGGCTGACAAGGTCGCCATCGCCGCCGTCACGCGCGGCGCCGCGGGCTCGCTGGTGCTCTCGGGCGCTGAGCGTCATGAGATCGCCGCTGCCCCCGTCGCCCAGCTGGTCGACACCACCGGCGCGGGCGACCAGTACGCCGCCGGCTTCCTGTTCGGCCTGGCGCGCGAGCGTTCGCTCGAAGTTTGCGGCAAGCTCGGCTCGCTGGCCGCCGCCGAGGTGATTTCGCACTATGGCCCCCGCCCTGCGGTCTCCCTGAAGGACCTGGCGGCTGCGCAAGGACTGATCTGATGGCTAACCGTACGGCGGAAGTCGTCCGCAACACCAAGGAAACCCAGATCCGCGTCCGCGTGGACCTGGACGGCACGGGCGTCTCGAAGATCGCCACCGGCATCGGCTTCTTCGACCACATGCTGGAGAGCTTCGCGCGCCACGGAGGCATCGACGTCGAGATCGAGACCAAGGGCGACCTGCACATCGACATGCACCACACGATCGAGGACACCGGCATCGTGCTGGGTCAGGCGATCAAGGATGCGCTCGATGGGTTCAAGGGCATCCGCCGCTTCGGCTCGGCCTACATCCCGATGGACGAGACGCTGACGCGCTGCGCGCTCGACCTTTCGAACCGGCCGTACCTGATCTGGAAGGTGCAGTTCTCGCGCCCGAAGGTCGGCGACGTCGACACCGAGCTGTTCAAGGAATTCCACCACGCCTTCGCCATGAACGCGGGCGCCTGCGTGCACCTGGAGACCCTGTACGGCGACAACAGTCACCACATCGCCGAGAGCGGCTTCAAGGCGCTTGCCCGCGCCCTGCGCGCGGCCATCGAGCATGACCCGAAGACCGGCGGCCATGCGCCGTCCACCAAGGGCGTGCTGTAGGGTTCAAGCCATGAACAGCGTAGCCCTGATCGATTACGGGTCGGGCAACCTTCGTTCGGCCGAAAAGGCGCTTGTCGAGGCCGCCCGCCGGGCCGGCCGCGACGACGTCGCCGTTCGCGTGACCGCCGACCCGCAGGTGGTGGCTTCGGCCGACCGCATCCTGCTGCCCGGCGTCGGCGCTTTCGCGTCCTGCCGCGCGGGGCTCGACGCCTCGGGCGTCGTCGAGGCGCTGCGCGAGGCGGTGACCCAGCGCGGCGTTCCCTTCCTGGGGATCTGCGTCGGCATGCAGCTGCTCGCCAGCCGCGGCCTGGAGTTCGGCGTCACCCCTGGTCTCGACTGGATCTCCGGCGAGGTGAAGAAGCTCGAGCCTTCCGATCCAAACCTGACCATCCCGCACATGGGCTGGAACGCCGTCGAACGGACGCGCCAACACAAACTTTTTGAGGGTGTCGAGCCCGGCGCACCGATGTATTTCGCCAATTCCTTCGCCCTGACGGCGGCGGATGCGGACGACGTGCTGGCGACCAGCGACCACGGCGGCCGCTTCACCTCGGCGGTGGCGCGGGACAATGTGGCCGGCGTCCAGTTTCACCCCGAGAAATCGCAACAGGCGGGCCTGACCCTGCTCGCCAACTTCCTGGCCTGGCGGCCCTGAACCAAAGACCTAGACCGATGATCCTCTACCCCGCCATCGACCTGAAGGACGGCCAGTGTGTCCGCCTGCTGTACGGCGACATGGACAAGGCGACCGTGTTCAACGCCTCGCCCGCCGACCAGGCCGCCCGCTTCGCCCAGGATGGGTTCGAATGGCTGCACGTGGTCGACCTGAACGGCGCCATCGAGGGCAAGCCGGTCAATGCCGCGGCCGTTGAATCCATCCTCAACGCCGTCTCGATCCCGGTGCAGCTGGGCGGCGGCATCCGCAGCCTGGCCGATATCGAGCGCTGGATCGAAGCCGGCGTCAGCCGCGTCATCCTCGGCACCCTGGCGGTGAAGGATCCGGACCTGGTGCGCAAGGCCGCCGGCCTGTGGCCCGAACAGATCGCCGTGGCCGTCGACGTACGCGACGGCAAGGTGGCGGTGGAAGGCTGGGTCGGCGACAGCGACCTCGACGCCGTGACCCTGGGCAAGCGTTTCGAAGACGCGGGCGTCGCCGCCCTGATCGTCACCGACATCGGCCGCGACGGCGCCCTGGTGGGCGTCAATGTCGAAGCGACAGGCGAAGTCGCCGACGCGGTGAGCATTCCGGTGATCGCCTCGGGCGGCATCGCGGGCGTCGCCGACATTGAGGCCCTGATCGCCCGCGAAGGCGTGCCGGTGGCCGGCGCCGTGCTCGGCCGCTCGCTCTACACCGGCGCGATCAAGCCGGCTGAAGCCCTTGCGGCGTCGAGCTGATGCTCAATCTGCGGGTCATTCCCTGCCTCGACGTCAAGGACGGACGGGTCGTGAAGGGGGTCAACTTCGTGGCCCTGCGCGACGCCGGCGATCCGGTCGAGCAGGCCCGCGCCTATGACGCCGCCGGCGCCGACGAGCTGATGTTCCTCGACATCACCGCCAGCCACGAGAACCGCGGCACGATCCTCGAAGTCGTGGCCCGCACCGCCGACGTCTGCTTCATGCCCCTGTCGGTCGGCGGCGGCGTGCGGTCGGTGGAGGACATGCGTCGCCTGCTGCTGGCCGGGGCCGACAAGGTCTCGATCAACACCGCGGCTGTCGAAAATCCCGACCTGATCGCCGCCGGCGCCGACGCCTTCGGCGCCCAGTGCGTGGTCGTGGCCATCGACGCCAAGCGCCGCGAAGACGGCTCCTGGGGCGTCTTCACCTACGGCGGCCGCAAGGACACCGGCATCGACGTGGTCGACTACGCCGCCAAGGCGGTGGAGCGGGGCGCGGGCGAGATCCTGCTGACCTCGATGGACCGCGACGGCGCCAAGATCGGCTACGACATCGCCCTGCTGAAGGCCGTGACCGGCGCGGTCAGCGTGCCGGTGATCGCCTCGGGCGGCGCCGGCAAGGTCGAACACCTGGTGGAGGCCGCCCGCGACGGCGGCGCCGCGGCGGTGCTGGCCGCCTCGATCTTCCACTTCGGCGAAATCAGCGTTGGTGAAGCCAAGGCCGCCCTGGCCGCCGCCGGTCTGCCGATCAGGCAATTGGGAGCCGCCGCATGACGACGCGTCTGTTCGACACCCTCGCCCGCCTGGCCGCGACCATCGAGAGCCGCAAGGGCGGAGACCCCAAGGCTTCCTACACGGCCCAGCTGCTGAGCGACCCGGCCAAGGCCGCCAAGAAACTCGGCGAAGAAGCGACCGAGACGGTGATCGCCGCCGTGTCTCAGGACGCCGACGCCCTGGCGGCCGAGAGCGCCGACCTGCTCTACCACTGGCTGGCCCTGGCCGCCGCCAAGGGCCTGGACCTCGACGCCGTCGCCGCCAAGCTGGAGGCCCGCGAGGGTCAGTCGGGCGTCGCCGAGAAGGCCTCGCGGCCTTCGTAGGTCCAAACGAAAAGGGCCGGAGGTCGCCCCCCGGCCCGATCCGTTCGTGCTCGGCCCTCGTCTAGAAGGCCTTCTTCACCGTCACGAAGAACTGCCGCGGCGGCGCGGTCAGCACCGTCTGGGCCGTGCCGTTGATGTCGTTGTTGACGAAGCCGCCTGAGCCGATCGTCGAGATGTAGTCCTCGTCGGTCAGGTTGCTGACATTGCCCTGGATCTCCAGGCCCTTGGTCCAGCCGCTTTCGCTGAGGAACTTGTAGCCCACGGTCAGGTCGGTGACCGTGGTCGAGGGCGCGAGGCCGCCGATGTTCTCGTAGGTGTAGTAGCGCTCACCTGTGTAGGCGACGCCCAGCTTGCCGTAGAAGCCGTCCTGATCGAACGACAGCTCGCCCTTGAAGATGTTCTTCGGCGTGTTGACGACGGTCTTGTCCTTGGTGCGAACGGTGACCGCGCCCGTGCCGTCGACGACGTCATCCTCGTAGGTCGAGTCGTTGTAGGTGTAGGCGCCGTAGAGCGACCAGGCGTCGGTCAGGCGGAAGGTGCCGGCCAGCTCCAGGCCCTTGGTCGCCACTGAACCGACATTCGACAGGATCGCCGGCAGGCCGAGGATCGGGGCGGCGGTGCTGGCGGCCAGCTGCCGGTCGTCGAAGGCGACGTTGTAGAAGGCCGCGACGCCCTGGAAGCGCTCGTTGTGGTAGCGCAGGCCGAGTTCGACCGTCTTCGAGCTTTCCGGGTTCAGCGTCTTGGAGATGTAGTCGACCGCGGTCTGGCTCAGGGAGCCGAACGGACCGGCGGTGGCCGCCGAGACGTAGGCGCCCATGTTCTCCGTGTAGCCGCCGAACACCTCCACGCCCGCAAGGCCTTGGGCGTCCAGGCTGTAGACGAAGCCGAGCTGGGGCAGAAAGCTGTCCTTGGACTCGATCTTGCCGGTCAGGGGCGCGCCGACCACGGTCTTGACGCTGTTCTCGACCTTGATGGCCTTGAAGCCGAAGTTGACCTTCAGGGCGTCGGTGACCGACCAAGTGTCTTCCAGGTGGCCGGTCGTGGTCTTGGTGTCGAAGCTGTACTGCCACTGGGTGGCGAACGGGTTGGACTGGAAGTCCAGCGGATCGCGCGACGGGGCCGCGGCAGTCTCGGCGTAGAAGCGGCGCGCCTGGTTGAAGTCGTTTTGCTCGGTCCAGAAGCCGCCGCCGATCACGTGGGCGCCGAGGTCGACGGTGAAGCCGCCGATGAAGCCCTTGCGGTCGATGTCGTACTCGGTGGTGCGGATCGACAGCGGCGCGGCGGTCGAACCGGGCGTGCCGTAGCCCGGGCTGGGCAGGTAGGGCGTGTACCAGAGGCCCTGGCCTTCGTTGGTGTGGCCATAGACCGTGCCGTTCAGGGTCAGGACGTCGTTGACCGGCAGGTCTAGGGTCAGGCCGTAGAGGTTGTCGTCACGGATACCGGCGCCCGCATAGTAGGCGTCGTCGACGGTGGCGAACGGAGCCGGCAGCGGCTGACCGGTCAGGTAGGCCTGGGCGGCGGCGATGGCCAGAGCCCAGTTCGGCTGGGTGTTGTCCCAGTCGCGGCCGAGGCGCTTGATCATCGCGAACGAGAGGTCCTGGTAGTCCTGCTCGCGGCGTTCGGAGTGGTTGTAGAAGCCGGTCAGCTCGCCGCGACCGACGGGCAGCACCGCTTTGAGGTCATACTGGCGCTGCTTCTGCTCGCCACCGCCCTTCCACTTGTCGGCGTTCTGATCGGCGAACGACGCATAGGCCCGCAGGCCGCCGAGGCCCTCGATAGCCCCGCTGTCGATGCGGCCGTAGAAGCGGCGCATGCTGGCCGAGCCGGCGGTGACGTTGGCCTGGCCGCCGAAGGTCTCGGACGGATCACGCGAGAAGAACTGCAGGGTGCCGCCGAGGTTCGAGGTCGAGGCGACGCCGAGCGCGCCTGCGCCCTGGGCCAGCTCGACGCGGCCGATGTCCTCGCTGGAGATCGCGCGGCTGATGTGCAGGCCGTTGTGGTTGCCGTAGCTCATGTCGCCAAGCGGCACGCCGTCGAGCGTGAAGCCCAGCTGGTTCTGGTTGAAGCCGCGGATCGAGATACGCGCCGACCACTCATAGGCCCCGAAGGCGTCGGACGACTGGACGGTGACGCCCGGCAGCTTGTCGATGGCCTTCAGCGGGCTGCTGCCGGCGACTTCAAGCTGCATCTGCTCGTTGTTCAGGGTCTGGACCTGGCGGCTCTGGCCCTGGCCAAGGACGATGATTTCCTCGACGGCGCCGGCGGTGACGTCATCGGCGGCGGGCGCGGGCGCGGGTTCGGCCGCGAAGGCCGGAGCGGCGAACAGGCAGCAAGCGGCCGCGCCAAGCAGAAGATGTCGCTTCATGGTCCAGTATCCCCCAGCCGCGCTCGGGAGCGGCGCGGACTCGGGCGACCGGATAGCGGCGGACGGCGAAGGTTCGCCGACGGTTCTGAGCGCGCTTGCTGACAGACGCGCGACGAACTTGCGACAGGCTAAGCTTTACGCTTCAGGGCCACATAGAGCGCGCCGGCGCCGCCGTGATGACGTGCGGCTTCCGAGACTCCGGCGACGACCGAACGCAGGGGAGGGGCGCCCAGCCACTCGGGCACATAGCGCCGCAGCACACCTTCGCCGCGCGAGCCCTTGCCGGTGATGATCAGGCAGGCGCGATAACCGTCGTCGACGGCGCGCAGAACAAAGCTCTCCAGAACGGCGCGGGCGCGATCCTGATCGAGACCATGCAGATCGAGCCGAGCCTCGGGCCGGTCGCGCACGATGCGACGCTTGCGGTTAGGCTCGATGACCTCCGGCGGCGGGGCGGGCTTCGGCCCCTTGGCCTTGGTCTTCGGCGGCGGGCCGACCGGCACACGCATCGCCGCGATCGGTTCAGGCTTCGGGGCAGGCGGTTGGGCCTCAGGAATGACCGGCTGCGACTTGCCCGGCCGGGGGCGCACGGTCGAGGTCACCCGCGCCCACAGCTTCAGGTCATCGATCGGAAGCTGCGGCGGCCGGCGGGTCATCGCCGTCTAGGATAGCGGAACCAGGCGGTAGAGCCGCAAGGTGTGACGCACGCGGCCAGCCTCAGTGCCGGCGGCGTCGCCGGTGCCCATGTAGAGGTCGGCCCGCACCGCGCCCTTGATGGCCCCGCCGGTGTCCAAAGCCATGGCGGCGCGGCGATAGGTCGGGAAGGCGCCGGCCAGTCTCGGCGCCTCGGCGTCGATCCAGTAGAGGCCCCCGAGATTATGCTGCGACAGGTCCACGGCGATGGCCCGGCCTGGCGGCAAGGAAACCCCCGCGGCTCCCTGCGGCTCCCGGCCGTCGTCCGGCCCAAGGTTGAAGAACACGTAGCGCGGATTGAGCGCCATGATCGCATCGGCCTCGCGACCCCGGTGGTCGGCCAGCCAACGGCGGATGTTGTCGCCCGAGGTGTTGTTGTCCGGCAGCAGGCCGCGATCGCGCATGGGAATGGCGATCCCGACATAGGGTTTGCCGTTGTGGGCGGCGAACGTCGCCCTGAGCCGGCGGCCGTCGTCGAAGGTCAGGACCCCTGAGCCCTGGATCTGCAGGAAGAACAGGTCCTCCGGGCGCATCCACGCCAAGGCCCCAGCCGCTGAGCCGGCCTCGATGCCCGCGCGATCGGGATAGGGCTCGACCTTGCCGTCGCGGTCGCGGCCAATCAGCGTCTGATCCGGCGTCGCCGGGTCGGACGCGCTGAGAACGACCGAGACCATGTCATCCGGCTTGGGCCGCACGGGGGCGCTGAACTCGGAGGTTCGACGGGTCCTCGCCTCGTACTGCGGGGCGAAATAGGCGGTCAGCAGGCCTTCGCCGCCGACAGGTTCCGCGCGAAAGTTGTTTTCCAGGAAGGCCCGCGCTTCGCCATCGTCGAAACCGCGCAGGGCGCGGGCGCGGCCGCAGAGCGCCAGCATCGCCGCATCCTTCGAGACGCCGCAGCCGGCGCGGAAAGCCTCGAGCGCCGCGACATGATCCTCAGTCGCCCAGCCGGGCAGGCCTGGCAGGTTGGAGGCGGGCGTGATCGGGACCGCCGCGGGCGGAGCCTCGGCCGGCGGCTGAGACGACGGCGTCGGTCCGCTCGGTGGGCGAACGGGCATCGGCGCGCTGACGCAGCCGGCGAGGGTCAGCGCGGCGAACAGGCCGGCGCTGAGAGTGAGTAAGCGCAACTACGCCTCCGCGGCGTCCACGTGGATCAGCGTCCAGTTGGGGTCGCGGCTCTTAAGATTGCGTTGGAAGGTCCAGAGTTCGGCGGTGCGCTTGTCATCGACCGCCTCACCTTCCGGCCCCTTCGAGCGGCTGCGGAACTCGGCCAGGAAACGCACCGTCGCCTCGGCGAAATCGCCGTGGACCTCGACCTTTTCCAGGTCGGCGCGGGGCGCGTGCGGGAATTCGATCTGCTCGCTGCGGCCTTCGGCCTCACGCGCGGCGATCGCGCCGTCGAAGCCGTCGAACACCGGCGGCGAGAGCAGGTTGCGCAGGGTATCGCGGTCGCCGGCGCCGAACGCCTTGACCACCATCTCGTAAGCCTGGCGCGCGCCGTCTAGGAAGCGGCCGGGCTCGAAGCTGGGATCGCGAGCGCGAAGGGCCGCGACGCCGGTCAGGCCGGCTGCGGTTTCGTCTCCAACGTCGCGCGGCCCAATCTGCGTGGACGCCGGCGGAACGACCTGGGCGGGGGGCGCATCCTCCGGCTGACGGCCGACCCGACGGCCGAGCACCGCATAGAGCTGGTAGAGGACGACGCCCGCCAGCACCGCGAAGATGATCAGTTCAAGAGCCTGCAAGGCGAAACGGTCCAATCCCGAGAGATGTAGCAACGCCTCTATATAGGCTTGCGTTTCGGCCACGTCACCGCGCGCCGCCGCGTTGCACCCGCTGAACCCGCATGATAGTCGCCGCGGCCTGGATATTGCGGCGCCGCCGCCCGACGAACGGAACCTTCAACTCATGACCGATACCGAATCCGGCGCCCCCGCCGCCGCCCCCGAGGCCCAGGCGGGCCCGCCGGGCCTGCGCATCGTGGCCCAGTTCGTTCGCGACCTGTCGTTCGAAAACCCGCGCGCCCCGGAATCGCTGCGCGCCAACGAAGCCCAGCCCCAGATCGACATGAACGTCGAGCTTGGCGCCCGTGGCCGTGACGACGGCTTGTTCGAAGTCGATGTGAAGCTCTCGGCCCGCGCCGCGCGCGGCGACGACCCGGTGTTCCACGTCGAGGTGGTCTACGGCGGCCTGTTCGCCATCGACAACGTCTCGCCCGAGGACATGGAGCCGGTGCTGCTGATCGAGTGCCCGCGCTTCCTGTTCCCGTTCGCCCGCCGGCTCATCGCCGACGTCACCGGCGAGGGCGGCTTCCCGCCGTTCATGGTCGATCCGATCGACTTCGGCGCCATCTACGCCGCGCGCAAGGCGCAGGGCACGCTCGGCGAGACCGTCGGCAACGCC
>JAFKGN010000024.1 GCA_017307205.1 Caulobacterales bacterium
CCGTCGAGGAGGCTCAGGCGGCGGGAGCGACAGCCTTCGCTAACCTTACGGCTCTTTCGGGATCGGCGGCGCCAATCACCTCGATTCCCGTGAGCCTGCTGGACGGAACGCCGCCGCGTTCCGCCATCTCGCCCGTCGCATCTAACGCGCCGGGCTATCTCGTGGCGCAAGCTGAGCGCGAGGCGGCACGGCGGCGCCTCGCCTTGGAGCGTCGGCGCGCCGTTCCCGACGTGAATGTCTCGGTGGGCTTCCGACGGTTCGAGAATTCCGATGCGTCAGCATTCATCGCCGGGGTGTCGGTCCCTCTGCCACTCTTCGATCGCAATCGGGGGAACGTCCGCGCGGTCCAAGCGGAAGTCACCGCCGCGGAGGCCCGTCTGAATGCGGCGCGGTTCGACGCCGAGGCGACGGTTCGCGCAAGCACAGCCCGTGCGACCGCCGCAGAAACGCGGCTCGCCGCCGCTCGGGAGGGTGAGCGAGCCGCGCAGGAGGCCTACCGCCTCACACGCATCGGCTACGAAGGCGGGAAGCTGAGTCTTGCCGAACTTCTTGTTGCACGACGCGCGCTCACGGATGCGCGCGGTCAAACCATCGCCGCCGCCAGTGAGCGGGTAAGCGCGCAGGCAGCCCTGGCTCGGATGAGCGGCGTTGCCGGGACCGGAGACTCCCAATGAAGCAGGATAAGGCGCGTCTTTATGGCGCAGTAGCCGCCATCGCCCTCGTCGCCGCAGCCGGCGGCTTCGGGTTGTCGGCATTGATCAATCGCGACGCTCCCCCTGCGGCCGCGGCCGCCGATGAACATGCCGAAGGGGAGGCGCAAGAAGAGGGCGAGGCCGCCGAGACGCCCGAGGGCGTTGTCAAGCTTACGCCAGAGCAGGTTCGGGCGTCGGGCCTGGCCGTCGTCGCGGTGGGTCGGGGCGGTGGCGCCGAAACACGCATTTCCGGGCGCGTGGAACCGATGGTTGATGCCCGCGCCAGCGTTGGGGCGAGCGTCGGCGGGCGCGTTGAGCGGGTTCTTGTTGCGCCGGGGCAAAGCATCCGGGCGGGCCAGGCCCTCGCGATCCTCGTCAGTGGTGACGCCGCCACGTTGCGCGCCGACGCCGACGCGGCGGCGGCTGCGGCGAACGCCGCGCGGCGCGCCTACGAGCGAGATCGCAATCTTGGCGCCCAGGGCATAGTGGCGCGACAGGAGGTGGAGAGCTCCCAGGCCCAAGCGCTCAGCGCCGAGGCCACAGCACGCGCCGCGCGGGCTAGGGTAGCTGTCGCGGGCTCTCCGAACGCCTCGGGGCGAACGAGCGTCTCGTCGCCCATCGGCGGTGTCGTAACCGCCGTGCAGGTCGGGCCCGGCGGCTACGTCGCCCAAGGCGGCGTCATCGCCGAAGTGACCAACCCGGCGCGCGTCGAACTGGTCTTCAATGCTCCGCCGCAACTCGCCGCGCAGACGCGCGCCGGAGCGCGGATGCGGATCACCGGCCCGACGGGAGAGTTCGACGCCGTCGTGACCGGTGTAGCGGCGAACGCAGGCTCGGGAGAAAGTGGGGCGACGGTGATCCGCGCGCGGCCTGTTGGCGCTAGCCTCCCGCCGGCGGGGTCACCCGTCACCGGAGCCCTCGTGACCGGTGGTGAGAGCGGCGGCCTGACTGTACCGAGCGAAGCCGTGCAAACGGTCGAGGGCAATCCCGTCGTGTTCGTGCAGATCGACGGCGGGTTCCGCGCCATGCCGGTGCTGACCGGACGCCAGGCGGGCGGTCGCACGGAGATCGTGCGTGGGCTCACCGGCGCCGAACGGATCGTCTCCACCAACGCCTTCCTGCTTAAGGCCGAACTCGCCAAGGGCGAGGCTGAGCACGGCCACTAGGGAGCAGGCGCATGTTCAAAGCAGTTATTGAAGCGTCCGTTCGCTTCCGATGGTTCATCGTTCTGGCGACCGCCCTCGTCTCGGCGCTGGGCCTCTACGAACTCACCAGATTGCCGATCGACGCCGTCCCCGACATCACCAACCGTCAGGTGCAGATCAACACCGTCGCCCCGGCGCTCGCGCCAGAGCAGATGGAGCGGCAGGTCACCTATCCCCTGGAGACCGCCATGGCGGGCATTCCAGGCCTTCAAAGCACACGATCGCTCAGCCGCAACGGCTTCAGCCAGATCACCGTCATCTTCACCGACCAGACCGACATCTATTTCGCCCGCCAGCAGGTGGCCGAGCGGATGGCGCAGGCGCGGGAAACCTTGCCGACAGGGGTCGAGCCGGAACTGTCGCCTATCACGACGGGGCTAGGCGAGGTCCTGATGTGGACGGTCGACTATGTGCCCTTTGGACCGAAAGCCTTGACCGCGGCAGGGCAGCCCGGGTGGCAGGCAGGCGGCGCCTATCTAACCCCTGAAGGCGAACTCCTCACGACGCCGCAAGCGCGCGCCACCTACCTGCGCACTGTCCAGGATTGGATCATTGCGCCCCGGATGCGCTCGGCCAAAGGGCTCGCCGGCGTCGATGTGAACGGTGGCTACGTCAAGGAATACGCCGTCCGCCCCGACCCGGCCCGTCTGGCAAGCTATGGCCTCGGCTTGAACGATCTGATTCAGGCCCTGGAGCGGGCCAACACTCAGGCGGGGGCCGGCTTCATCCAGCGCGCGGGCGAGGCGCTCACGGTACGCACCGATGCGCTCGCTCAGACGGTGACCGACCTGGCGCAAGCCCCTGTCGTAAATCGCAATGGGCTTGTCGTCCGTGTCGCCGACGTGGCGACCGTGGAGATGGGCCAGGCGCCGCGCCTTGGCGGCGCCAGTCGAGACGGCCACGAAGCGGTGATCGGAACCGCCTTGATGCTGGCGGGTGAGAACAGCCGAACCGTGGCGCAGGCCGCGGCCGAGCGGCTCGAGGAGGTGGGCCCGAGCTTGCCGCCTAGCATCGTCGCGACGCCGGTGCTGAACCGCAGCGACCTCGTCAACTCGACCATTTCGACGGTCGCCCGCAACCTGGCCGAAGGCGCGCTGCTGGTGGTGGCCGTGCTGTTCCTGCTGTTGGGCAACATCCGTGCGGCCACGATCACGGCGCTGATGATTCCGATCAGCTTCCTGTTCGCAGTGATCGGCATGAATCGGTTTGGGATCAGCGGAAACCTGATGAGCCTTGGCGCGCTCGACTTCGGCTTGCTGGTCGATGGCGCCGTGGTGGTCGTTGAAAATACGCTGCTCATGCTCAGCCAGCGGCGGGGCGAACTCGGCCGAATGCTCACTCGTCATGAACGGCTTGGCGTCGCCGCGGCCGCCGCGCGCCAGATGGTCAAGCCGGCCGCTTTTGGACAGTTGATCATCCTGCTGGTGTTCACCCCGCTGCTGATGCTGGAGGGGGTGGAAGGCAAGACCTTCATCCCGATGGGCGCAACGGTGATGCTGGCGCTGGTGGGGGCGTTCATCTTCTCCTTCACCTTCGTGCCGGCCATGACGGCGCTGCTGGTTCGGGACCCCAAGCACGTCCACATGGATCCAAACGGGCGCGCGGAGGAACACGAGACCTTCGTCCTCCGCTTCGCCCGCAAGCGCATCGAACCGGCGATCCGCGCGGCCGTCGCTCGCCCCAAGATCGTTCTGGCGGCGGCGCTCGGCGCCGTCCTCGTTGGCGGGATCGCCTTCAGCACCCTCGGGCGGGAGTTCATCCCGACTTTGGACGAAGGCGACATCGCCATGCAGTCCCTGCGTGTGCCCTCGGCGTCTCTCGAGCAGTCGCTCGCTATGCAGATGGCGCTGGAGAAGGCGATCAAGGCGCAGCCGGAGGTGGAGACCATGTTCTCCAGGACCGGTACCGCGGAGGCGGCCGTGGACCCAATGCCGCCGAACATCTCCGACGCCGTCATCGTGCTGAAGGATAAGGATCAATGGCCCGATCCGAACCTGTCCAAGGAGGATCTGATTGCCCGGATCGATAAGATTTCCGCGCAACAGCTGGGCAACAATTTCGAGTTCAGCCAGCCTATCGAACTGCGCTTCAACGAACTCATTTCCGGGGTGCGGACCGATCTTGCGGTCATGGTGTTCGGCGACGATTCCGCTGAGTTGCAGAGGACCGCCGATCAGGTCGCCAATGTGCTCCGCCAGACCGAAGGCGCCGCCGACGTGCGCGTCGAGCAGGCCTCCGGTCTGCCCACGCTGACCCTGACCGTCGATCGGTTCGCCGCCGCCAACTACGGGCTGGCCGCAGCGGATGTCTCCGAAGCCGTCTCGGCCGCAATTGGTGGGGCCGAGGCCGGTCAGATTTTCGAGGGCGATCGTCGGTTCGACGTGGTCGTCCGCTTGTCGGACGAGGCCCGAAACGATCCAGCGGCCCTGGCCGCCCTGCCTGTGACCACGTCCAG
>JAFKGN010000025.1 GCA_017307205.1 Caulobacterales bacterium
ATCGGCGCCCGCCCCGTGGGCCAGTTGAACCTGAAGCTGGCGGGGGGACCGCCGCCGGTCGATCCCAGGCAGCTCGCCGCCCTGCGCGAGGCCGCCGCGGGTCGCCCGGTCTTGCTCGCCGCCAGCACCCATGCGGGCGAGGACGAGATCGTGCTGGAGGCCTTCGCCCACATCCGCTCCCTGCAGCCGGAAGCCTTGCTGGTCATCGCTCCGCGCCACCCGACCCGGGCCCTGGAGGTGTTGACCCTGGCGCGCGCCAGCGGCTTCACCGCCGATCGCCGCACCGAAGCGGCGTTCGGCGCATCCGACGTCCATGTCGCCGACACCCTGGGCGAACTCGGCCTGTGGTTCGCCCTCGCCGATCTGTCACTGGTCGCCGGCTCGCTCGTTCCCGACATCGGCGGCCACAACCCAATGGAGCCCGCGCGTCTGGCGCGGCCGTTCGTCTCTGGTCCCCACGTCGAGAGCTGGCGCGGGGTCTACGCGGCGCTTGAGGCCGCCGACGCCCTGGTGACGGTCGCCGACGCTCGCGCCTTGGCCGGCGCCTTCCTGGCCGCCATCGCCGAGCCCTCCATCGCCGCCGAACGCGCCGAACGCGCCCGCGTCTTCGCCGCTGGCCAAGGCGAAGCACTGGACGGGGCGGTCGATCAGCTGGCCGCCCTGCTGCCGGCGCCCACCGCATGAAGCTGCGCACGCCGCGCTGGTGGTATCTGCGCCACGCGCCCGCCCCGATCACCCGCGCCCTGCTGCGACCGCTCTCCTGGCTGTGGGCCTGGGCGACGGCGCGCAAGATCGCCCGCGCGACCCCGGTCGATCCGGGCGTGCCGGTGATCTGCGTCGGTAACTTTACCGTCGGCGGGGTGGGCAAGACGCCGATCGTGCGGGCCCTGGCCCTGCGCCTCGCCGGCGCCCACGGCCTGTCGCGCGGCTACGGCGGATCGCTTGAAGGACCGGTGCGGGTCGATCCAACCGTGCACACGGCCGCCGAGGTCGGCGACGAGGCCCTGATGCTGGCCCACGACTTTCCCATGTGGATCGCTCGCGACCGGGCCGCCGGGGCCCGCGCCGCCGCCGAGGCGGGCGCCCGCGTGGTGGTGATGGACGACGGCCACCAGAATCCGAGCGTGAAGAAGACCCTGTCGCTGGTTGTCGTCGATGGCGAGACACGCGGTGAGGAATGGCCGTTCGGCGACGGCGCCGTCTTCCCCGCCGGGCCGATGCGCGAGCCTTTGAAATCGGGCCTGGCCCGCGCCGACGCGGTGATCGTGCTGCTGCCCGCGGACCTGCCCGAGGCTGATCCGGAACTCCTCGCCCTGTTCGCCGACAAGCCGACGCTGATCGCCCGACTGGAGCCGGCCGGGCGGCCGCCCTCGGGGCCGCAGGTGGGCTTCGCCGGCATCGGCAAGCCGTGGAAGGTGGAGCGCGCGCTCAAGGCCGCCGGCTGCGAACTGGCCGACTTCGCCCCCTTTCCCGACCATGGGACCTACGATGAGGCGACGCTGCGCTTCCTGGCCGACCGCGCGGCGCTGTATGGCGCGGGCCTGGTGACCACCGAGAAGGATTGGGTGAGACTGCCCGCCGAGTGGCGCGCGCGCGTCGTCGCCTGGCCGGTGGTGGCGCGCTTCGAAGACCAAGCCGCGCTCGACGCGGTGCTGAAAACGGGAGGGGTGTGATGAAACGCGTTCTGGCGACGGCGCTGCTGCTGAGCGCGATTTCCGCCCTGCCGACCATGGCGCAAACCAACGCCTCGCCCGCCGAGGCCTGCGCCCGGCTTTCCGGACTGGCGATCCCCGCCTCCGCCATCGGCCTGCCGACGACAGGGGCGACGGTAGCCTCGGCCGTGCTCACCCCCGCAGCCGGCGCCACCGGCGAATACTGCGCGGTGAAGGGCTGGATCCTGCCGGCCTCGCCGGACGCGCCCCGCATGGAATTCCAGGTCAACCTGCCGTCGGCCTGGAACAACAAGGCCGCCCAGCTCGGCGGCGGCGGCTACGACGGCTCGCTGGTCACCGGCCTTGGCCCCGCGGCCCTACAGCCTGACAGCCTTCCGACACCCTTGGCCCGCGGCTACGTGACCCTCGGCAGCGACGGCGGCCACAAGGGCGGCCCCGGCTTCGACGGGACTTTCGCGCTGAACGAAGAGGCGCTGCGCAATTACGGCCAGCAGTCGGTGAAGAAGACCCACGACGCCGCCATGGCGGTGATCAAGGCCCGCTATGGCGCGGCGCCCAAGCGCTTCTACTTCGTCGGCGCCTCGCAGGGCGGCCACGAGGCCCTGGACGCGGCGGCCCGCTATCCGGCCGACTACGACGGCGTGGTCTCCAACTATCCCGCCTACAACATCACCATGCTGCAGCTAGGCTCCTGGAACGTCGGCAAGGCGCTCTACGAGAGCGGCGGGGCCGGCTGGCTGAACCCCACCAAGAGCAAGCTGCTGACCGACGCGGTGCTGGCCGCTTGCGATGGCCTCGACGGCGCCAAGGACGGCATGATCTCCAATGTGAAGGGCTGCACCAGGGCGTTCGGCATCGCCAAGGTGCGCGCGACGTTGCGTTGCCCCGAAGGCCGAGACGCCGGCGACGCCTGCCTCTCCGACGCCCAGATCGCGGCCGTCGAGAAGATCGCCTCGCCCCTGAAGCTGCCCTACGCCGTGCAGGGCGCCACCGAGTTCCCCGGCTGGGCCGTGCTCGAAGGCTCGCTGTTCCAGGGCGGCTCGACCTTCGGCAAGCGCGCCGTTCCGACCAACCCGCCGACCGGCGACGACGCCCTGCTGCACAACGTCGGCGCGGCCTTCATCAAGTACTTCGTCACCCAACAGCCGGGCTTCGACGCGCTTACGTTCAAGCCCGAAGCCTTCCAGGCTCAGGTGCAGCGCGCGGGCTCGATCGTCGACGTCACCGAAGTCGACCTGACGCCCTTCCGCCAGAAGGGAGGCAAGATCCTGATGACGCACGGCACGACCGACGACTTCATCACGCCGCACAACAGCGTGAACTACTACAACCGCCAGGTCGCCAAGCACGGCCAGGCCGGCCTCGACGGCTTCCTGCGCTTCTACATGATCCCGGGCCTGAGCCATGGCTTCGGCGTGTTCAACGCCAAGTACGACGGCCTGGGCGAGATCGACCGCTGGGTCGAGAGCGGCCGCGCGCCCGGCGAACTGGTGGCGACCGACGGCAACAAGGACGCCCATCGCGCGCGGCCGATGTGCCTCTATCCCGCCTGGCCGAAGTACAAGGGCGCGGGCTCGATGGACGATGCGGCCAGCTTCAGCTGCGTGCGGGAATAAAAGCTTTCGTCATGCTGAGTAGCGCCGCCAGGCGCGTGTCGAAGCACGCAAAGCGGCGCAGCGGTGCGTCCTTCGACACGGCCGCTCACGCGGCCTACTCAGGATGACGAAGTCAGTAGCGGTAGCCGCTCAAAGCGCCCTCCAACCGATATCGCTGCGATAGAAGCCGCCCGGCAGGTTGATCGCGCCCATGGCGGCGTAGGCGATGTCGCGGGCTTCCGAGAGGTTGATCCCCTTGGCGCAGACCCCCAGCACCCGGCCGCCCGAGGCGACCAGGGCGCCGTCTTCGCGGCGCGCGGTGCCGGCGTGGAAGATGGTGGCTTCGACGCCGAAGTCGTCCTCGGCGTCCTCGATGACGCCGCCGGTCTTCGGAGCCTCGGGATAGCCCTCGGCGGCCAGCACCACGCAGATCGCCGATTCCTCGCTCCAGGCCGGCGCCGGCTGGCTGGAGAGGTCGCCTTTGGCGGCGGCCAGCAGATAGGGCACGATATCACTGTCGAGGCGCAGCATCAGCGCCTGGCATTCGGGATCGCCGAAGCGGGCGTTGAACTCGACGAGCTTCGGCCCCTGGTCGGTCAGCATCAGCCCGGCGTAGAGCACGCCGCGGTAGGGCATGCCCTCGGCCGCCATGCCGCGCACGGCCGGCAGCACCAGCTTTTCGAACGCCTGCTTCGCCAGGTCGTCGGTCAGGACCGGCGGCGGCGAGTAGACGCCCATACCCCCCGTGTTCGGACCCTCGTCGCCGTCGTAGGCGCGCTTGTGATCCTGGGCGGCGCCGAACGGAATGGCGGTCTCGCCGTCGCAAAGGGCGAAAAGCGAGGCCTCCTCGCCGTGCATGAACTCCTCGATCACCACGCGGGCGCCGGCCGAGCCGAAACGGCCGCCCAGCATGTCCACCACGGCGGCGTCGGCCTCTTCC
>JAFKGN010000172.1 GCA_017307205.1 Caulobacterales bacterium
GTCGCCAGGCGCTTCTTGAGGGCCTTGAAGTCCTTCTCCCCACCCGCGCGGGCCAGCAGGGCCTGGAAGGCGGCGGGTTCGTCCTCGGGATCGGCGTCGTCCTCCAGCGCCACCTTGAGCAGCTGGGTGAGGTTCTGTTGCAGGGCCCAGGCGTCCTGCAGGTCGGCCAGGGCCGCGTCATCCGCCAGGCCGCGTGCACGCAGCTCCGCCAACACCTCGGCGGTGTTCGGCTTCAGCGGCCCGCCCTCGGCGGCGTGGGCCAGTTGCAGATACTGGGCGGCGAACTCGATATCGACCAGGCCGCCGGGCGACAGCTTCAGGTCCCAGGGGCCGGAGGGCGGTCGCTCGCGCTCCATCAGCGCCCGCATCTCGCGCACGTCCTTGACGATGGTCTTGGGGTCACGCGTCTGGCGCAGCGCCTCCTCGATGGCCGCCGTCGCCTCGGCCGCGAACGCCGGGCTGCTCGCCCAGACCACCCGGGCGCGGGTCATGGCCAGGAACTCCCAGGTCTCCGCCTCGCCGCCGGCGTAGTAGTGTTCGAACGCCCGGAAGCTCACCGCCACCGGCCCCTGGGTGCCCGAGGGCCGCAGCTGTAGATCGACCTCGTAGAGCCCGCCCTCAGCCGTCGGCGCCGACAGGGCCGAGACCATCCGCTGGGTGAACCGGCCGTAGACCGTCTCGGCCGCCCAGCCCTTGATCTGCGACATCGCCGCCGGATCGTCGGCCCGGTAGAGAGTCATCAGGTCGAGATCCGAGCGCGCGGTCATCTCGCGCGAGCCGCACTTGCCCAGCGCCACCACCGCCACCTGACCGGGGAAGTCGCCGCCGACCCGCTCGACCTCGGCCAGGGCCGCCGGCGCGAGGCCGCTGACGATCACATCGGCGAGGTCGGCGAAGGCGCGCCCGGCGTCCGCGGCGGACGCCTGGCCGCCCATGACCTGCGTCCCGATGCGGAACTGCTGCTCGCGATGGAAACGGCGCGCCAGGTCCATCGCCACTTCGAAGCCGACATCCTTCCAGCCGGCCGCCTCCTGAGCCTCCACCGAGACGGGGTCGAAGAAGGCCGGATCAAGCAGGGCGTCGAGCGCCGAGGCCTTGCGGGCCAGGGTGGTCGCCAGGCGCGGCGCGTAGGCCAGCACCTGCACCAGCAGCTCCAGCAGGCGCGGCTGGGCCAGGAACAGCGACTGGATCTGCACGCCGGACGACAGCCCGCCGAAGAAGTCCCCGAAGCGGCGGAAGGCGACGTCGGGCGCGCCGACGGCGTTGGCGGCGTCGAGCAGGCGCGGCGCCAAACGGGTGAACAACTCACGCCCCCGCGCCGTGCGGGTGGCGGCGATATGGCCGTGGTGCCACCCGCGGATGGTCTTGGAGACCCGCTCCGGCTCGGAGAAGCCCATGCGTTTCAGGGTCGCCAGGGTCTCAGGGTCGTCGTCGACGCCGGTGAACACCAGGCTGCCGAAGCGGGAAGACAGCTCCTCTTCGCCGGCGAACAGCACGCCGTAGTGGCCGTTGACCGTCTTCAGGGTCTTGCCGACCGCCGTATCGAAGGCGGCAAGGGTCTTGAAGCCGGCGAGCGCGCCGATGGCGGTGCGGGCGACCGGCGCCTCGGGCAGCTTGTGGGTCTGCTCGTCGGCGATCATCTGCACCCGATGCTCCCAGGCGCGGAGGGCCGCGTAGGCGGCGGCGAGATCGACGGCGACCGGCGGGGCGACATGGCCGTCCTGCACCAGGGCGGCCAGCGCATCGAGCGTGCGTGGGCTGCGCAGCTCCGGGTGGCGACCGCCGAGGATCAGCTGCTGGGTCTGGACGAAGAACTCGATCTCGCGGATGCCGCCGCGGCCGAGCTTGAGGTCGGCGCCGGCCGGATCGAGCCGCTCGTCCACCTTGTGGGTGTGGATCTGGCGCTTGATCGAGTGGATGTCGGCGATGGCGGCGAAGTCGAGATTGCGCCGCCAGATGAACGGCTGCAGCTCGCCCAGGAAGGCCTCGGCGCGGGCGATGTTGCCGGCCACGGCGCGGGCCTTGATGTGGGCCGCCCGTTCCCAGTTCTGGCCGACGCTCTCGTAGTACTCGAGGGCCGCCTCGACCGGCATGGCCGGCGGCGTCGAGGAGGGGTCCGGGCGCAGGCGCAGGTCGACGCGGAAGACATAGCCCTCGCCCGTGCGGTCCTGCAGGCTGCGGATCAGGCTCTGGGCGACGCGCCGCGCCACGGCCTGGTGTTCGACGCCCTCGGCCAGCGGCAGGGCGGACGGCTCGTAGAAGAGCGAGACGTCGATATCCGACGAGTAGTTCAGCTCGAAGGCGCCATGCTTGCCCATGGCGATGCAGAAGAAGCCGGGCAGCGGACCTTCCGGCCCCTGCCCCACGGCGGTCAGGGCGCCGCGGTCGAGCTCGTCGCGCGCGGCCAGCAGCAGGGCGGCCTGGACTGAGGCGTCGGCGAAGCGGGTCAGGGCGCCGGTGACGGCGTCGAGCTGCCAGACGCCGCCGAGGTCGCAAAGGGCGGTCAGCAGATGCAGGTCGGCCTTCAGCCGGCGCAGTTCGTCCAGCGGCGCCGGGCCGTCCGGCGCGGCGCGGGTCGCGACCAGCACCTCGTCGAGCATCGTCTCGGGATCGCCGTTGAGGATGGCGACCAGTCGCGCCGGGCGACGGCGCGCGAGCCCCGTCAGATACGGCGAGGCGGCGAACACCGGGGCCAGCGCCGGCCAGGCGGCCTCGACGACCGCCGCGCCCTCGGCGTCCAGCTTGCCGAGGATCGTCTCGCGCGCCCGCTCGGCCGCGACAGGGTCAACCACGGGCCCACAGGGCTGAAGACGCATACCCAGTCCCGACATCAGGCCCCCGGCGCCGAGGGCAACACCAGGGCCACCCGCAGGCCCGGCCCCATTTCGCCGACCTTGCCCGGCCCTTCAGACAGCTCCAGCCGGCCGCCGTGCGCCTCCGCCACGGCCGAGACCAGCGAGAGGCCCAGGCCCGCGCCGGGCTCGCTGCGGCTGTTCTCCAGCCGCACGAAGCGTTGCACCACGCGGGCGCGATCCTCATCCGGCACGCCCGGCCCGGTATCCGTCACCGAGAACTCGATCTCGCCCGAGGAGCGGCGGCGCACGCGCAGCATCACCGCGCCGCCCGACGGCGTATATTTGCAGGCGTTGTCGATCAGATTGGCCACGGCCTGGGCGATGAACTCGCGGTTGGCCCGCAGCGGCAGGCCCGGCGTCACCTCGGCCTTGAATTCGAGACCCTTGTCCTCGCACAGCGGCTCGTAGAGTTCCGAAACGTCGGCCGCCAATTCGCCGGGGTCGAACTCCTGCTGGTCCGGCGCGCGGCCGGCCGATTGCAGGCGGGCGATGGCCAGCACGGCGTTGAAGGTGCGCAGCACGCCGTCGGCGTCGTCCAGCGCCGTCTCCAGCGCCCGGCGCGGATCGCCCTTGCCGGCCTCGACGTCGATCAGGGCCACCTCCATGCGGGCGCGCAGGCGGGCCAGGGGGGTGCGCAGATCATGGGCGATGGCGTCGCCGGCGTGGCGCAGGCCGCCCATCGAGCGCTGCAGCTGATCCAGCATGTCGTTCAAGCCGGCCGCGAACTCGTCGTACTCATCCTTGGTGCCGCGCAGCTTGACGCGCGCGTGAAGATCCCCGCTTCGGACGGCGGAGACCACGTCGACCAGGCCCTGCATCGAGCGGCTGACGTTGCGGCTGACCAGCACCCCGCCGGCCAGGCCCACCACCAGCACGAGCGCCGCCGCGCCCCACAGCGCCCGCACGATGCTGGCCACGAAGCTTTCCGACTCGCCGACATCGGCGCCGACAAACAGCAGCTCGCCGCCAGAGAGCTTGCGCTGCAGCCCCCGCGCCGGGCGCTTGACGGGGGCGCCGTCAGGGTCGGTCTCGGTGACCGAGAAGCTGGCCCAGCTGTCGTTGTCGGTGCGCTCCTCGACGGGCGAGGTTTCCAGCGAGCCGGAGATGCGCGTGCCGTCGGGCTTCATCAGCAGATAGAGGAACGGCCGCTCGCCCGCCGCCCGTTCGATCAGGGTCTGGTTTAGGCCATTGACCCCGCCGAGGCGATAGGCGGCCTGCAGCGAGCCCATCTCGCGGCTGATGTCGGCGTCGGCGCGGCGCGCCACCTCCCCCGCCGTGGCGAAGTAGCTGTAGCCGAGGAACGGGGCGGCGGCCCCGGCGAACAACGCCAGGAACAACAGGGTCAGCTGGAACGGCGTGGTGCGGAACAGCCTCGGCAGGCGCATGGCCCGGACCTGGCCTTAGGGGTCGAGGCGGTAGCCCGCCCCGCGCACCGTCTGCAGCATCGGACGGTCGAAGCCCTTGTCGATCTTGGAGCGCAGACGCGAGACGTGCACGTCGATGACGTTGGTCTGCGGGTCGAAGTGATACTCCCAGACCTTCTCCAGCAGCATGGTGCGCGTCACCGACTGGCCGGCGTGGCGCATCATGAACTCCAGCAGCTGGAATTCGCGAGGCTGCAGGTCGATCTCCTTGCCCTGGCGGTGCACGGAGCGATTGATCAGGTTCATCTCCAGATCGCCGACCTTCAGGGTGGTGGCGACCGCCCCCGTCTCACGGCGACGCGACAGGGCCTCGACCCGGGCGATCAGCTCGGCGAAGGCGTAGGGCTTGACCAGATAGTCGTCGCCGCCGGCCTTGAGGCCGGTCACACGATCCTCGATCTCGCCGAGGGCGGAGAGGAACAGCACGGGCGTGTTGTCGCCTTCGCGGCGCACGGTCTCGACGACTTCGACGCCATTCATCTTCGGCATCATCCGGTCGACGATCAGCACGTCGAATTCACCGTCGCGGGCGGCGGCGAGGCCAAGGGCGCCGTCGGCCGCATGCACCGTCTCGAAACCGGCTTCCTGCAGGCCCCGCGTCATGGCGGCGGCGGCCTCAAGATCGTCTTCGATGACGAGGATGCGCATGGATGACCCCCAAATAGCAAAACGGCCGGGACCGACGACTCGGTCCCGGCCGAATTGAAGTCCGAAGACCAGTCTCGGCTATTCGATCTTGAGCGGCAAGAAGCCCGAGCGCTGGCCACGCAGGAAGCCCGCGAGCACGCTGGTGCGGCCCGACTTCTTCGCCGCGTCGATCGCCGCGCTCATCTCAGCGGCGGTGGTGACCGGACGCTGGTTGACCGTGGTGATCACGTCGCCGCGACGCAGGCCCTTGTCAGCGGCGTCGGAGCCCTGGCGGACACTGTCGACCACCACGCCGTTGACGGTAGGCGCGAGGCTGTAGCGCGTGCGGGCGGCGGCATCGATGCCGGTCACCTGCAGGCCGAGCACCTGCTGGGTGGCCGGAGCGCCCGGGCGCGGCGTGGCGCCCGAACGCGGCGTGCCGCTGTTGTCATTGGCCGCCAGCTCGCTTTCCGACGGACGCACGCCCGAGCGGATGTTGACCACCTGACGGCGGCTGTCGCGGATCACGTCGAGGCGGATGGTCTCGCCCGGCCGCGACTTGGCGACTTCGCGGGTCAGCTCGGAGCTGTTCTTGATGGCCACGCCGTTGACCTGGGTCACCACGTCGCCACGGCGCAGGCCGCCGCCTTCCGCCGGACCGCCGGCCACCAGGTCGGCGACGATGGCGCCTTCGGTGTTCGACAGGCCCTGGGTTTCGGCCATTTCCTCGGTGAACGGCTGGATGGTCGCGCCGATGTAGCCGCGGGTGATCTTGCCGCCGCTCATCAGCTGCTTGGTGATCGACTCGGCGGTGTCGGCCGGGATGGCGAAGCCGATGCCGACCGAGCCGCCCGACGGCGAGAAGATCGCCGAGTTCACGCCGATCACGCGGCCGTAGATGTCGAAGCTCGGACCGCCCGAGTTGCCCCGGTTAATCGGGGCGTCGATCTGGATGTAGTCGACGAAGGACGTGTCGCCGATGTCGCGGCCGTAGGCCGAGATGATGCCGGCCGTCGCCGTGCCGCCCAGGCCGAACGGGTTGCCGATGGTGATCACCCAGTCGCCGACGCGCGGCTTGGAGGCGTTCTCGAAGGAGACGTAGGGGAACTTGACCGAGCGGGCCTTGGGGTCCTCGACCTTGATGACCGCCAGATCGGTGCCTTCGTCGCGACCGACGACGGTGGCCTTGTATTCCTTGCCGTCCTTCAGGGTGATCGAGATCTCCTCGGCGTTCTCGACCACGTGGTTGTTGGTGACGATGAAGCCGTCCTCGGAGACGAAGAAGCCCGAGCCGCTCGATTGCTGACGCGGACCGCGCGGCGAGTCGCCGCCGCCAGGCGCGCTGTTGTCGTCGTCACCGCCGCCCTGACCGCCTTGGCCGCCCTGACCACCCTGCCCGCCGAACGGGAAGTTCTCGAAGCCGGGGATGCCGCGCAGCGGATTGTTGGCCTGGGCCTGAGCCCGCGAGGTCACGTCGATCGAGACCACTGCCGGCGAAACCTTTTCGAAGATGTCGGCGAACGACATCGGCGCGCCCGGAGGCGGCGCGAAAATGGGGGTCACCGCCGAGGCGCGGATCAGGCCGGCCTGCGTGTCCTGGGCGGCCGCGGGGGTCATGCGCAGACCCACGCCCGCGAGGGCGGAAGCGGCGACACCGACGCCGGCCACTGCGCCCACCAGAAAACCCGTCTTCCTTGCAGCCATGTTCGTTTCGTTCCTTCGCCGGCCCGGCCGGACTTGTTTGGTCTGGGAAACCTAAGCGCCCCGCAAAGAAGCGCAACGCCTCGTAAGCGATAGAGTGTCCGCAAGCGTTTCTTGGGGCCTCTCCATGGCGCAATCGTGTCAGATGAATTTCAGGTCCGACGCACGCTTATGAATAAAAGGCCGAACGCAAGGCGCGGAAGTTCTAACGACCCCAGACCTAGGCGGCCGCCCGTCGACGGATGATCTGGGCTGCCTGTTCGTCGCTGGAAAGGGCCATGAGGTTGGCGGCGACGTCGAGATACAGCCGCGCCCGGTCCAGATTCGAGGCCTCTTCCGACCGCAGGTGGGCCAGCAGATCGTCAGAGTAGTTGGCAAGGCGCGTGTTCACCGCCTCCAGCGCCTTGGCGCGGGCCGAGCCGAAGCCCGCGGTGCCCGCAACCGGGCGCAGCCCCTCGGCGAAGATCAGGGCGGTCTCGGCCTGCTGGACAAGCTGCATGTCCGGGTCGGCAGTGAGACGCGGGGCAAGCTTGGTCATCCGGCCGGCGAAGCGGATGGTTTCCAGCGGCAGGGCCGCGGCGACCAGCCCGTCGATCATTTCGAGCCGGGCCTCGACGAGCGCGGCCTTGGCGGCCTTCTGCTCGGCGATGCGCGCGCCCATCGGTCCATCGCGCGCGGTCTGCACACAGGCCTTGAAGTCCGAGATCGCCAGGCTGGCGTCATGCACGGCGCGAGCGGCGGCGCGGGCCGCCTGCCGGTCGGACCGCTTGATGTCGAAAGCCTTGAGCGTGGCGAGCTGGGAGTCGATATCGGCCAGCACGTCGTTCGCGAGCCCCGCCATCTCCGAGCCCGCCAGGTAGCGTTCGCTCGGATGGTCCATGACGGTCGAAAGCAGCCGCATCGTCTGCCAAGGCGTCTCAAGGCGCGAAGCCAGCATTTCCACGAAACGTGGCCCGGCGTCCTGCGACAGGGCGACGGCGTCGCGGAACGCCAGCCGCGTCAGGGTCGCGGCGTCATCATCCATGCGCCGCATCCAGTCGTGCAGATTGGGCAGGGACGAACGGACGATGGGCGCAAGATCCAGGCAGGCGGCCATGCTGTCGGCGCCCGACTTGACGGCGGAGTCGCAGATTTCGGCGGCGGCGGCGAAATCCGGTTGCGCCCGGGCGCGCAACCCGTCGCCGGCCGCCGAGCAGAGGGCGTTGAAGACCAGGGTCTGCTCAGCCACCGTCTCCTCATTCTCGAACTCATCGAAGCCGAAACCGCGGGCCTGAGCGACGAGATCAGGCGACTGCGCCTTAAGACCGGACCACAGGCGACGCAGGACGCGGGGCGGATAGACCAGCCGGCCGACCCGCCGGCCGCCGCGGCACAGGCCGGCGATGGGGGCCAGGGCGATGTTGCGGACCGAGCGCTCTTCCGCCTCGACCTCGACCATCTCGCGCACGGGGCCGAGCACCCCGCCCGGCGGGGAATTGGCGAGCGCGTGGGTAAGGCCGACGATCGTTGCGTCAGGAACGCTTTCCACGAGGGCGCGGACGGCCTGAAGCTTCGGGGGCGAAAGCATTAATGCGCGCTGCTCGTCTCGCCGAGATTGATTTATCGGCCAGGCGACCCTCGCGCCGGCAAGGTTAAGACTTCCCTTAACCCGTTATTTTCAATCGCTTACCCGAGGCAACTCCAAGTTGACTGAGAGTCCTCTCAGACTCGCCTCGCCAAGGCTGACCGATCCGCCGTAGGCTCGCGCCAGGTCATCAACAATCGACAGGCCGAGGCCCGAGCCCGGCGCATTTTCGTCGAGCCGAGCGCCTCTGCGCAGCATCTCGCCGCGCTGATCGGGGCTGATTCCCGGCCCGTCGTCCTCGACCACGATCTGCAGCCGCTCCTCCGAGATCGGCGTGGCGACCACGCGGATGCGACCCGTGCACCACTTGCCGGCGTTCTCCATGACGTTGCCGACGATTTCGAGCAGGTCCTGCTTCTCGCCCTGGAAGTAGAGATCGTCCGGCGCGCGCCAGTCGATGACGACTCCCTTGTTTCGAAAGATCTTTTCCAGCGTCCGCGCCAGTTCGTCGAGCACCGGGGCGACCGCCGTGCGCTCGCCCAGCGACTGGGCGCGGGCGGCGGCGCGGGCGCGGCGCAGGTGGTGATCGACCTGCCCGCGCATCACTTCAGCCTGGCGTGTGACCACTTCGGAGAGTTTGCCGGGCTGCTGACCGGCCTCGGTCAGCATCACCGACAGGGGTGTCTTCAGGGCGTGGGCGAGGTTGCCGACGTGGGTGCGCTGGCGCTCGACCACTTCCTGATTGTGCGCGACCAGGGCGTTGAGCTCGCCGGCCAGCGGGGACAGTTCAACCGGATAGTCGCCTTCCAGGCGTTCGGCCTTGCCGCGACGCACGGCTGCGACCTCGCGCCGCAGGGCGAACAAAGGCTGCAGACCGAGCCGAACCTGCAGCAGCACCGCCAGCATCAGACCGGCGCCGAGCGCGACCAGGGTGATCACCGTGACGATGGCGAAACGGCGGGTGTCGACGCTCAGGGGCCCGCTGTCCTCGGCGGCCAGCAGCACCACCGGATCGACCCGGCGCGGCAGGCGCACCTGCAGCGCCCCCACGCGCAGACGCTGATTGTCCGGCCCCTCGGCGGAGTAGAACTGCGTCACGCCGGGATGCAGCGCCAGCGCCCTCACCCCGCCCGGCGGCGGCGGCAGGGGCGCGGCGTCGACCAGGGAGACGGAGCGCACGATCTCGCGCAGACGTCCCTCGCGGGTCGGCTCGGCGATCGACCAGTACTTGCCGGAGAAGCCGCGCAGGGTGCGGGTGTCGGCCAGCGACGGGGCGATGATCGCGCCATCGACGTCGACGCCGACCCCTGCGGAAAGATTGTCGATCTGCTCGGCGAGGCCACGATCGAACCGCGCCTCGGCGGCCCGGCTGAAATAGAGGGTCAGGGCGACGCCGGCGATGACCAGCACCGCAAGGCTCCACAGTCCGGCCAGCAGCACCAGCCGAAGGGTCAGCGACGGACGACGCCGTCCTGCAGCCGTCACGGCTCGGAGGTCTCGCCTTCCAGCGGCACGATCCGGTAGCCGAGGCCACGGGCCGTTTCGATGCGATCCGGCCCGATCTTCTTGCGCAGGCGGCCGATGAACACCTCGACGGTGTTGGAGTCGCGGTCGAAGTCCTGGTCGTAGAGGTGCTCGACCAGCTCGGTGCGGCTGATCACCCGGGCTTGGTGCATCATCAGGTAGTGCAGCAGGCGGTATTCCAGCGAGGTGAGCCGCAGCGGCTCGCCGTTGACGCTGGCGCGGGCGGCGCGCGGATCGAGGCGCAGGCCGCCGCAGGTCAGGTTCGGCGAGGCGTGCCCGGCCGAACGACGCAGCAGGGCGCGCAGGCGGGCCAGCAGTTCCTCGGTGTGGAAGGGCTTGGTCAGGTAGTCGTCGGCGCCGGCGTCGAACCCGGCCACCTTCTGGCTCCACGCGTCGCGGGCGGTGAGGATCAGCACCGGCGTGGTGATCCCGTCGCGCCGCCAGCGCTCCAGCACCGACACCCCGTCGATCTTCGGCAGGCCGAGGTCGAGCACGATGGCGTCGTAGGGCTCGGTGTCGCCGAGGAACTGAGCTTCCTCGCCGTCGGGAGCATGGTCCACCGCATAGCCGGCGTCGGCCAGGGCCAGCTTCAGCTGGCGCGCGATGTCGGCGTCGTCTTCGACCACCAGAATGCGCATGTCAGCCTCCGTCCATCGCGAGAATCGCGCCGCTTTGCGGATCGATGATGAAGTCGATCACCCGGCCGTCGGGCGTGCGAATCCGCACCCGATAGTTGGCCCCGGCAAGGCTGGCGTCGAGCACCTGACCACCACCGGCGCGGCCGCGGGCGATGGCGACCGCCCGCTCCATGCCGATCACCTGACCGCCGCGCGACTGGCCCGGAGGCCCATTGCCGTCCGGCCCACGCCCACGCCCCTGGGCCACCTCAAAGGCGCCCGGCGGCAGGCGCACCTGCGCATCCGCAACCACGGGGGCTGCGGTGACGAGCAGGGCGGCGATGAAAGCCAGGTTACGGATCATGCGGCGATATCTAGGAGTCGCGGGCTGAATAGCGGCTGAACGGGACGGTTATGGCCAGACGAAGCGTGGCTGTCACCTGTCGGGCCGACACGACCCTAGCCCCTCAAGCCTTCGCCCGTATGTCGAACGCGACACGCGCGTCTTCGATCGCCTGAAGGTTCTTTTCCGCCCACAACCAGACGCCGCAGAAGGCCTCGCCCAGGCTGAGGCCAAGGTCGGTGAGGCGATACTCCACACGTGGGGGAATCACCGGGTGGATGGTGCGGATCACCAGGCCGTCCCGCTCCATCTGCCGCAGGGTCTGGGTCAACATCTTCTGGCTGATGCCCCCGGCCAGTTCGCCCAGGCGCGTGAAGCGCAGCTCGCCGTGCTCGATCAGCACCTCGATCAGGATCATCGTCCACTTGTCGGCCACCCGGCCGATGACCTCGTTGACCAGGGCCTCGACGCGCGGATCGACCGGCAGGTCGTGAACCGAGGGGGTCTTCCGCTGGGGCGAAGGCATAGACGCTCTCCATCAGGTAAGTACCGAACGTTTCGGTGCCTACTTTCTATCGGTAAGTGACCCTTTATATCGATGTCCCGCGCCGATCACAGGCGGAAAATTCGAAAGGGACACACCATGCGGATCACCGGAAACACCATCCTGATCACCGGCGGCGGCTCGGGCATCGGCCAGGCCCTGGCCTCGGCCCTGCACGCCAAAGGCAATCAGGTGATCATCACCGGCCGCCGCCGCGAAGCGCTGGAGGCGACGGTCGCCGCCCACCCCGGCATGGCCTACGAGCTGCTCGACGTCACCGACGCCGAGGCCGTCCGCGCCTTCGCCGAGCGCATCGTCGTCGCCTGGCCGGCGCTGAACGTGCTGGTCAACAACGCGGGGATCATGGCGGCGGAGACTTTGACCGCTGATCCGGTCGACCTCGCCATCGCCGAGGCCACCGTGGCGACCAACATCCTCGGGCCGATCCGCCTGACCGCCGCCCTGCTGCCGCATCTGCGCGCCCAGCCGAAGGCCAGCATCGTCATCGTGACTTCGGGTCTGGCCTATGTGCCGCTGGTCGCCACCCCGACCTACAGCGCCAGCAAGGCCTTCATCCGTTCATACACCCAGTCGCTGCGCCGCCAGCTGCGCGGCACCACGGTGGAGGTGCTGGAACTCGCCCCGCCGGCCGTGGCCACTGACCTGATGCCCGGCCACGCCGAGAACCCCAACAGCATGCCGCTGGCCGACTACATCGCCGAGGTGATGAGCGTGCTCGAAGCCGGAAACACGAGCGACATCTTCGTGCAGCGCACCCGCTTCTTCTGCGAGGCCGCCCGCGAAGGCCGCTACGATCAGGTCTTCGAGGCCATCAACAGCCATTAGGCCCGAGGGCTACTTCCGGCGGGGGGCGTAGGGCCGCTTGGCGCGCCATTGCTCGGAGAACTTCTCCAATTCGCCGTCGATGGTGTCCGGCAGGGTGACCACCAGGCGCGCCACGAGGTCGCCCCGCTTGCCCTTGGCGTCCGCCAGGCCCCGCCCCTTCAGGCGCAACTGCGAGCCGCTGTTCGAGCCCTTGGGGATGGTGACCATCACGTTCCCCTCGGGCGTAGGCGCGGCCACCTTGCCCCCGAGCACGGCGTCGGGGACCGTCACCGGCAGGTCCATGACCAGGCCGTCGCCCTCGCGGCGGAACACCGGATGCGGCTTGATGGTCAGCTCGATCAGGGCGTCGCCCGCCCCGCCACGGCCGGGGGCGCCCTGCCCCTTCATCCGCAGGGTCTGGCCCTCGCTGACGCCGGAGGGAATGGTCACGTCGAGGGTCCGGCCGTCGGAAAAGGCCAGGCGCTTCTTGCCGCCCTTGATGGCCTCCTCGATGTCGATCTCCAGCTTGGCGCGCAGGTCCTGGCCGCGTGGATTAAAGCCTCCGCCGCCGCCCATGCCGCCGCGCCCGCCGTTGCGGCCAAGGATCTCGCTGAGGATATCGGAGAAGTCGCCGCCGCCGGCGCCCGCGAAGCCGCCGCCGAAATCGCCCGCGCCGCGCTGGGCCCCGCCGAACGGGTGGCCGCCGCCGAACGGATGGCCGGTGAACTGCTCGCGACCGTCGGCGTCGATCTCGCCGCGGTCGAACTTCTTGCGCTTCTCCTCGTCGCCGAGAATGTCGAAGGCGCCGCTGACGCGCTTGAACCGCTCCTCGGCCGCCTTGTCGCCGGGGTTGGTGTCCGGGTGGAACTGCTTCGCGAGCTTGCGGAACGCCTTGCGGATCTCGTCCGCGCTCGCGCCGCGCTTTACGCCGAGCTCGGAATAGGGGTCACCGGCCAAGGGTCTGAAGTCTCCGCGAAGGTCTAAAGCCGATCAATTAGGCGGTTCGACGCTAGGCGCAACTGCCAGGGCCAAGCTCAGGCGTCGCCGCCCTCAGGATCGTCCTCGCTCTTGTCCCGCGCCAGGTCCCAGGCGGTGAAGTCCAGGGCGTCGTCCTCGTCCTCCAGCACGGCCTCGGAAATCGTCTGGTTGCGCACCGAGACGCCGGCCCGGTGCACGCTTTCCGGATCGCCGGTGATCAGCGGATGCCACTGCGGCAGGGGCTTGCCCTCGTGCAGCCGGCGATAGGCGCAGGACGGCGGCATCCATTGCAGGCCCTCGATATTGTAGGGGGTCAGCTTGATGCAGTCGGGCACATGCGCGCGGCGGTTGGCGTAGTCGGAGCAGCGGCAGGCAGCGCTGTCGAACAGCTTGCAGTGCACGCGGGTGGGGATGATCTCGCCGCTGACTTCGTCCTCGAAACGGATCAGGCAGCAGAGGCCGCATCCGTCGCAGAGGCTCTCCCACTCGCGCACGGTCATCTGGTGGAGGGCTTTGACCTCCCAAAAAGGCTTGTGCGGCATTCGCGCTTCTCTAGACCAAGGGAGGGCGGGCCGCCATGCGTCGCGCTCGCGTGGGGATGTCTTTGAGCGACAGGGATCGTCAGAACGCGCCGCCTTCGGCCTTCGGCCGTCGTCCGCCGGCCGAGACGTTCCGCGCCGATCTGGCGCATGCGCGGGCGCGGGCGATCCGTAGCTGGAGCCGAATCCTCGGCGTCGCCGCCATTGTGCTGCTGATCGTCCTCGCGGGCGCCGGCGCCTGGGTCTGGCATCGCTACCTGCGCGACACCCCCACCCTGCCCGGCCGCGAAGCGTTGTTCGCGGTCAATCGCGCCCCCGGAATCCGCTTTCAGGATGCAACTGGCCAGCTGATCGCCACCCGTGGGCCGCGTTACGGAGAACGGGTGACGCTGAAGGACCTGCCGCCCTACGTCCCGCAGGCCTTCCTCGCCGCCGAGGACCGTCGCTTCTACCAGCACGGGCCGATCGACCCCTACGGCATCATCCGCTCGGCCTGGGTCAACTGGCGCGCGGGCGAGGTGGTGCAGGGCGGCTCCACCCTTTCACAGCAGCTGGCCAAGGGCCTGTTCCTGACGCCGGACCAGACCGTCGAGCGCAAGCTTCAGGAAATGCTGATGGCCGCGCGGCTGGAGCGCGTGCTCAGCAAGGACGAGGTGCTGGAGCTCTACCTCAACCGCATCTTCTTCGGGGCCAACACCTTCGGTATCGACGGCGCGTCCCGCACCTATTTCGGCAAGCCGGCGTCGCAGCTGACGATCTCGGAAGCCGCCCTCCTCGCCGCCCTGCCCAAGGCGCCGTCGCGACTGGCCCTGACGCGCGGCATGTCGGGCGCCCTCGCCCGCCAGAAGCTGGTGCTGGCGCGGATGCGCAAGGAGCGCTGGATCGACGAGGCGCAGTACCGGCAGGCCCTGGCCGAGACGCCGCGCCTTTCGCCCACCGCACAGCAGAACGAAGGCGTCTACGGCTACCTGCTGGACTACGCCACCAGCGAGGCGATCCGCATCGCGGGGCCGAACTCGCCGGATCTCGTGGTCAAGCTGACGGTCGATCCGCGCCTGCAGGCCGAGGCGGCCAAGATCGTGCGGGAGGTGATGGCCACCGACGGCGCCAAGGCCGGCGCCGGCCAGGCCGCCCTGGTCGCCCTGTCGGAAGACGGCGGCGTGCGCGCCATGATCGGCGGGCGCGACTACAGCGAGAGCGTATTCAACCGCGCGGTCCAGGCCCGTCGCCAGCCGGGGTCCACCTTCAAGCCCTTCGTCTACGCCGCCGCCATCGACCACGGCGTGCTGCCGACCGATATTCGCCAGGACGCGCCTATTCGCTTCGGAAACTGGCGGCCGCAGAACTACGGCGGCGGCTACCGCGGCCCGATCACCGTCGAGAGCGCCCTGATTAACTCGATCAACACCGTGGCCGTGCGCTTGGCGCAGGAGGCCGGGGTCGGCGCGGTCAGCAGCCTCGCCCGTCGCTTCGGCATCACCACCCTGCCGCCTCAGATCGACCTTTCGGTGGCGCTGGGCGCCTATGAGGTGACGCTGATCGACATGACCTCGGCGTTTCAGGTGTTCCAGCACGGCGGCGAGCGCACGCCGCCGCATGTGATCGACGCCATCGCCACCGTCGGCGGCCAGTCATTGTTCACCTGGACCCCGCCCAAGCCCGACGCGGTCTACGGCGTCGAGCACGCCAGCATGATGGTCAAGATGATGAAGAAGGTCGTGCAGTACGGCACGGCCCAGCGCGCCAGCTTCGGCCGCCCGGCGGCGGGCAAGACCGGCACCAGCCAGAACTGGCGCGACGCCTGGTTCGTCGGCTTCACCCCGGACTTCGCGGGCGGCGTCTGGGTTGGCAACGACGACGACAAGCCGATGAACAAGGTGGTCGGCGGCGACCTGCCGGCGACGATCTGGCGGCGGTTCATGATCGCGGCCCACGAAGGCCTGCCGCCGCGCGACTTCCCGTTTCTGACCTCCGACGTGCTGCCCGCCACCAACGCCGACCCGCGCAACGGCTTTTACGACAGCCTGGCCGCCGAGTTCGGCCGCGCCGCCGCCGAGGCCCGCAGCGATGCGCCGATTGCGCCGAACGGAGCGCCGGACTATGTGCCGCCGTCCGCGGACCTTCCCTACTGAGGGCGCCGCGCCCTCTCCGAAAGCTCTGATCCCGTCATGCGTCCGCCCGTCCTCGCCCTGAAATCCGTCCGCCTCGCGGATGGCGAGTGCATGCTGTTCGACGGCGTCGACCTGGCGCTGGAGCCGCGCACCCGCGCCTGCCTCGTGGGCCGCAACGGCGCCGGCAAGACCACCCTGCTGCGCATGCTGGCCGGCCTGATCGACGCCGACGGCGGCGAGCGGTCGGTGACGCCGGGCGCCAAGGTGATGCTGGTCGCCCAGGAGCCGCTGATCGAAGGCGACACCCTGCTCGCCTACGCGACGGCCGGCGGCGCGCCGAGCTATCAGGCCGAGGCGGCCCTCACCGATCTCGGGCCCGATCCCAAGCGCGGCACGCAGGGGCTCTCCGGCGGCGAGACCCGCCGCGCCGCGCTCGCCCGCGCCTTCGACGAGGAGCCGGACGTCCTGCTGCTCGACGAGCCGACCAACCACCTCGACATCTTCGCCATCCAGACGCTGGAAGAAATGGTCGCCGCCAGCAAGGCCGCCGTGCTGGTGGTCAGCCACGACCGCGCCTTCCTCGAACGCGTGACGCAACGCTGCTTCTGGCTCGACAACCGCCGCGTCTGGCGACTCGACAAGGGCTTCGGCGAGTTCGACGACTGGTCCGAGCGCATCGAGGCGGCCCAGGCCGAGGAAGCGCGCAAGCTCGACAAGATGCTGGAGCGCGAGACCCACTGGCTGCATCGCGGCGTCACCGCCCGCCGCGCCCGCAACGAGGGCCGCCGCCGCAACCTGCTGGCCCTGCGCGCGCAGAAGAAGGAGATGATGTCGCTGCAGCGCGGCGAGCTCTCCATGGGGCTCGAAGGCGCGGGTACGTCCGGCAAACGGGTGATCGAAGCCAAGGGCCTGTCGAAGGCCTATGGCGACAAGGTGCTGCTGAAGGACTTCTCCACCCGCATCCTGCGCGGCGACCGCGTCGCCATCGTCGGCGCCAACGGCGCGGGCAAGACCACCCTGATCAAGATGCTGCTCGGCGAGGTCGCGCCGGACACCGGCTCGGTGAAACTCGGCACCAATCTCGACGTCGTCTACCTCGACCAGGCGCGCGCCGCGCTCAAGGAAGGCCAGACCCTGTGGGAGACGCTCGCGCCCGAAGGCGGCGACCAGATCATGGTGCGCGGTCGGCCCAAGCATGTCGCCGCCTACGCCAAGGACTTCCTGTTCCGCGAGAACCAGCTGCGCCAGCCGGTCGCCAGCCTGTCCGGCGGCGAGCGTAACCGCCTCTTGCTGTCGCGCGCCCTCGCCCAGCCCGCTAATCTGCTGGTGCTCGACGAACCGACCAACGACCTCGACATGGACACCCTCGAACTGCTCGAGGATCTGCTGGCCGACTACGACGGCGCCCTGCTGCTGGTCAGCCACGACCGCGACTTCATCGACAAGCTGGCCACCTCGACCATCGCGCTCGATGGCCGAGGCCGCGCCGTGGAGACGCCCGGCGGCTGGAAGGACTTCCTCGACCAGAACCCCGGCTTCTTCGACTTCCGCCACGCGACGCCGCCCGCCAAGGCCGCGCCCAAGCCCGTCGAAGCGTCCAAGAAGGCCGCGACCAAGCTCTCCTACAAGGACCAGCGCCGGCTGGAGGAGCTGGAGAAGCTGGTCGCCGACCTGCCCGGCGTCATCGCCGCCCACGACGCCAAGCTGGCCGACGCCGACCTCTACAGCCGCGACCCCGCCGGCTTCGACCGCATCATGAAGGCCGCCGACAAGGCCCGCTCCGATTTGGCGGCGGCGGAAGAAGAGTGGCTCGAGCTCGAAGAAAAGCGTGAAAACCTGGGCGCTACGGGCTAGAAGACCCGCGCCGGAGCCCCCGCGGGCGATTTCGCAGAACGCTGTGCGAAACTCGGCAAGCCCCTGAAATCTCTACACGACTCGCGGCGCCATCCACCGCTTCTGCACAGCTTTTGCGCCGGCATGTCCACCGGCGTTCGCGGCTGGGCCATTGTCGAAAATCCGGGTCCGGAACATCCTCAACCCGTCGAGAGGACATCGCGGCGCGGCCCACCAGGGAAACCCGGAAAGGCAAGCGAACGAGGGCCAAGCCGGCGCCGCTACCGAAGGTTCACCCCTTCAAGTGCGCCGCCGAGCAACGGCAGGGATCGGCAAGCGGACGCGAGGGAGACCCCGCGAAGCGCACGGACCCGAGGCTCGGCAGAGTTTCGAAGGCTTCGGCTGGAGGGCTCAAAACGGACCATCGCGGCTTCGGTCGCGACGCTCCGACGAGTTTCAAAGGCTTCGGCCAGAGAACTCGGGCGAGGGGCGAGGCCGCCGGGCAACCGGAAGCCTCGCCCCTTTCTCGTTTAGGCTTACTGGTTGCTCGGCGCGGGCGCCGGAGCCGGCATGCTCGGCGGCGCGACGTTGTCGGCCGCACGGTTGGCGGCGCCGGCCACGCTGCCGGCGGCTTCACCCACACTGCCAGCCGCGTCCGCCACCGCCCGCGTGCGCAGGGCGTCGTTCTGGCTGTTGCTCCACAGGAAGTAGCCGCCGACCGCCACGGCGACCAGCAGGACAAGGGCGATCAGCACGCCGCCCATGCCGCCACCGCCGCCTTCGCGTTCGATAACCGTGGTGTGGGGGGCGGTATCGGACTCCGTCACGCGTTCGACTGTCTTCGTCATGAGAAATCTCCCAGTTTCGTCCCTGGCAAGCCAAACGGCGGGCGCGAACGCCTGTTCCACGGCGCTTAACCAACAGCCCCGGCCCACGCCGTCACTTCGCTTGGAATGAAGCGTCGCCGCGCCTACCTTCCGCGCGCGGAGGGCCTCCCATGAGAATCGGCAAAATCCTGATCGGCGCGGCGCTGGCGGCCTTGGTCGCGGCCTGTTCGCCCAAGGCGCCGGAGCAGGCGGCCGACGGCGCGGTCGCCATCCGCTTCGCCACCGATTGGCGGGCCCAGGCCGAACAGGGTGGCTTCTACCAGGCCTTGGCCACCGGCGAGTACGAGAAGCGCGGTCTCAAGGTCACCATCATCCAGGGCGGCCCGGGTGTGAACGTGCCGCAGCTGGTCGCCGCCGACGCGGTCGAGATGGGCATGGGCTCCAACAGCTTCATCGCCATGAACCTGGCGGCCGAAAAGGCCCCGGTGAAGGCGGTCGCCGCCTTCATGCAGAAAGACCCGCAGGTGCTGATGGCCCACCCGGGCATGGGGGTGCGCTCCATCGCCGATATGAAGGGTCGCCCGATCCTGCTGTCCGACGCCTCGGTCACCGCCTTCTGGGTGTGGCTGAAGGCGAAGTACGGGTTCACCGACGCCCAGGTGCGCAAATACAACTTCAATCCCGCGCCGTTCATTGCCGAGAAGAGCGTGATCCAGCAGGGCTATGTGACCAGCGAGCCCTACACCATCGAGAAGATGGCCGGCTTTAAGCCCGCCGTCTTCCTGCTCGCCGACGAGGGATACCCCGGCTACGCCACCATGGTGCTGGCCTCCGACAAGCTGATCGCCGAGCATCCGGACGCCGTGCGCGCCTTCAATGAGGCCACCGCCGCGGGCTGGACCAGCTACCTGCACGGCGACGCCAAGCCGGGCGACGCGCTGATCATCCAAGACAATCCGGAGATGACGCAGGACCTGCTCGACCAGGCCCGTGAGAAGCTGCGCCAGTACGAGATCATCGAGGGCGGCGACGCCAAGACCCAAGGGATCGGCGTAATGACCGACGCCCGCTGGAAGACGTTCTTCGACGTCGCCTCGGCCCAGGGCGTCTATCCGAAGACCCTGGACTACAAGAGCGCCTATACCCTGGCCTTCCTGCCCAAGCCCCCCGCCTCGGCCCCGTGAGCGAACCGCTCGTCATCTGGGCGGTGTCGGACGGCCGCGCCGGCATCGAGGCCCAGGCGCTCGGCGTCGCCGAGGCGGTGGCGCGCCAGCGGCCGGCGACCATCGTGCGCAAGCATGTAGCCTGGAAGGGCTGGCTCGGCCGCCTGCCCTGGTGGGCGCACCTGTTCCCCCGTCGCGACCTGGAGCCGAGCAGCGGCATCGAGGCGCCGTGGCCGGACCTCTGGGTCGCCGCCGGCCGCGCCACCCTGCCCCTGTCGATCCGCATGAAACAATGGTCCGGCGGCAAGACCTTCGTGGTCCAGACGCAGGATCCGCGCGTTCCGGCTCATATGTTCGATCTCGTCGCCCCGCCGAAGCACGACCGCCTGACGGGGGACAATGTCTTCCCGATCACCGGCGCCCCGCACCGGGTGACGCCCGCACGGCTGGAGGCGGAGTATCCGGCCTTCGCCGACCTGCTCGATCCCCTGCCCCACCCGCGCGTGGCGGTGCTGATCGGCGGGGCCTCGCGCGGCTTCGACCTGCCGCCGGAACGGGCCGCCGCCATCGCCAACGACCTGCAGCTGGCGCTGGAGGCCGAGGGCGGCTCACTAATGGTCACCTTCTCCCGCCGCACGCCGGAGGAGGCCAAGGCCCTGCTCACCGCCCGCCTGCGCGGCCTGCCGGGCGTGATCTGGGATGGCCAGGGCCCGAACCCCTACTTCGCCTACCTCGCCGCCGCCGACTATGTGCTGGTCACCGAGGACAGCGCCAACATGGCCACCGAGGCGGCCGCCACCGGCAAGCCGGTCTTCATCCTGAAGATGGAAGGCGAGAGCCTGAAGTTCCGCCTGTTCCACGAAGAACTCGAACGCCACGGCGCAGCCCGCCCCTTCGGCGGGGCCTTCCATCGCTGGAACTATCAGCCGCTGCTGGAGACGGACCGGCTGGCGAGCGAGGTGCTGCGGCGCTTCGATGCGGGGCGCGCCCGATGATCCTCGCCGTCCTGCAGGCCCGGATGACCTCCACCCGCCTGCCGGGGAAGGTGATGCTGCCGCTGGCCGGGGCGCCGATGATCCTGCGGCAGGTCGAGCGGGTCGCCCGCAGCCGGCGCATCGACCGGCTGGTGCTCGCCACCAGCGTCGATCCCTCCGACGATATCCTCGCGGAAACCGTCGAACGTGAAGGCGTCGCGGTGTTTCGAGGCCCGCTCGCGGATGTGCAGGCCCGCTTCATCGCCGCGCTCGACGCCTATCCGGCCGACCACCTCGTGCGCCTGACCGGCGACTGCCCCCTGGCCGATCCGCACCTGATCGACGCCACCATCGCCCATGTGCTGGCCTATGACGCCGACTACGGCTCCAACACCCCGCCGCATCGCACCTTCCCCAAGGGCCTCGACGTCGAGGTGATGACCGCCAAGGCCCTGCGCGAAGCCGCCGAAAGTCCGACCGACGAGGCGCGCCAGCACGTCACCTGGGACCTGCATCGCGGCGCCCACCGTTGGAAACAGGCCTTCCTCAGCCAGGCGATGCACGAGGGCGAGGTGCGCTGGACGGTCGACCGGCCGGACGACTACGCGTTCGTCAGCGCGGTCTACGACGGCCTCTACCCGCAGAACCACGCCTTCTCCTCGCTCGATATCCGCACCTTCCTGCGCCGGCGCCCGGACCTGGCGACTTATGGCGGGGATCGCAGGCTCTGATGGCGGTCGCCCTGCGCCCGGTCGTCGCCGACGACAGCCCGCGCCTGTTGGCCTGGCGCAACTCGCCCGACGTGCGGGCCTTCATGTACACCGACCACGTCATCGCGCCGGACGAGCACGCCCGCTGGTTCGCCGCCGCCGTGATCGATCCGACCCGGCGCTACTGGATCATCGAAGCCGATGGCCAGGGCGTCGGCCTCGCCAACCTCTACGACATCGACACCGCCGATCGCCGCGCGACCTGGGCCTACTACATCGCCGATCCGTCGCAGCGCGGGCGCGGCGTCGGCGCCATGGCCGAGTTCCAGGTGATCGAGCAGGCGTTCGGCGCCCTCGGCCTCGCGCGGCTGGCCTGCGAGGTGCTCGAGACCAACCCGGCGGTCATCAAGCTGCACAAGCGGTTCGGCTTCGTGGAGACCACACGGCTGGTCGGGCGGGCGACGAAGGACGGCCAGCCCGTCGACGCCATCGGCCTGGAGCTGACCGCAGACGCCTGGGCGGAAGCCGAGCCCGCAATGACCGAGCGCCTACGGGGAATGGGCTTTCCCCTCTAGCCCGGCCAAGCTTAGAGGATTGCAAGAATCCGCTCGGCCGCGCGGCCCGCGCCCTGGCCATCGCACAGCGCGGCCGAGGTTTCCGACAGTCGCGCCCGCAGCGGCGCGGCCCGCACCAGCCGCCCGAACGCCGTCGCCAGCCGGGTCTCGAAGCCCGGCCAGCGCGCGTCGAGCGCCAGGGTCGCGCCCCGCTCGTCCAACTTCATGGTCAGGTCGCGCTGATTGTCGGCCAGGATCAGGGTGACGCTCGGCAGGCCGAGGCAGGCCCGCTCCCACAGGCTCGAACCGCCCGCCCCTACGCCGATGTCGGCCTCGGCGATCAGCTCAGCCATGGCGTCGGTCTCCACATGCAGGGTGATCCGCCCGTCCTTCGCCAGGGCCCGCAACACCGGGAAGCTGGGCGCGGCGGCCCCGACCACCACGTCGAGCGCGATGTCGCCGGCTGCCGGCAGCAGGGCCGAGACCGTCCGCGCGGTGATCCCGCCGACATCGGTCAGCCCTAGGGAAACCAGCGCCCGCTTGGCCTCGTCTCCGCGCCGCGCCAAGGCCGCCGGCCGCAGGAACCCGAAATCCGGCCGCACCAGCTGATACCCCGGCCCGTCCAGCGCACCGGGATCAATCACCAGCGCCGCGTCCGGATGCGGTCGCCCGAGATCCTCCAGCGCCACCAGCTGGCCGCCGAGCGCCCCAAATGCCGCCTCCTCCACCAGCGACAGGCGATAGTGATCGACCAGCACCGCGTCGAAGCCGCCGTCCCCCGGCGCCGCGCGGCCGATCTCCGGCGAGGCGAAGGCGTCGAGCACCGGGGCGGTTTCAGGCGTCTCGAGAAACGCAACCTCGGCCCCGCGCGCCGTCAGCGCCCCGGCCAGGGTGAGGCAACGCATGACGTGGCCGCCGCCGATGGCCGGCCCAGCGTCGCAGACAAACAGGATGCGGCTCAAAGCGCCTCCGCCCGGCGCGCGCCGATTGCAGCTCCGATGAGGACGCGGACAGAATTCTTCATGGGCGACGCTCTGATGCCATGCGTCGGAATCGGCCCTATATCTGCCGCCATGTCGAGCCCCGCCAAAGAGCCCCGCACCGTTCGCTGCCTGATCATCGGATCGGGCCCCGCCGGCTATACCGCCGCCATCTACGCCGCCCGCGCGCTGCTGCAGCCGGTGATGATCGCCGGCATCCAGCCCGGCGGCCAGCTGACCATCACCACCGACGTGGAAAACTATCCCGGCTTCGCCGACGTCATCCAGGGCCCGTGGCTGATGGAGCAGATGCGCGCCCAGGCCGAGCATGTCGGCACCGAGTTCGTCGAGGACACCGTCGTCTCGGCCGATCTTTCGCAGCGCCCCTTCCGTCTGGTCTGCGACAGCGGCGACGTCTGGCTGGCCGAAACCTTGATCATCGCCACCGGCGCCCAGGCCAAGTGGCTGGGCCTGGAGAGCGAGCAGAAGTTCCAGGGCTTCGGCGTCTCAGCCTGCGCCACCTGCGACGGCTTCTTCTATCGCAACAAGGAAGTGGCCGTGGTCGGCGGCGGCAACACCGCCGTCGAGGAAGCCCTCTACCTAACCAACTTCGCGTCCAAGGTCACCCTGATCCACCGCCGCGACGAGCTGCGGGCCGAGAAGATCCTGCAGGAACGCCTGTTCAGCCACCCGAAGGTCGAGGTGATCTGGAACACCGCCATCGAACAGGTGGTCGGCGACAGCGACCCCATGGGCGTCACCGGCGTGAAGCTGAAGAACATGGTCAGCGGTGAGACGAGCGAACTGTCCGTCGACGGCGTGTTCATCGCCATCGGCCACGCCCCGTCGTCGTCGCTGTTCAAGGGCCAGCTGGAGATGGACAGCTCAGGCTATCTGAAGGTCCAGCCCGGCAAGACCGCCACCGCCATCGAAGGCGTCTACGCGGCCGGCGACGTCACCGACGACGTCTACCGCCAGGCCGTCACGGCCGCCGGCATGGGCTGCATGGCCGCCCGGGAAGCCATGCGCTTCCTGGCCGAGAAGGACCACGAAAAGGCCCACCACCCGATCAGCCACGAAGAGGCCAACAAGATCGGGGTCTGGTGATCCACGCCTAATTGCCAAGCTTGTAAATTCGCGCCACCGTCGAGCCGGGAGGCGCGAATGACCGAAATGACCTTGGACGACGAGGCCTGGGAGGCGCTGCCTCTTCAGACCGGGCCCAACCTGGCTACGCCATGGGCCCGTTTCTGGGCGCGGGCGCTCGACATCACCCTTGTCGTAGTGATCGCCTCGATCCCCTTCTGGTTCCTCTTGGCGTTCACTTCGCCGGCCCTCTACGACGCCTTGCTGAATGGCGGCAAGGCGACCGATATTATTCTCCAGGTCATTCTCTTGCCGTTCGCGCTCCTGTTGGACGCGGTGATCATTCGCATCTTCGGAACAACGCTCGGCAAGGCGATCGTCGGCGCGCGGCTCCGGTCGATCGATGGTGAGCGCCTCGGCCTGCGGACACTGCTGCGGAGGACGCTTGGGCTCTACGTGAAGGGGTACGGCCTTGGCTTGCCGCTCATCAGCCTGATCACCTTCATTCGCTCGTTCTGGGCCGTCCGCGACGGCGGCATTGCTTCTTGGGACAGAGACAACGCGACGCGCGTCTTTGCCTACAAGCCCAACATCTTCCGCACCACGGCGTGCGCGATCCTGTTCATCGTCGTAGCGAGCTTGCTGACGCTCCTGGCCATGTGAGCAGGCTTAGCCGGCCGGCGTCACCCGCCACACCGCATTGCCCACGTCATCGGCGACGAGCAGCGCGCCCTTGGTGTCGATCGCCACGCCCACCGGCCGACCGCGCGCCTTGCCGTCGACGAGGAAGCCGGTGAGCACGTCGCGCGGCATGCCTGAAGGCTTACCGCCCACGAAGGGCACATAGAGCACCTTGTAGCCGAACGGCGGATTGCGGTTCCACGAGCCGTGCTGGCCCACGAAGGCCCCGCCCTCGTAACCGGGCAGGCCGGTCCCGGTGTTGAACGTCAGCCCCAGCGAGGCGGTGTGCGTCCCGAGCGCATAGTCCGGCGGGATGGCCTTCGCGACCATCGCGGGATTGGCCGGCTTCACCCGCGCATCGACATGCTGGCCGTAGTAGCTCCACGGCCAGCCGTAGTGCGCGCCCGGCTTCACGCTGGTCAGGTAGTCGGGGACAAGGTCCGAGCCGATCTCGTCGCGTTCATTGACCACGGTGAACAGCTGACCGTCTTTCCAGCCCATGCCGTTGGGGTTGCGCAGGCCAGTGGCGAAGATGCGCTTCTGGCCCGTGGCCGGATCGATCTCCCAGATCGCCGCCCGCCCCTCCTCGGCCGCCAGGCCGTTCTCGGCGACGTTCGAGTTGGAGCCGACGGTGGCGTAGAGCCGAGTCCCGTCCGGGCTGGCGATGACGTTCTTGGTCCAGTGGTGGTTGCGCGGCCCGGCTGGCAGGTCGGTCACCTTCACCGGCGTCGCAGTGATCTGGGTCTGCCCCGTCTGATACGGGACCTTCAGGATCGCGTCGGTGTCAGCGATGTAGAGGGTGTCGCCGACCAGGGTCATGCCGAAGGGTGAGTTGAGGCCCGAAAGGAAGGTCGTCTTCATCTCGGCCACGCCGTCGCCATCGGCGTCGCGCAGCAGGCTGATGCGATTGGGGCTTTTCACGCCGGCGCCCACCTTGGCCATCACCAGCCCCTGGATCTTGGCCTTGATCCCCTTGTTGTCGTCCGGCTTGGGCGGGGAGTTGGTCTCGGCGACCAGCACGTCGCCATTGGGCAGCGGCAGCAGCCAACGCGGGTGCTCCAGCCCGGTGGCGAAGGCGGCGACCTTCAGACCGGGCGCCGGGACCGGCGTCGCGCCGGCCGGCCAGCCGACCGCGTCGAACACCTTCATGGTCGGCAGCAGGGTCTTCACCGGCGCCGGCAGTTGCGGATTGGGGCCGATCCCGGCGTCGGGCGGCAGCTTGGCGGTCTCGCCGCAGGCCGCGAGCGCGGCGGCGCAGGCGGTGACTAGAACCGAGAGGCGGAAGGTCGAGACAGTCATGGCGAAGTCTCCGGAAGGGCGTGGAAGAGAACCAGCTGGAACACCGGCGGTTCCGGTTCGCCGTCCTAGCCGGCGATCAGCGGGAAGGCCCCGATCGCCAGCGCCCCGAGCATCATCACCAGCGCCGCGCCGAGCGCCCAGCGGATGGTGAAGCGTTGATGCTCCGCCAGCTCGATCCCGACCATCGAGACCAGCAGATAGGTCGAGGGCACCAACGGGCTCAGGAGGTGCACCTGCTGACCGATCAGCGAGGCGCGGGCCATCTGCTCGGGCGTGATCCCATAGGCCGCGCCCGCCTGAGCCAGGATCGGCAGCATGCCGAAGTAGAAGGCGTCGTTGGAGATCAAGAAGGTGAACGGCAGGCTGATCAGGGCCGTGATCGGCGCCATGTAGGGCCCGGCCTGCGGCGGGATGATCTCGATCACCGTCTTGGCCATCGCCTCGACCATGCCCGTGCCGGAAAGGATGCCGGTGAACAGCCCGGCCGCGAACACCAGGCCGCCGACCGAGAGGGCGTTGCCCGCATGGGCGTAGAGCCGCTCGCGCTGGTCCTCCAGCTTCGGATAGTTGACCACCAGGGCCACCGCGAAGCCGAGCATGAACATCACCGGCAGCGGCATGATGCTGAGCACCAGCCCGGCCATCAGCGCCAGGGTCAGGGCGAGGTTGAACCAGATCAGCTTCGGCCGCTTGGCGTATGAGCCGCCCTCCGGCAGCATCGGCTCTTCGGGCGCGTCCGGCGCGATGGATTGCGGCTCGGGCGGATTGAGCGCGAGGCGCGCCCGCTCGCGGCGGCCCAGCCACCACGCGACGAAGAACACATAGATCGCGGTCAACAACAGCGCCGGCAGCAGCGACAGGAACAGGGCCGCCGGGTCGAGATGCAACGCCGTGGCCGCTCGCGCGGTCGGCCCGCCCCAGGGCAGGAGGTTCGAGACGCCCGAAGCCATGATCGCCAGGCAGGCGAGGATGCGCACGTCCAGCTTCTGCTGTTTGAACAGCGGCAGCATGGCGACGATGGTGATCATGTAGGTCGTCGAGCCGTCGCCATCGAGGCCGACCACCAGGGCCAGGGCGACGACGCCGAACATGGTCCGCACCGGATCGCCCGCCGTGGCGCGGACGATGGCCTTCACCAGCGGCTCGAACAGCCCGGCGTCGATCATCACCCCGAAGTAGAGGATGGCGAACAGCAGCATCACCGCCGTCGGCGCCAGATCCTTGATGCCCGCCAGCATCATTGGCCCGAGCTGCGGCCCGAAGCCGGCGACCAGCGCCACTGCGGTGGGCACGAGGATCAGCGCCGCCAGCGCCGAAAGGCGCCGCGTGGTGATCAAGGTCATGAAGATCGCGACCATCGCGAAGCCGAGGCCAGACAGCATGGTCAGCCCCTCCCGTGCGCGATGGCCGCCTTGATGGCGGCTCTAAGTTCTTAGAGCTGGTCCAGCCCGTATGCCGCGTGCAGGGCGCGCACGGCAAGCTCGGTGTAGGCGCTGTCGATCAGCACGCTGATCTTGATCTCGGAGGTCGAGATCACCTGGATGTTGACGCCCTTGTCGGCCAGGGCCTTGAACATCGACTGGGCGACGCCCGCGTGGCTGCGCATGCCGACGCCGATCACCGAGACCTTGGCGACGTCCTCGTTGACGGCGACTTCCTCGAAACCGATCTCGGCCTTGGCGGCGTTGACGATCTCGACGGCGCGCGCGGCGTCACGCTTGCCGACCGTGAATTCCATGTTGGCCAGGCCGCCGTCGCGCGAGCGCGACTGCACGATCATGTCGACGTTGACGTTGGCGTCGGCCAGGCGGCCGAAGATGGCCGACGACACGCCCGGATGGTCCGGCAGGCCCAGCAGGCTGACCTTGGCTTCGTCCCGGCTGTAGGCGACGCCGCTGACAATGCGCTTTTCCATGATCTCTTCCTCGTCGCAGACGACGGTGCCCGTGTCCTCGCCCGCTTCACCGGGCTCCGTAAAGCTCGACAGCACGCGCAGCGGCACGCGCTGGGCCATCGCCAATTCAACCGACCGCGTCTGCAGCACCTTGGCGCCCAGCGAGGCCATCTCCAGCATCTCCTCGTAGGAGATCTTGGCCAGGCGCTTGGCCTTGCTCTCGATGCGAGGGTCGGTGGTGTAGACGCCGTCGACGTCCGTATAGATGTCGCAGGACGCGCCGACGGCGGCGGCCACGGCCACGGCGCTGGTGTCGGAGCCGCCACGGCCGAGCGTGGTGATGCGGCCGTCGAGCGTGCGGCCCTGGAAGCCGGCGATCACCGCCACCTCGCCGCGATCCATCGAGGCCGAGAGGTTGGCCGGCGGAATGTCTTCGATGCGGGCGCTGCCGTGGGCTTCGCTGGTGATGATCGGCAGCTGCCAGCCGAGCCACGAGCGGGCGTTGAGGCCCATGTTGCGCAGGACCATGGCCAGCAGGCCCGCGGTCACCTGTTCGCCCGAGGCGACGACGGCGTCGTACTCGTCGTCCGAGTCCGGCAGGCCCGGGGCCGCGCGGCCGGCCTGGTCGGTCCAGGCCACCAGCTCATTGGTCTTGCCGCTCATCGCCGAGACGACGACGGCCACCTGCTTGCCCGAACGCACTTCGGCCGCCACCAGCCGACCGACGCGGCGGATGCGCTCCAGGTCGGCCACCGAGGTGCCGCCGAACTTCATCACCAACCGAGACATGGACCGTGTCGCCGCCCTAAAACGCTTCGATTCTTCTTGCCGAACGGCCGGCGATCCGCCACGCCCCTCGACAAGAGGCCGCCTTCTAGCGACGGATTTTCACAACGGCAATGTCGCAATCGTCCCAACAATCATCCATCGATCCGGCGGAAGTCGAACGTTTCTCCCGCATCGCCGCCGAATGGTGGGACCCGAAGGGCAAGTTCGCCCCCCTGCACGTGTTCAATCCCGTGCGCCTGACCTTCATCCGCGAGACCTGCCTGGCGCGCTTCGGGCGCGACGGCGCGCAGGCCCAGCCCTTCCAGGGCCTGAAGCTGCTCGACATCGGCTGCGGCGGCGGCCTGCTGAGCGAGCCCATGGCCCGCCTGGGATTTGACGTCACCGCCGTCGACGCCTCCGAACGCAATATCGGCACCGCCTCGACCCACGCGGCCGAACAGGGCCTGACCATCGACTTCCGCGCCTCCACCGCCGAGGCCCTGCTGGCCGAGGGCGCCGGCCCGTTCGACGTGGTCCTCAACATGGAGGTGATCGAGCACGTGGCCGATCCCGGCGAGTTCGCCCGCACCTGCGCCAAGATGCTGGCCCCCGGCGGGGTGATGATCGTCGCCACCCTGAACCGCACGCTGAAGGCCCTGGCCCTTGCCAAGATCGGCGCCGAATATGTTCTGCGCTGGGTTCCGGCGGGCACGCACGACTGGAAGAAGTTCCTCCGCCCCGACGAAATCCGCAGCTTCCTCGCCTTCGAAAAGGTCGACGTCGAAGGCCCGTTCGGCGTCTCGTACGATCCGATCACCGGCCGCTGGAACCGCTCCGCCGACAGCGACGTGAACTACATGATGACGGTGACCAAGGCGGCAAAGTGACCATGCGTTCGTCCGCCAAGTCCCGCCCCGTCGGCGGCCGCTTCGCCGGCATGAAGCTGCTGCGCGGCGGCGAGTTCATGATGGGCTGCGACGACGAATACGCCGACGAGGCCCCGGCCCGCCCGGTCACCGTCGGCGACTTCTGGATCGACGAGACCCCGGTCACCAACGCCGAATTCGCCCGCTTCGTCGCAGAGACCGGCTACGTCACCTTCGCCGAAACCCCGCCCAATCCGTTCGACTATCCGGGCATGCCGCCGGAGAACGTGTTCGCCGGCTCGGTGGTCTTCACCCCCGCCGACCGCCCCGTCCTGCTCAGCGAGTTCAACTGGTGGTCCTTCGAGCGCGGCGCCTGCTGGCGCAGCCCGCTCGGTGAGGGCTCCAGCATCGCGGGCATCGAGGATCACCCGGTGGTCCACGTCGTCCACGCCGACGCGACGGCCTACGCGACCTGGGCCCGCAAGAGCCTGCCGACCGAGGCCGAGTGGGAATACGCCGCCCGCGGCGGCCTCGAGGGCGCCCGCTACGCCTGGGGCGACGAATTCATCCCGAACGGCGTGCGCATGGCCAAGACCTGGGACGGCGAGTTTCCCTGGCGCAACGACGCCCCCGAGGGTCAGAAGCGCACGGCCCCGGTCCGCAGCTATCCGGCCAACGGCTACGGCCTCTACGACATGATCGCCAACACCTGGGAATGGACCGACGACTGGTACGTCGCCCAGCGCGAGGCGGCGAGTTGCTGCGGCAAGGGCCTGAAATCGACGACGGCCGCCGAAAGCCTCGATCCAACCACGTCCCCGACCATTCCCCGCAAGGTGCTGAAAGGCGGCTCGCACCTCTGCGCCGAGAGCTATTGCCGCCGCTTCCGCCCCGCCGCACGCTGGGCCCAACCGATCGACACCTCCACTTCGCACGTCGGCTTCCGCTGCGTCGTGCGGAGGTGAGGTATTTCGCCTTTGCAGGCTCATACTGAGTTCCGGCTGTCTTAGCCGGCCCGATCCTTAGGAGTATGTCACCGATGCCCATGTCCCGCCGACAGTTCGCCCTCTCCACGGCGGCCGCCGTCACCGTTTACGGCAACGGCGTCATGGCCCAGCAGGTGAAGCGCCCGAACGTGGTCTTCGTGCTGAGCGACGACTGGCGCTGGGACGCGATGAGCGCGGCGGGCAGCAAGATCATCAAGACGCCGAACATCGACCGCATCGCCAATGAGGGCGCGCGCTTCGCCAACGCCTTCTGCACCACCTCGCTGTGCTCGCCGAGCCGCGCCAGCTTCCTGTCGGGCATGTACCCGCACATCCACGGCGTGGTGGACAACTTCACCGACTACCCGATCGACAAATACCCGAGCTACCACGCCAGTCTGTCGCAGGCCGGCTACGCCACCGCCTACATCGGCAAGTGGCACATGGGCGAAGGCGACGACTCCCACCGCAAGCCGTTCGACTACTGGGCCAGCCACAAGGGCCAGGGCCAGTACTACGACACCGAATTCCATGTCTCCGAGCGGGTCGCCCCGGGCAGCACCGAGACCAAGGGCGAGCGGAAGGTCATCAAGGGCTATTACACCCACGTGGTGACGCAGCTGGCGCTGGACTGGATCAAGCGCGCCCCGCGCCCCTTCTCTCTGCAGCTCGGTCACAAGGCGCCGCACGGCAAGTGGTATCCCGAGCCGAAGTACGAGCACGCCTTCGACAACCTCGACATCAAGAAGCCGCCGCTCGACCAGCTGGTCAACGAGGGCACGCCCGATTGGGTGAAGAAGCGCGTCGCCACCTGGCACGGCATCGACGGCCCGCTATACGAGATGAAGGACTTCGCCGACTTCATCCGCGGCTACTACGGCACCATCCTGTCGGTCGATGACAGCATCGGCGCGCTCTACGCGGCGCTGCAGGAGATGGGCGAGCTCGACAACACCATCTTCGTGGTCGCCGGCGACAACGGCTTCCTGCTCGGCGAGCACGCCTCGATCGACAAGCGGACGGCCTGGGAAGAGAGCATCCGCATCCCGATGCTGGTGCGCTACCCGCCGGCCATCGCCAAGGGCACGGTCGTCGACGAGCTGGTCATGAACATGGACCTCGCCCCGACGGTGCTCGACCTGACCAACGTCAAGCCGCCGGCCGCCGCGCCGAAGATGCAGGGTCTTTCGACCAAGCCGCTGTTCGGCAAGACCAAGCCGAAGGATTGGCGCAAGTCCGTGTACTACCAGTACAATTTCGAGAAGGAATTCCCCTACACGCCGAACGTGCGGGCGGTGCGGACCGACGAGTGGATTTATATGCACTACCCCAACGGGGGCAGCGCGCCGGACACCGAGAAGGCCGAGCTCTACAACATCAAGACCGACAGCCGCGAGATGAACAACCTCATCGACAAGCCGCAGTACGCCGCCAAGCAGCGCGAGCTGAAGGCCGAGCTGCTGCGCCTGCAGACGGTCACCGGCGCCCTGCCCGACAAGATGCCTCAGAGCCCGGCTCTGAGCTTCGCCATGCCGGACGCGGCGATCCGCTAGGGCTGACGGCCTCCACCGAAGCGAAGCCGCCGAGGACTAGTCAACGTCCTCGGCGCGCTGCCGCGCTTCGCTGCGGGAGATCAAGGTGTCGAACTCGGCGATGCTCTTCTTGAGCTTGTCGATGGCCGCCTTGCTGACGTTGACATCCGAGGCGTGAATCTTGAGCGCGCCAGACTCGAAGCGGCCGAGCTGTTCGATCAGCAGATCCCGAAGGTAGGACCAGCGCTCACGAATCTGCAGCGGTGTTTCCACTAGGCGGTCGCCGCCTTTTGCAGGGAGCTGTGAGCGGTGGCGCTGCGCACCAGCTTCACGCCGAGGAAGATCATCTGGCCTTCGACGAAGCTGACTTCCGAGACCGCGACGTCGCGGCTCAGCTTGATGATGGACTCGTCACGCTGCGTGACCTGCAGCTCCATCTTCTTGAGGTCGATCCCGGAGTCGCGGGCGTCCTCGACCAGCTTGCGCAGTTCGACGATGCGGATGCGTGAAATCGACCCGGCGTGAGGCGAACGAGCGGGATTGGACATGGGGCCTCCGGGGCGCGGGATCTCTGTAACGGCGATCAAGCCCGGCCTCAGGGCCGCATAGACTCTCGCCTCAGAATTCCTCATGGAACTTAGCAGATAACCGAAAAATATCGGCGCCATTTCCGAATAACGCTGCCCGATCAGGCGAAAATTCTGAAAATTATCGCCAAATTTTCCCGCGCCGTCCGCGCCTCGAAAATTGGAATTTCAATTCCAGAGTTTCAATAATCCACCCATCTCGCCCCTGTGATGGCGTGGATTTATCCGCATGCATTAGGGTGAATTCTGACTTCAGGACCTGCATCCCGCAGGATCGTGCCGTCACCGGAGATGCGGCATGGCCAAGGGACAAAAGAAATCCAACAAGGAAGTCCGCAAACCCAAGAAAGAGAAGCCGAAGCCTCCCGAGGTCATCAAGGTCCAGATCGGACGCTAGGGCTGGGCGGCGCCGGCCGGCGGAATCTCCAGCGGGGCAGGATCGGGAAGAACGGCGGCGTTGGAGCTGGTCTCCGTCGTCGACACATCGACCGTCGCGGCGGGCGACGTCGCCGAGGCCGCCTCCTCCGCTGCGATCCGCGTCTCGGCCGCCCTCTTGTCGTGCGCGAGCTGCTTCTTTTCGAGATGGGCGTCGATCAGCTCGCCGCCGGTCGCGCCCAGGCTGGCGCCGGTGGGGCCCAGCGCCCCGCCCGCCGCGGCGCCCAGCACCGTCACTGGCTTGGCCTTGGTCGTCATGGCCCCAATACCCGCCCCAAGCGCGGAGCCCGCCATGGCGCCGGGCGGCCCGGCCACGGCGGCGCCCGCGACCAGACCGGCGCGCGAGCCCAGCGAGGCGCGCCCGGAGGCGCCGCAGGCGGCGACCAAGGTTAGGAGAAGGACGGCGACGATCAGGGGTGCGCGGGTCATGTGTGGGGCGCCTTTCAGCTCCCACAACGTGCGCCCCGGCCCAGGCGTTCTAGCCGAGCTTGCTCAGCCCCGGCGGTTCATCGGCGGATCGTAGTGCGCCACGATGTCGGAAAGCTCGGCGTCGCGCGCCGAGGCCGCCACGTTCAGCCGGGTGTAGAGCCGGTTCACGCCGTGGCTTTTCACGGCCTCGTCCCAGCGGGTTCGGGCGTCGTCGGACAGGTTGTTGCTCTCGGACGCGAAGACGATCGCCCACGAACGCTCTTCCGCTTTGACGTAGAGGAATTCGCCGCCCATCACGGAAACCTTCGCGCCGTCAGGCACTTGCTGAAACCGATAGGGCCCGCCATGGGCGCCCGCTACGTCCAGAAACAGCATCGCTTCTCACCTGTACGCTACCAAGACCAGTGTTTCGCCTCGCTCGCCCGTGGGGCGAAAATGCGGCGCCGGCCTAATTGATCCGTGACTTCTTCGGCGGCGCCGGAGGCAGGGCGGCCACCTTAACACCATCTTCGCGCAGCGCCTTCACCTCGGCGGGCGTCGCCTCGCCATAGATGCCGCGCTCCTCCGACTTGCCTTCGTGAATGTCGCGGGCCTCCCGCGCGAAGGTGTCGCCGACATAGTCGAAATTCGCCTCGACATGCTCACGAACCTGGCTCGCGGCCTGCATCACCATCTCGTGCATCTTGGCCTGAGCCTCGGGCGAAGCCTGGGCCTTCGTGCCGCTCACAGCCGGGGCCATGATCTGCTTGCGCACCGCCTTAGAGGCGCAGACCGGGCATTCCAGCAGTCCGCGCGCCGCCTGGTCGTCGTAGTCGGCCGACGCGCCGAACCAGCCTTCGAAGGCGTGGTCATGCTCGCAGGTCAGGGCGTACTTGATCATGACGCCAACGGAGCGGGGGCCGTGAAGGCGCGGGCGTTCTTCAGCGCCGGGATGGCGGCGCGAGCCTTGGCGGCTTCGGAGAGGTCGAGGTCGGCGATCAGAACGCCCGGCTCGTCATGCGCCAGCTCGGCGATCACCTTGCCCCACGGATTGATCGCCAGCGAATGGCCATAGGTGCCGCGCCCGTCCTCGTGGAAGCCGCCCTGGGCCGCCGCCAGCACGAAGCTGCCGGTCTCGATGGCGCGGGCCCGCAGCAGCACATGCCAGTGCGCCTCGCCGGTCGGCCGGGTGAAGGCGGCGGGAGCGGCGATGATCTCGGCCCCGGCCAGGGCCAGGGCGCGGTGCAGCGCCGGGAAGCGCAGATCGTAGCAGATGGTCAGGCCCAGTTTCACCGCAGGCGTCGCCTCGACCACGACGGCCTCGTCGCCCGGCTGATAGACCTCGCTCTCGCGCGCCGTCTCGCCGTTCGGCAGATCGACGTCGAACATGTGCATCTTGTCGTAGGTGGCGACGATCCCGCCGTCCGGCCCGACCAGAATCTCGCGATTGGCCGCCTTGCCGTCGTCCCGCCGCACCAGCGCCGAGCCGATCAGCAGATAGACGCCCAGCGCCTTGGCCTCGGCCCGCAGCCCCTGCACGACCGGGTCATCCTCCAGCGAGAACAGCGCCAGCTTGGAGCGATCCTTCTGCACGATGTTCGTGCACTCGGGCGTCAGGATCAGCTGCGCGCCCTCGGCCGCCGCCTGCCGCACCAACGGCAGCACATGGGCGAGCGCCGCCTCGTGGGTGGCGGGAGTGCGAAGCTGAACAAGACCGACGCGCAGGGGCATGGTCGGAACATGAGGATTTGGCGCGGGAACGCAACCAATCCCGACGCGAACAGCGTCAGCCCGCCAGCAGCGCGTCCAGCTTGCCCTGGCGCTCCAGCATCATCATGTCGTCGCTGCCGCCAATGTGCTGCTCGCCGATAAAGATCTGCGGGAAGGTCACGCCGCCACCCGAGCGCTCGATCATCTCGCGCTTCTTCTCGGGGTCCATGCCGGCCTCGATCTCGGTGAAGTCGGCGCCCTTGTCGCCGAGCAGCTTAAGGGCGCGGGCGCAGTAGCCGCAGAAGGGTCGGGTGTAGATCGTAACGTGGGCCATGGAATCCGTGACGCGAAGCTTCAGCGCTTCATATAGCGCCGGATGAGGCTTCTTTAACCCGCGCCACCACCACGAGGTTCACCTGCGTCGCCCCGGCGGCCAGCAAGGCCCGCGCGCAGCCCTCCGCCGTGGCGCCGGTGGTCAGAACATCATCGACCAGCAGGATGCGCTTGCCCGCCACCGCCTTGGCCCGCGC
>JAFKGN010000096.1 GCA_017307205.1 Caulobacterales bacterium
AGCATCACCCAGTTCACGGTGGCCGGGGCGACCTTCACGGTCTTCTCGATGAAGGTCGAGGCGTAGAAGAACACCGCGTACCAGACGCTGCCCTGGGCGATCAGGATGGCGAACAGCGAGATCAGGACGGTCTTGAGGTTCTTCCACTGGGTGAAGCTCTCGGCGAAGGGCTTCTCGGAGCGGGTGCCTTCGTCCTTCAGCTTCTGGAACGCCGGGCTCTCGTGCAGCTTCAGGCGGATCCACATCGAGATGGCCAGCAGGGCCAGGGAGAACAGGAACGGCAGGCGCCAGCCCCAGGCGTTGAAGTTGGCTTCGCCGACGATGCTGCGGGCGATCAGCACCATCAAGAGGGCGCCGCCCAGGCCGAAGGCGGCCGAGCCGCCGAGCCAGGCGGCGGTGCGGCCGCGCTTATCGTCGTCGACGTGCTCGACGATGTAGATCGCCGCCCCGCCCCATTCGCCGCCGAGGGCCAGGCCCTGGAGGATGCGCAGGGCCAGGAACAGCCAGGGGGCGATGATGCCGGCGGTGGCGTAGCTGGGCAGCAGGCCGATGGCGAAGGTCGACAGACCCATCAGGCTCATGGTGGCCAGGAAGGTCGCCTTGCGGCCGATGCGGTCGCCGATGCGGCCGAAGATCAGTGCGCCGATGGGGCGGAAGGCGAAGCCGACCGCGAAGGCGCCGAGGGCGAAGATGAAGGCGGTGGAATCGTCCAGACCTGCGAAGAAGGTCTTGGACATGATGGTCGCCAGGGGGACGAACAGGAAGAAGTCGTACCACTCGAAGGCGGTGCCCGCCGCCGAGGCGGCCACGACCGTGGTCATCGAAGTGCGTTTGGCGCCAGCCTGTTCGGCCATGCTGTTCCCCCTACTGTGAGGGCGGGCTTAGCATGAGCGGGGCCGGGGATGGAACGACTCATGACGCGCGTATGACGCCGCACGGAACCACCATTCCGTCATAGCCGGCCTTGTCCCGGCTACCCATGAACACCGCCGGCGGGGGCGCGTGCGCGCCTCTTCGAACTCACCACGCATGGGTCGCCGGGACGAGCCCGGCGATGACGGATGTTTGGAGGATGGTTCGAGGCTTAAGCCTGAACCACCGCCGGGCGCTTCGGGCCGTCGCTGAGGGATTGGCGCAGGGCGTGGCAGGCGTCGGCGCAGGCGGCGCAGGCCTCGGCGCAGAGGCGGCAGTGCTCGTGCATCTTCGCATGCTTGCGGCATTCGACGGCGCAGCGGCGGCAGGCGGCTTCACAGGCCTGGGAGGCGACGTCGATCAGCGGCGTGTCGCCGCCGGTGAAGCGCGAGGCGACGCCGGAGAAGGCCCAGCAGATGTCGGCGCAATCGAGGTCGAGCCGGATGCACTGGATCAGGTGAGCCACGCTGTCCTCGGCAAGACAGGCGTCGGCGCAGGATCGGGCGATGGCCGCGCACTCGGCGGCGAGGGTCGCGGCCTTGGCCGCCAGGTCGCAGGCCGCCCCGTCGAAACACGGGTGGGCGGCGATCATCTCACGCAGTCCGGTCATTCAGACGCCTCCTCCTGGGGAAACAACTGATCGCCTGCGGTCAAGGTTCCGCCCCGCCGTCGCCGACGGGGCGGAGGCCGTCGAGATCTACTTCTTCGCGGCCAGAATGTCGTCGAGGGACGACTTGGCCTTGGGGTCGATCTTGACCAGCATCGGGTAACGCAGGCCGTCGTGGTAATCGAACTTGTAGGTCTTGTAGCGCTCGCCGTTCTTGATCAGCAGTTCGACAGCCGGGCCGGCGCCCTTGGCGGCGGTGATCGCCGTCTTCAGCTTGTCGATGCTGTAGGTCTCGCCGTTCACCGCGACGATGGTCTGGCCGACCGTGAGGCCCTGCTTGAAGGCCGGGCCGTCCCACAGGACCGAGGTGAGGGCGGCGCTGCTGTTGACGGTGAAGCCCAGCGAATAGGTAAGGAGGCGCGAGTTGGCGATGTCCTCGACCTGCTTGCCGAAAACGGTCGGCTTTTCCTGCCACTCCAGCCGGTAGCCGGCGCGGGCCAGGCTATCGAGCGGCACGGGGCCGTTGCCCTCGACGCGGTCCTTGAGGAACTTGTTCCAATCGTAGGGCGTGACGTCGTTCAGCGTCTTGACCACATCATCGAAGGTGTAGGTCAGCTCGTCGTAGTGGCCGCCGTTGACGCCGAAGAAGGCCTTGGCGAAATCGTCGAGCGACTTCTCGCCGCCCGTGCGCTCGCGGATCAGGGTGTCGGCGTCGAGCCAGATCAGCAGGCCCTCGACATAGTAGTCCTCGCTGCGCTGCCAGCTGGTCCAGCCCTGCGCCTTGCGTTGGGCGATGGGCGGGTCGTTGGTGGTGTCGAGCACGTTGCGCCAGACGCGGCCCGGACGGCCGGGGCCGTAGAGGGCGGCGGCGCTGGCGAAGTAGCCGATGATCTCTTCCTGAGTGGCCATGCCGGAGCGGGCCTGCAGGACGTAGCCCCAGTACTGGGTCTGGCCCTCGTAGACCCACAGCAGGCTGTCGCGCATCGGGGTGTTGTAGTTGGCGGTCCACAGGTCCTGGCCGCGACGGTACTTGCCGTCCCACGAGTGGACATACTCGTGCGGGATGACGTTGCGGTCCGGGGCGAGGTTGGCCCAGTTCTCGAAGGTCTTGGCGTTGAGGTCGATCTCGGTGGAGCGGTGGTGCTCCAGGCCGATGCCGCCCAGCTTGTCGCCGACGGCGGCGAGGAAGTCGTAGTGATCGAAGTGACGGGCGCCGAACAGCTTGTCGGCCTGGGTCACCATCCGCTTCATGGAGTCGATCTGCTCGGGCTTGTAGTCGAGCATCTCCGGGCTGTCGGCCAGGAAGTTCATCCGCACCGGCGACTTGCCGCTGGTGTCGAGATCGACGGTCTTGACGTACTTGCCGGCCATCAGCGGGCTGTCGACGTAGACGTCGAGCGGCACGGTCTTGAAGGTGGTGGTGTTCCCGCTGGTCGAGGCCGCCTCAAGGGCGGTGGCGTACTTCCAGCCTTCCGGGAAGGTGATGCTGGCCGAGATCGGGATGCGGCGGACGTAGTAGCCGGCCGGATACATGACCTGGGAGATGGTCTGCAGGTTGCTGATCTCGGGCGTCACCGTGATGCGGCCCTGGGCGGCGGCGGTGGGCGAGAGGTACTGGAACTCGACGTCGATGCTGGTCGCGCCGGCCGGGACGACGATGTTGAAGGCGTAGACGTCGGCGCTGTCGCGCAGCCACTTGATGGGCTGGCCGTTGGCCGAGAACTTGATCCCGGCGATCTTCTCGATCTGGCCGCTGTCGGAGTGATTGCCCGGCAGCCACTCGGGATAGAACACGGTCATCGGGCCGGGCGTGGCCGGGATGTTCTGCTTAATGGTGAAGATGCGGCGATCGATGTCGGTGGCGTCGATGGCCACCTTGATGACGCCCGGATAGGCGACGTCACGCGGGGCAGGGTGCGCGGGGTTCGGCGCGGCCGGCGTGGCGATGGGCTGAGAGACCGGGGAGGGGGCGGCGGCTTGTTGCGCGTTGGCGGAAAAGGCCAGCATGGCCGCAGCCGAAGCGGCCAGAAGCAGGGTTTGACGTTTCAACAGGAACTTCCCGACGGGTTACATCTTGCGGAGCATTTGTGACGCCCTCCCGCTCGCGCGTCACCCGAAAAAACAGCCGGCGCCCCCTTCCCTTGCGGGTCTAAAAGGACTATCTCGCGCGTCTCGCGAAATTTCCGTTCGACTGAGGCGCGATTCCTCGCGCTTGCCCGGTCGCTGTCTTTCGCGTTCGGCCCGATGGCGCTGGTCTCACCCTGACCAGTCGCGAAGGGGCCAGCCTCCCTCTCCCGGGAGGCCGTCAGCGTCCGATGGCGAGAGCTGTCGAGGGTGGACGCAGCGACACGACAACGCCCGGATTCTCCGATCCGGCGCCAGGGAAATATAAATGGCTCAGTCCTTCACCGGCAAAAAGCGGATTCGTAAGTCTTTCGGCCGCATCCCCGAAGCCGTGCAGATGCCGAACCTGATCGAGGTTCAGCGTTCGTCGTACGAACAGTTCCTGCAGCGCGAA
>JAFKGN010000173.1 GCA_017307205.1 Caulobacterales bacterium
GGTGCTCATCATGGTCACGATCACCGCCGTCTTCCTGCAACTGGTCGACCTGGGCCTTGGCTTCAGCGTCAACCAGATCCTCAAGCTCGCGACCGGGGGCTAAGCCGACCCAATGACCGACACCCCTCCCCAAGCTTCGAACCCGAACCACAAGTGGTACATCGTCCACGCCTACTCGAACTTCGAGAAGAAGGTGCGCGACTCGATCCGTGAGCAAGCCAAGGCCCAGGGCCTGGAAGACAGCTTCTCCGAGATCCTGGTGCCGACCGAGGACGTCATCGAGGTGCGCCGTGGCCGCAAGGTCAACGCCGAGCGCAAGTTCTTCCCGGGCTACGTCCTGGTGAAGATGAACCTCTCGGACGAAGCCTACCACCTGATCAAGAACACCCCGAAGGTGACCGGCTTCCCCGGCGCGGGCTCCAAGCCCATGCCGGTGTCGGAAAAGGAAGTGGCCCGTATCATCGGCGCCATCGAAGAGGGTGTCGAGCGTCCGAAGCCCGCCATCACCTTCGAGATCGGCGAACAGGTGAAGATCACCGACAGCAACTTCGCCGGCTTCAACGGCTCGGTGGAGGAAGTCGACGACGAGCGTCAGCGCCTCAAGGTCGCGGTGTCGATCTTCGGCCGCGCCACCCCGGTCGACCTCGACTTCAGCCAGGTCGAAAAGATCTCCTGATTTCTTCAATCGGATTCAGCGGTTAGCGAAGGGCTCGACCTTGCGGTCGGGCCCTTCGTCCGTTATACGCCCCGCTCCCTTCGCGGACTCCGGTCCGAGGAGGGTTAAATCCGTGGGAGGGGTCTGCCCGAACCACGGCTCATAGCCGGCCTTAGGTGGCCGGCGCTTAGAGGAGACAGACATGGCCAAGAAAATCTTGGGCTATATCAAGCTGCAGGTGAAGGCTGGCTCGGCCACCCCTTCCCCGCCGATCGGCCCGGCGCTGGGTCAACGCGGCGTGAACATCATGGGCTTCTGCAAGGAGTTCAACGCGCGCACCGAGAACGTTGAGAAGGGCACCCCCCTCCCCACCGTGATCACCGTCTACCAGGACAAGTCGTTCACCTTCGTCACCAAGACGCCCCCGGCGACCTTCTTCATCAAGCAAGCGACCGGCCTGAAGTCGGGCGCCAAGCTGACCGGTCGTGAGACCGTCGGCCAGATCACCCGCACGCAGCTGCGCGAGATCGCCGAAAAGAAGATGAAGGACCTGAACGCCAACGATCTCGACCACGCCGCGAAGATCATCGAGGGCTCGGCCCGTTCGATGGGCCTGAAGATTGTGGAGGCCTAACCGATGACCAAGCAAGCCAAGCGCATCCAAGCCTGGACCGGCGACCGCAACGCCAACCTGGCCCTCGACCAAGCCATCTCGCTGGTGAAGACCAACGCCAAGGCCAAGTTCGACGAAACCATCGAAATCGCCATCAACCTGGGCGTCGACCCGCGTCACGCCGACCAACAGGTCCGTGGCGTGGTCAACCTGCCGTCGGGCACCGGCCGTGACGTTCGCGTCGCCGTCTTCGCTCGCGGCCCCAAGGCCGATGAAGCCACCGCCGCCGGCGCTGAAACCGTTGGCGCCGAAGACCTGATGGAAAAGATCCAGGGCGGCTTCATGGACTTCGACCGCGTCATCGCGACGCCGGACATGATGGCCCTGGTGGGTCGTCTCGGTAAGGTGCTGGGCCCGCGCGGCCTGATGCCGAACCCGAAGGTCGGCACCGTGACCATGAACGTCGGTCAGGCCGTGAAGGACGCCAAGGGCGGCGCCGTCGAGTTCCGCGTCGAAAAGGCCGGTATCGTGCACGCCGGCATCGGCAAGGCCTCGTTCACCGAGGAGCAGCTGAAGGTCAACGTGGTCGCCCTGGTGGACGCGCTGAACAAGGCCAAGCCGTCGGGCGCCAAGGGCACCTACGTGAAGCGCATCAGCCTGTCGTCGACGATGGGCCCGGGCTTCAAGATCGACGTCGCCTCGATCGGCACGCCGTAAGCTTTACGCTTCTGCGATTACGGAAAGGGCGGGCCGCAAGGTCCGCCCTTTTTCGTTTCAGGACGCGGCCCGCAGCGCCTCGGCCAGGCCCCCGCCGCCGACGATCTCCACGCCCGCCAGCCCCAGCCACCCCGCCATCAGCCGTAGCTCGCCCAACAGCGGCTCGGCGACGACCGCCGCCTTGGCGTGGCTTTCCAAGTGGGCGCTCTGCACCAGCAGCTTGCCGCGCTTGCGGTCGGACTTCAGGTCGACGCGGGCGACGATCTTCCCGTTCAGCAGGAAGGGCAGCACATAGTAGCCGTACTTCCGCTTGTCGGCCGGGACGTAGATCTCGATGCGGTAGTCGAGGCCGAACAGCCGCTCGGCGCGCGAGCGCTCCCAGATCAGCGGATCGAACGGCGCCAGCAGGGCCGTGCCCGCGGCGCTCCTCGGCGTCCGGGCCTCGCGATGCAGATAGGTCGCCTGCCGCCAGCCCTCGACCTTCACCGGGATCAGCTCCCCCGCCTCCACCAGCTCGGCGATGCGCGGCAGGGCGTCGGCGGGCTTCTGGCGGAAGTAGTCGCGCAGGTCGCCGGCGGTGGCGACGCCCAGCGAGCGGGCGGCGCGCAGCAGGAGCGCGCGGTGAGCGTCCTCATCGCGCGGCGTCGGCGCGTTCACCACCTCGGCGGGCAGCACCCGCTCGGGCAGGTCGTAGAGCCGCTCGAAGCTGCTCTTGCGTGTCGCCGTGGTCAGCTGCCCCGACCAGAACAGCCATTCCAGCGACCGTTTGGCGTCGCTCCAGCCCCACCAGCCGCCGGGCCCCTTGGCCTCGCCGACCTCGGAGGCCGCCATCGGGCCCTCCTGCCGGATGCGCTCCAGCAGCGCCTCGGCATGCGCCCGGCGCGTGCTGCCGTGCTCGGCGACGTTCTTCCAGATGCCCTCGCCCCGCAGCGCCCGCGCCATCCGCCAGCGCAGCAGCGGCTGCAGATCGAACGGCAGCAGCGAGGCCTCGTGCGCCCAGTATTCGAACAGCCGGCGCGGTTTCTTGCCCGGCGGACTCCAGGCGGCGACGTCGAGCAGATCGCGCGGATAGTCGCCCAGGCGCGAGAACAGCGGCAGGTAGTGCGCACGGGTCAGCACATTGACGCTGTCGATCTGCAAGAGCTGCACCTGCTCCAGCGCGCGGCCCAGCGCGGTCGGGCCGGCGGCGCGCCCGGGCCGGCCGCGCCCGAACCCCTGGGCGGCCAGGGCGATGCGCCGCGCCTCGGCGGCGGAAAGATCGAAGCTGGCCTTGGTCATCGTCCCCGTCCCCGCCAGCCTGCAGCAAAACGCCCTCCGACGTCAGTCCCGGACGCCGTGGATTATGTGCGGCGAAACGGCCGGCCCTTCACCTTGCGGACATAAAGCTTCCTTTATATGGTCGCCGCCGATTTCAAACGCCGGGAGCGTCCCCCTTGAGCCGTTCGTCCTACATCTTCACCAGCGAAAGCGTGTCCGAGGGTCACCCCGACAAGGTCGCCGACCGTATCAGCGACGTCGTCGTCGACGCCTTCCTGGCCGCCGAGCCCCAGGCGCGCGTCGCCTGCGAAACCCTGGTGACCACCAACCGCATCGTGCTCGCCGGTGAAGTCCGCGCCGGGTCGAAGGAACAGACCAAGGAAATCATCAAGAGCCTGGAGCCCAAGGTCCGCGACGCGATCAAGGACATCGGCTACGACCAGAAGGGCTTCTCCTACAAGAAGGCCCGCTTCGCCTGCCACCTGCACGGCCAGTCGGCCCACATCGCGCAGGGCGTCGACTCGACCGAGAAAAAGGACGAAGGCGCCGGCGACCAGGGCATCATGTTCGGCTACGCGACCGACGAGACGCCGGAGCTGATGCCGGCCACCCTGCAGTACAGCCACAACATCCTGAAGCGCCTGGCCGAAGTCCGTCACTCGGGCGAGTGCGAAGGCCTGGAGCCCGACGCCAAGAGCCAGGTGACCCTGCTCTACGAAAACGGCGTGCCGACCCAGGTGCTGCAGATCGTGGTCAGCCACCAGCACAAGAAGCGCATCGACGGCAAGATCGCCACCTCCAAGCGCATGCTGGACCTGATCAAGCCGTACGTCCTCGAAGTGATCCCGGAAGGCCTGATCACCAAGAAGACCAAGTGGCACGTCAACCCGACCGGCCGTTTCGAAATCGGTGGTCCGGACGGCGACTGCGGCCTGACCGGCCGCAAGATTATCGTCGACACCTACGGCGGCGCGGCCCCGCACGGCGGCGGCGCCTTCTCGGGCAAGGATCCGACCAAGGTCGACCGCTCGGCCGCCTACGCCTGCCGCTATCTCGCCAAGAACGTAGTCGCCGCCGGTCTGGCCAAGAAGTGCACCATCCAGATCAGCTACGCGATCGGCGTCGCCCAGCCGCTGAGCTTCTACGTCGACACCCACGGCACCGGTGAAATCGATCCGGCCAAGCTGGAAAAGATCCTGCCGGAGCTGATCGGCGGCGCCACCCCGCGCGCCATCCGCGAGCACCTGGGCCTCAACAAGCCGATCTACGCCCGCACCGCCGCCTACGGCCACTTCGGCCGCACGCCGGACAACGAAGGCGGTTTCTCGTGGGAGCGGACCGATCTCGCCCTGGAGCTTCAAAAGCTCGCCTAAGGCTTTTGCCTTCGCGGCGGTTGTGGCGGCGAGCCTCGTGCTCGCCGCCCCTGCTCCCGCACGCCAGACGCCCCAATCCGCCGCCCGCCTGAGGGCCGAGGCCGCCGACCTATCGGTCGAGGCGGCCAAGGACGGCCTCGACATCGCCGCCCAGCGCCAGCGTCTGGCCCAGCTGGCCGGCCGCGAAGGGGCGATGACCCGCGATCTCGGTACGGCCCGGGCGCGGCTTTCCCGCCTGCTCGGCGCCCTGCAGCTGTTCCGCCGCGACCCGCCGCCCGCCCTGCTGGTCCGCTCGTCCGACGCCCGCGACGCGGTGCGCGCCGCCATCCTGATCCGCGCCATGACGCCTGAGCTGCAGGCCCGCAGCCAGGCCCTCGCCAGCCGCACGCGAGAGATCTCCGGCCTGCGCCGCCAGGCCGCCGCCGCCAGCGAGGACCTGTTCACCGCCGAGAGCCGCGCGGCCGAACGCCGCAACCGCATCGTCAATGTGTTGAGCGAGGCGGCGGTCATCGCGCCGCCCCAGGGCGAGGCCATGCCGCCCCTGCTGCCCCCCGCCAAAGGAACCGTCACGCGCAAGTTCGGCGAGGACGATGGACCCCTTGGACGCGCGGATGGCGTATTTTTGCGCACCGCCAATGGCTCAGCTGTCGCCTCACCGGCGAATGCGACAGTGGCGTTCGCCGGTCCGGTGAAGGGCTGGGGGCTCGTCTTGATTCTGCGGGTCAACGGCGCCTACCATCTTGTACTGGCGGGCCTTGAGCAGATTTCGGCGTCCCCCGGACAATCCGTCGCGGCAGGGACGCCTGTTGGACGCATGCCGGATAGGGGAAAATCAACGCCGGATCTCTATATCGAGGTTCGACAGAACGGTGTCCCAGCCGATCCGGGCCGCTGGCTGTCTCTTCCGACGCAGAAGACCGCGTCGCGATAGGGCCTCGATTGAGTGGCGTAGTACGGGCGGGCGTAATCTAGCGGCGGCCGATGGGTCGTCAGGGAGCCTCGTTGGGCATGAAGAAGTACCTGATCATCGGCGCCTCGGCTTTTGTGCTGGGCGCGGGGTCCATGGCTTACGTGAACAGCGCCGTGCAGGCGGCTGCCCAGCCCAAGGCTCGCACCTATCAGATGCTGGAGCTGTTCGGCGACGTGCTCGACACGGTTGAGCGCCAGTACGTCACCCCGCCCGATGAGAAGAAGCTGATCGAGGCCGCCCTGCAGGGGATGGTCTCGTCGCTCGACCCGCACTCGGACTATCTGACGCCCGACAGCTTCGACGACATGCAGGACACCACCCGCGGTGAGTACGGCGGCCTGGGCCTGGAGATCTCGAGCGAAGAGGGCGTGATCAAGGTCGTCTCGCCGATCGACGGCACCCCGGCCCAGAAGGCCGGTGTCCAGCCGGGCGACTACATCACCGCCGTCAACGGCACGAGCGTCCTCGGCCTCAGCGTCAATGACGCCGTCAAGCAGATGCGCGGCCCCGCCGGCGAGGCCGTGACCATCACCATCGCCCGCGACAAGACCGATCCCTTCGACCTGAAGCTGACCCGCGAGGTCATCAAGCCGAAGTCGGTGACCGCCCGCATGGAAGGCGACTACGGCTACGTGCGCCTGTCGGGCTTCAACGAGAAGGCCACCGACGAGGTCTCGGCGGCGATCAAGGATCTGCAGACCAAGAACCCCAACATGAAGGGCCTGGTCTTCGACCTGCGCAACAATCCGGGCGGCCTGCTCGACCAGGCGGTCGGCGTCTCCGACCTGTTCCTCGACGGCGGCGAAGTGGTCAGCCAGCGCGGCCGCGAGGCCCGCGACATCGAGCGCTACAACGCCCGCCCGGGCGACATCACCCGCGGCCTGCCGATGACCGTGCTGGTCAACACCGGCTCCGCCTCGGCGGCGGAGATCGTCGCCGGCGCCCTGCAGGACCGCAAGCGCGCCTCGATCGTCGGCCTGACCAGCTTCGGCAAGGGCTCGGTGCAGACGGTGATCCCGCTGCGCGGCGGCGCCGACGGCGCCCTGAAGCTGACCACGGCGCGTTACTACACGCCGTCGGGCCGCTCGATTCAGAAGACCGGCATCGAGCCGGACCTCGAGGTCGCCCAGACCCGCGATCAGGCGCAGGATATCGCCAACCGCGCCTACATGACCGAGGCCAGCTTCCGTAACGCCCTCGACTCGCAGGATGGCAAGGAGCGCCGCGGCGTGCACGAGCCGGCCGAGGCTCCGCCGCAGGGCTTCGACGAGAAGAAGGACTTCCAGCTGAGCCGCGCGCTCGACGTGCTGAAGTACGGCTCGGTCGAGGCCACGCCGAAGCTGCCGAAGCCGCCGGCCAAGATCGCGGAAGTCATCGCCAAGGCGACGCCGGCGACCAAGGCCCCGACGCCGGTCACGAAGTAATCTCGTTAGGCGGGGACCACGTCGAAAGCGATCGTGGTCCTCGGCCGCGCCGACACGAACGGCGCCGTCCCGTGCCACATGTAGGACGGAAACAGCACCAGCCGGCCCGGTGACGGCCGCTCGAACCACGCCGGTTCCAGCGGCGGCTCGGTGCGCAGGCTTGGGCGACCGAACTGCAGCCAGCCGGCGCGCGCCTCATCATCCGCCGCGACCTCCGGCGGAACCTCCACATAGAAGGCCGACGACAGCCACCCGCGCGGATGGATGTGGTCGACGTGGCGTCCGGCCGACCTCAGGCGGATCGACCAGGCGCCCGAGATCGCGTAGCCGCCGCTGTTGCGCGCCCGCAAGGGATCGTCGCCTGCGCCGAGCCCGGCCATGTAGGCGCGGATCGCCGGATCGATGGCGATGAAGAAACTCCGGATGGCGGGATCGTCCACGATCCGTAGGTCGGGGCCCGTCTGGGTGCCGCCGCGCAGCGATTGCGCCGCCGGCTCCACCGCCCCGTCGTGCAGCCTGTCGAGGCTGGTCTTCAGGTCCGCCAGCCAGGCCGCCGCCGTCGACCAGCCGGGCGGCGGGCCGATGTCGAAGCCGCGCACCATCGTGGGGTAGTCGAACAAGCGCTCGGCCTCCGGGGCGCCGGCCAGGCGGGCGGCGACGGCCGCCAGGGCGACCACCGAGCCGTTGTGCGGCTGGCTCGCAACCAGACGGCGCGCCAGGGCCAGCGCTTCCTCCGGCCGCCCCGCCGCCAGGCAGGCCGCGGCCCGCGCCTGCATCGAGATCGGGTCATTCGGCGCGCGGGCGAGCGCCACGTCCGAGGCTTCCAGCGCGCGAACCACCGCGCCGGCCTCCAGCGCCAGGGCGGCGACGGCCTGCATCAGCGCAAGATCGCCAGGCGCGGCGCGCAAGGCCTCCTCAAGCTCGGCAAGCCCGCGGCTCGGATCACCGGCCGCGCGGAACATCGCAGCGCGCGCTTGCGCGTGGGCCGGGCCGGCTGGGAAGACGGCAGCCGCCCTATCCGCATCGCGCGTCATCGCCCAGAGCTGCTTGGCCTTCTCCTCTAACGCTTCGGGATAGCCCGGCCGGCGACGCAGCGCCTCATCCAGCCCCTCCACTGCCGCCTCAAGGCGCTGCTGGCCCGCGAGCGCCCGGCCATAGACCAGCCAGGTCTCCGGGGCGTCCAGGCCGAGCTGGAAGGCCTTGCGCGCCGCCTCGGCCGCTTCGTTGTCAGCCCCGAGGTCGCAGAGCGCGCTGGCCAGGTTGTGCCAGGCGACCCCGCTCTGGGGAAACCGCTCCGCCGCCAGCCGACGCACGGCGAGCGCCTCGTCGGCGCGCTCCAGCATCTTCAGCGCGACAGCCCAGCGGGCGAGCAGGGTGTGGGAGGCTCCCCGGCCGAGCGGCTCGACCAGGGCCAGCGCCTCGCCCGCGCGGCCCGCCGCCAGCAGCGCCGCGGCCGCGTCTTCCGGCTTTTGAGTCATCGACGCTGCGCCTTCACCGGCGCAGGAGAGCGGCATTCCGCCGCCGCCGCAACCGCCGAAGAACAGGCGATCATCAAGCTTCGTTAACCATGATCGGCGAGGCTCCGACCACACGGTTCGAGCCTCGCGCATGTTCTCCAAAAAGGTCCTGGTCCCCCACGCTCCCAAGCCGGCGCCCGCCGGCCCCGGTGCGGGCGCGCGCGCCATCGCCCTGGCCCAGAACCCCTATGTGGGCGCCGGCGGTGCGGGCCTTCTGTTCCTGATCACCCTGATCGCCCTGGTCGGCTTCACGGGTGATCCCGGCGCCGGCGCGCCGGTGCTGCGCGTGCCCCTGACCAAGATCGGCGCCGTCGACCATGTGCCCGCCGGCTGGCGCGAGGCCCTCGGCCACGAGCCCGAGGGCGAGGCCGCCCTGACGCCCGATACCCTGGCGCTGTCCGATCACCCCATCGAAGGCCTCGGCGGCGAGGCGGTGATCACCGTCGACGACGGCGGTCACGCCGAAGCGGAAGCCCCGCAATTCGCCATGGGCGCGCCGCTGCCGGCCGCCCCGATCGCCGGCCTCTACGCCCCCGGCCCGGGCGGCGCGCCCTTGCCGATCGTCGCCCCCGATGGCCGCACGCCCGCTCAGGCCTACGCCCGCCCCTTCACGCCCACCGGCGCGCCGAAGGTGGCTCTGGTGGTCGGCGGCCTGGGGCTGAACGCCCAGACCACCCGCGCCGCCATCGAAACCCTGCCGCCGGAAGTCACCCTCTCCTTCGCGCCCTACGCCGAGGGTCTGCAGGGCTGGATCGACATGGCCCGCGCCGCCGGCCACGAGGTGCTGCTCGAGACGCCGATGGAGCCGGCCGACTATCCGAGCAACGATCCTGGCCCCTACACCCTGCTGGTCGCCAATCGACCGGACGAGACGGTGAAGAAGCTGGAGTGGCTGATGTCGCGCGCCACCGGCTACTTCGGCCTGACCAACTACCTCGGCGCCCGCTTCGTCGGCTCCGATCCGGCCATGGCCGCCTTCAGCGGCGCGGTCACCCGTCGCGGCCTCGCCTTCATCGACGACGGTCAGGCCCGTCGTCGCGGCGGTCCCCTGCGGGCCTCCGCCGACCGCATCGTCGACGACCAGCTCTCGGCCGACGCCATCGGCCGCCAGTTCGCCGCCCTGGAGGCCTCGGCCTTCGACAAGGGCCAGGCCCTGGGCTCGGGCTTCGCCTATCCGGTGACGATCAATGAGGCCGCCCGCTGGGCGCGCAGCGTCGGTCAGCGCGGCCTGCAGCTCGCGCCGGCCTCGGCGCTGATCAAGAAGTAAACGCGCCGCGAAGGCGACGGCGCTGGACATGCGCCGCCAGGGGGCTATCTGCGGCGGATGGATCTCGACCTGACCCTCTATCGGCCCAACGTCGGCGTGGTGTTGTTCAACATCGACGGCAAGGCTTGGCTCGGAAAACGCTTCGAGACCCCCGACCCTTTCAACTGGCAGTTCCCGCAGGGCGGCGTCGACGCCGGCGAGGATCTGGAGGCCGCCGCCCGCCGCGAACTCTACGAAGAGACCGGCGTGCGCTCGATCACCCTGCTGGGCCGCACCGAGGGGTGGATCGTCTACGACTTCCCAGCCGATCACGGCGGCTCCAAGGTGGCCAAGGGCTGGAAGGGCCAGCGGCAGGCCTGGTTCGCGTTCCGCTTCGACGGCACGGACGATGAGGTCAATCTGACGGCCCACGGCGAGCAGGAGTTTGAGGCCTGGCGCTGGGCGCCGATCGACGAGGCGCTCGATCAGGTGGTGCCGTTCAAGCGCGACGCCTACCATCAGGTGATCGCCGCCTTCCGCGGCTTTGCGCGCCCATGAGCTTCCGATCGTGAGCGCCGCCCCCGCGCCGGTGGTGATGATCCACGGCGCCTTCTGCGGCGGCTGGACCTTCGACCGCTTCCGCAAGCCGTTTGAGGCCGCAGGCCACAGCGTCGCGACGCCCGACCTGCCGGGCCACGCCCCGGGCGAGAACCCGGCCGGCCTCTCGATGCGCGACTACGCCGACGCCGTGGTGCACGCCTGCCGCGCCTGCCCGGAACCGCCGCTGCTGGTCGGCCACTCCATGGGCGGGCTGGCCTCGGCCCTGGCGGCGACCCGCACGCCTCTGGCCGGGCTGATGCTGCTGGCCCCCTCCGCGCCCTGGGGCGTCACCGGCGCGAGCATGGAGGAGGCGGCCTCGGCCTTCGGCCTCTATGCCCTCGGCCCCTACTGGCTGCAGTCCATTCCGCCGGACCGCACGCTGTCGGACCAGTTCAGCGTCGACCGGCTGCCGGCGGCCGAGCGCGCGCAGCTGTTCTCCCGCATGACGTCGGAGAGCGGCCGGGCCCTGTTCGAGACCCTGAACTGGTGGCTGGATCCGATGATGACCACGCGGCTCGCGCCCTCGACAGCGCCGACCCTGGTCGTCGCGGGCGGACGCGACACCATCCATCCGCCGGCCACGGTGCGCCAGACGGCCGAGCGGCTGGGCGCCGACTTCCTGCTGTTTGAAGAGATGAGCCACTGGCTGCCGGGCGAGCCGGGCTGGGAAGTCGTGGCGGCGGCCGGGCTCGAATGGCTGCAGCGACAGCCTAAGGCGGCCTGATCAGGCCTTCCGCTTCACGGCGAGCCGCACCAACCCGAACAGGGCGACCAGCGCCCACGACGCTTCCATCAGGAACGAGGCGACGTTGAAGTCGTAGGCGAGGGAAATCAGAATCAGAACGGCGCCGACGAGGTTAAGCGTCAGCGCCGGCCATCGGGTCGGGTCCATCTTGCCGACGGCTGCGCCGGCATAGGCCACGAGGATCAGGCCGACGCCGAAGACGCCGGCCAGATCAGGTATCGACATTATTGCGGGCGATACTGGAACAGCAGTTCCGCCTGGTCGGCGCCCTTGAGCACCGGCTTGTCGTCGGCGGTGCGCAGCAGGCCGACCGACATGGCCGTGTACGGGCCGGCCGTCTTGGTTTCCCACGACAGCGTCGTGCGCTTGATCTTACCGACCGGCGGCACGGCGTAGACGTTCTGCGACTGCATGATCGGGTCCTGGCGCGAAGCCCAGGCGTGCAGGCCGTTGGCGAAGGTCTGGCCGCTTTCAGCCGGGAAATCGATCGTCAGGGTGCAGACGTTCGGGTTGGCGACCGACTTCGGCTGCACGACGATCTGGTAGGGCTTCTGGGCCATGGCCTTGGTCCACAGCTTCTTCTTCATGACGAAGCCGTCGGCCTTGGCCAGTTGGTTCAGGTCGCCGCCGGCGGTCGACGGGCGGCAGACCTTCTCGACCGTCTCGATCACGGCGAGGATCTGCGGATCGGTCGGCATCGGGGCCAGCTCTTGCGGCGGCGGGGCCGGGGGAGCTTCGGCGACCGGAGCGGCGGCCGGGGCCTGGGCCGGAGCGACCATCGGGTCGGCGGCAGGAGCCGGAGCAGCGGCAGGCGGCGCGGCCGGGGCTGGCGCGACGGCGTCCTGCGCGAAGGCGGCGGTGGCGACCGCGGCGGCGGTCAGGCTGAGCAGCGCGATGCGCATCGTAGTGTCTTCCCTAACTTGAACTGGGCCGTGGCATAAAAAGCTGACTGCCAACGCCTCGCAAGAGCTCTATCTGCTTTTTACGGCGGCGTTGTGACTTCAGGCTGCTTCCGAGGCGTGTTCCGCCAGAATCGTGAGCCCCTGCGGCGTCACGTCGGCGAAGCCGCCCTGGATGTCGAAGGCGCGGACGGCCGAACCGTCGCGAACGGTGACGCGGCCCTCCTTCAGCGCGGTCATGAACGGGGCGTGCCCGGCCAGGACGCCGAAGTCGCCCTCGGCGCCGGGGGCGTCCACCTGATCGACCTCGCCCGAGAACACTTCGCGTTCGGGGGCCACGAGGGAGAAATGCAGCTTGGCCATCAGTTCACCGCCTCCAGCGCGGCGTCGATATCGTCGTCGCTCTGCAGCTCGGTGCCGCAGAACGGGCAGAACTGGACGGTGAGGAGGAGCGCGCCCTCTTCACCGTCCTGTTCGATGCGCCCGGCGTTGAGCAGGATCAGCCCGCTCTCGTGTTCGAACACGGCCGCGTCCTCACCGCCTGTCGCCAGGACGGTTTCCAGGTCTTCGCAGCAGTAGTTCGAGACGTCGTCGCCGAGTTCTGACACTGGCTTAGGCCGCCTCGGCCATCTTCTCGGCCTTGGCCACGACTTCGTCGAAGCCGCCGACCATGTAGAAGGCGCCTTCCGGATAGGCGTCGCCTTCACCGGCCACGATGCGCTTGAAGGACGAGATGGTCTCTTCCAGCGAAACGAACTTGCCCGGGCTGTTGGTGAACTGCTCGGCCACGTGGAACGGCTGGCTGAGGAAGCGCTGGATCTTGCGGGCGCGGGCCACGGTCAGCTTGTCCTCTTCCGACAGCTCGTCCATGCCGAGGATCGCGATGATGTCCTTCAGCGAACGGTACTGCTGGAGGATTTCCTGCACCTGACGGGCGACGCCGTAGTGCTCGTCGCCGATCACCAGCGGGTCCATGATCCGGCTGGTCGAGTCCAGCGGGTCCACGGCCGGGAAGATGGCCTGGGCGGCGATGTCGCGGCTCAGCACGGTCGTCGCGTCCAAGTGGGCGAACGAGGTGGCCGGGGCCGGGTCGGTCAGGTCGTCGGCGGGCACGTAGATGGCCTGCACCGAGGTGATCGAGCCCTTGTTGGTCGAGGTGATGCGCTCCTGCAGGTTGCCCATCTCAGTGGCCAGCGTCGGCTGATAGCCCACGGCCGACGGGATACGGCCCAGCAGAGCCGACACTTCGGCGCCGGCTTGGGTGAAGCGGAAGATGTTGTCGACGAAGAGCAGCACGTCCTTGCCTTCTTCGTCGCGGAAGTACTCGGCCTGGGCCAGACCGGTCAGGGCCACGCGGGCGCGGGCGCCCGGCGGTTCGTTCATCTGACCGTAGACCAGGGCGCACTTGGAGCCTTCGCCGCCGCCCGCCACGTTGACGTTCGACTCGATCATCTCGTGATAGAGGTCGTTGCCTTCGCGGGTGCGCTCGCCGACGCCAGCCAGCACGGAGTAGCCGCCGTAGGCCTTGGCGATGTTGTTGATCAGCTCCTGCATGGTCACGGTCTTGCCCACGCCGGCGCCGCCGAACAGGCCGATCTTGCCACCCTTGGTGTAGGGGCAGAGCAGGTCGATGACCTTGATGCCGGTGACGAGCACTTCGGCCGACGTCGCCTGGTCGGCGAACGAGGGGGCCTCGGCGTGGATGCCGCGGCGCTCGGCCGTCTTGATCGGGCCGCCTTCGTCGATGGGGTCGCCGACGACGTTCATGATGCGGCCGAGCGTGGCCGGGCCGACCGGCACCTGGATCGAGGAGCCGGTGTCGACCACCGGCTGACCGCGGGTCAGGCCTTCAGTGGTGTCCATGGCGATGGTGCGGACCGCGTTCTCACCGAGGTGCTGAGCGACTTCCAGCACCAGGCGGAAGGTCTCGCCGGTCCGCTGGTCGACGTTGGTGGTTTCCAGCGCGTTGAGGATCGCCGGCAGGGCGCCGTCGAACTCGACGTCGACCACGGCGCCGATCACCTGAGCGATGCGGCCGGTCGCGACGTTCGTCGAGGCCAGGGCGGCGCCGCCGGCGGCCGTCTTCGGGGCGGCGGCCTTCGCGGCGGCCGGCTTCTTGGCGGCGGCCTTCGGAGCAGCGGCCTTCGGGGCGGCGGCAGCCTTGGGGGCGGCTTTGGTGGCGGCGGCTTTCGGAGCCTTGGGGGCGGTGGCCATGTTGGTTTCTCGGTCTTTCAGACTGTCGTCAGGCTAAAATCAGATGGCTTCGGCGCCGGAGATGATCTCGATCAGCTCCTTGGTGATCTGCGCCTGGCGGGAACGGTTGTACTCGAGGGTGTAGCGGCCGATCATGTCGCCGGCGTTGCGCGTGGCGTTGTCCATGGCCGTCATCTGGCTGGCGTAGAAGCCGGCCATGTTCTCGAGCAGGGCGGCGAGAATCTGCACCGTGATGTTGCGCGGCAGCAGGGTCTCGAGGATGCCCTCTTCCGAGGGCTCGTAATCGTAGGTCGCACCGCCGAGGTCGGTGACCGGCGCGCCGGCCTCGACCACCGCCGGGACCAGCTGCTTGACCGTCGGGGTCTGGGTGACCACCGACTTGAAGCGGCTGTAGACCAGGCTGACGACGTCGACGTCGCCGGCTTCGTACTGCGCCATGATCAGGTCGGCGATCGGCTGGGCCGTCGTCAGGGTCATGATGCGCGAGGCCGAGAGGTCGAAGCTCTCGACGATCTTGTCGCCGTACGGGCGGCGCAGCTGGGCGATCGCCTTCTTGCCGACGGCGATGACCTTCACGGTCTTGCCGGCGGCCAGCAGGCCGTCGATGTGCGTGCGCGCGGCGCGGATGATCGAGGTGGTGAAACCACCCGCCAGACCACGGTCGGCCGCGGCGACCACCACCAGGTGAACCTGGTCGCGGCCGGTGCCCGCCAGCAGGCGCGGGGCGGCGTCGCCCGACACGCCGGCCGCCAGATTGGCGATCACGGCGGCCATGCGCTGGGCGTAGGGCCGAGCGTTTTCCGCAGCATCCTGGCTGCGACGCAGCTTCGCCGCGGCGACCATCTGCATCGCCTTGGTGATCTTCTGCGTCGCCTTAACCGAGGCGATGCGGTTTCGCATTTCCTTGAGGCTGGCCATTCGGCGCTACCGTCTTTCGTGTCGCGTCGTCAGGTCAGGCGAAGGTCGAGGTGAAGGCTTCCAGCGCGCTCTTCAGCTCGCCTTCCAGCTTGTCATCCAGGGCCTTCTTGGTGCGGATGCCGTCCAGCAGGCCTTTGTGCTTGCTGTGCAGCTGAGCCAGGAACTCGCTCTCGAAGCGGCCGACCAGCTTGGTCGGGATGCCGTCGAGGTAGCCGCGGGTGCCGGCGTAGATCACGCAGACCATCTCTTCGACGGCCAGCGGGCTGTATTGCGGCTGCTTCAGCAGCTCGGTCAGACGCTCGCCGCGCGCCAGCATCTTCTGGGTCGAGGCGTCGAGGTCGGAGCCGAACTTCGCGAAGGCGGCCATTTCACGATACTGGGCCAGCTCGCCCTTAATCGGACCGGCGACCTGCTTCATGGCCTTGATCTGGGCCGACGAACCCACGCGCGACACCGAGATGCCGACGTTCACCGCCGGACGGATGCCTTGGTAGAACAGGTCGGATTCCAGGAAGATCTGGCAGTCGGTGATCGAGATCACGTTGGTCGGGATGTAGGCCGACACGTCGTTGGCCTGGGTCTCGATCAGCGGCAGGGCGGTCAGCGAGCCCGAACCATAGTCTTCGTTCAGCTTCGCAGCGCGCTCCAGCAGGCGGGAGTGCAGGTAGAACACGTCGCCCGGATAGGCTTCGCGGCCCGGCGGGCGGCGCAGCAGCAGCGACATCTGGCGGTAGGCGACGGCCTGCTTCGACAGATCGTCATAGATGATCAGGCCGTGCATGCCGTTGTCGCGGAACCACTCGCCCATGGCGCAGCCCGAGAACGGGGCCAGGAACTGCAGCGGGGCCGGGTCGGAGGCCGTGGCGGCGACGACGATCGTGTACTCGAGCGCGCCCTTTTCCTCGAGCGTCTTGACGATCTGGGCGACCGTCGAGCGCTTCTGACCGATGGCCACGTAGATGCAGTAGAGCTTGGCGCTCTCATCATCCGACTGGTTGACGATCTTCTGGTTCAGGATGGCGTCGATGGCGACGGCGGTCTTGCCGACCTGACGGTCGCCGATGATCAGCTCGCGCTGGCCGCGGCCGACCGGGATCAGGGTGTCGATGGCCTTCAGGCCGGTCTGCATCGGCTCGTGCACCGACTTGCGCGGGATGATGCCCGGGGCCTTCACGTCCACGCGGCGACGCTCGGTCGCCTTGATCGGGCCCTTGCCGTCGATCGGCTCGCCCAGCGGGTTGACGACGCGGCCGAGCAGGCCACGGCCGACCGGCACGTCCACGATTTCGCCGAGACGACGGACTTCGTCGCCTTCCTTGATGGTGGCGTCCGAACCGAAGATCACGACGCCGACGTTGTCGCGCTCGAGGTTCAGGGCCATGCCCTTCACGCCGGCGCCCGGGAATTCGACCATCTCACCGGCTTGCACCTGGTCGAGGCCGTAGACGCGGGCGATGCCGTCGCCGACGCTGAGCACCTGACCGACGTCGGTGACGTCGGCGTCCTCGCCGAAGTTGGCGATCTGGGACTTGAGGATGGCCGAAATTTCGGCGGCGCGGATGTCCATGGTCTCTTACGCTCTCTTGAGGGCGAATTTCAGGGAGTCGAGCCGCGACTTCAGCGAGGCGTCGAACAGGCGGGAGCCGACGCGCACCTTCATGCCGCCGAGAATGGCGGGATCAACGCGGGTCGAAAGTTCGGGGTCCTTGCCCAGAGCCGTGCGCAGAGCGGCGGCGACGCCCTTCTGCTGGGCCGGGGTCAGGGCGATGGCGGTGGTCACCTCGGCGGCGACCACGCCGCGGCGCTTGGCCGACAGGGCGAGGAAGCCTGCAATCGCGCTCTGGAGAAGAGCGGCGCGGCCGTTGGCGGCCAGCAGGCCAAGGAATTTGCGGGTCAGCGGCGACAGCTTGGCGCGCTCGGCCACGGCCGTCAGGCCCTTGGCGCGGTCTTCGCTCGAAAACGCCGGCGAGGACATCAGGCGGGCCAGGTCCTTGCTCTCCGAGAGCATGGCCTTCAGCGACTTGAGATCCGCCTCGACGGCCGGGATCGCACCGCTATCGTCCGCCAGGTCGAACAGAGCCTTGGCGTAGCGTTGGCCCGCGTCCGTCGCCTTGATGTCGTCTGCCACTCTTTTCAACCCGCCCGTGCGTTGCGCGAGCCGGCTCAGGAATCAACCCTCACCGACTTAAAGGCTTGAATGCGCTTAGGAAAGCACGCGGGCGATAAGGAGCAATGTCCTCGGCCGCCCAAAGCCGCGCGCCTGATAGCACGCGACCCTCGCGGTCGCAACAAAACGTCGAAACTCCGGCGAAAAGGTCTCTCAAACGCACCGAAAGCCGGGCGCCGGGCCTATTTGCCCATGATGTCCTGAATCTTGATGATCGCCGGCCCGAGGATGACGATGAACAGCACGGGCAGGAAGAACAGGATCATCGGCACGGTCAGCTTGGCCGGCAGGGCGGCCGCCTTCTTCTCCGCGGCGGCCAGGCGCAGGTCGCGATTCTCCTTGGCCATCACCCGCAGGGCCGAACCCAGCGGCGTGCCGTAGCGCTCAGCCTGGATCATCGCCGTGGTCACCGACTTGATGCCCGGGTGATTGGTCCGGCGGGCGAGGCCGTCGTAGGCGAGCCGGCGCTCGGGCAGGTAGCTGAGCTCGGCGGTGAGCAAGCTTAGCTCCTCGGCCAGTTCGATCGACTGCGAGCCGATTTCCTGGCTGACCTTCTGAATCGCGGCCTCGATCGACATGCCGCTTTCCACGCAGATCAGCAGCAGGTCGAGGGCGTCGGGGAAGGCCGAGACGATCGACTCGCGTCGCTTGGTGGCGACATTGGTGATGTAGACGTTAGGCGCGTAGTAGCCGAGCGTCAGGCCGCCGACGCAGGCGGCGAAGCGCGTCATCGCCGGCAGGCCGAAATCGTTGATCACGAAGAGATAGAGCGCCGCCATCGCCGCGAAGGCGAAGGGCGTGACGAAACGGAAAAAGTAGAAGGTCGATACCGGGCGCGGCCCGCGGAAGCCGGCCTGGGCGAGCTTTTCCACCACCTTCGGGTCTTCCAGCAGCCGCGATAGCTGCAGGCGCTCGACCACCTGCTTGTAAAGGCCTTCGTCGGTGTGGCGCAGGCTGCTGCCCTTGGCCGCCAGGGCCTGACGCGAGCGGCGACGCAGCTCCTCGCGGCGGTTGGCCACCGACTTCAGGCGACCTTCGAGATTGGTCTGGCTGAACACCGGGGCGGCCAGGGTGACGATGGTGGCGAAGGCCACCAGCGCGACGAACCCCGTCAAGAGGTTGTCCGGATCGGTCAGCAGGGTGACGAAGTCCACGACGCCTCCCCGCTCAGATCTTGAAGTTGATCATTTTGCGCATGACGAAGACGCCCATCGACATCATGCCGCCGGCGACGAGCAGCAGCAGGTGCCCGCGCGGATCCGAGAACATCGGCGCCATGTAGCCCGGCGTCGTGACCGTGATCAGCACCACCACCGCGGGGGGCAGCGAGCCGATAATGAAGGCCGAGGTGACCGCCTCGCTCGACATCGCCTTGATCTTCTCGCGCATCATCCGCCGCGCGCGCAGAACCGCCGAAAGATTGCCCAGCGCCTCGGCCAGGTTGCCGCCCGACTTCTGCTGGATGGCCAGCACGATGGCGAAGAAGCGGACCTCGGGGGTCGGCATCCGCTCGAACATCTTCTCCAGGGCCTGATCGGTGGTCATGCCCATGGCCATGTTCTCGGTCAGGCGCACGAACTCGCCAGCCAGCGGTTGGGGCAGTTCGCGACCGATCATCTTCAGACAGTCGTGCACCGGCAGGCCGGACTTGATGCCGCGGACGATGATGTCGATGGCGTCCGAGAAGTTGGCTGTGAATTTCTTGAACCGCGACTTGGCCATGAAGCCGATCACCCAGCGCGGCAGGCCGAGCCCGGCGGCGAACCCGGCGCCTAGGGCGATCAGCGGCGTCTGCCGCAGGGCGATCATGGCGCCCGCCACGACCAGCCCCAGCACACCGCTGATGATCCAGAACTTCCGCACGTCCGGGGCCAGGCCCGCCTGCTGAAGCTTGGCCGCCATGGTCAGCGAGGCCTTCTTCGCCTGCTTTTCCTGGTCGCGCAGGGTCTTGACGATCTGCTTGCGGCGCTCCTCGGGGCTGACCGCGGTGTTGCTCTTTACTCGCGCGCGCGCACGAGCCGCCGTCTCGTTGGCCGCCACCAGCGCCTGGGCGCGCTTCAACGTCCGGGCCTGCTGAGAGTCGCCGCCCGCGAAGGCGAAGCCCAGGCCGGCGATGGTGATGAACAGCAGGATCGCGGCGGCGATCGGGATCATGGCCTACTCCGCCGCATCGAGGGCGTCGGCCAGTTCGCGCTCCAGCCCGTAGTAGCGGGCGCGGTCCCAGAAGCGGGGGCGGGCGATGCCGGTCGAGCGGTGCCGGCCGAGCACCTTGCCGTGCTCGTCCTCGCCGGTGATCCCGTAGACGAACAGGTCCTGGGTGACGATGACGTCGCCCTCGAGGCCGACCACCTCGGTAATATGAGTGATGCGGCGCGAGCCGTCGCGCAGGCGGGCCGCCTGGATGATCACGTCCACCGAACCGACGATCATCTCGCGGATGGTCTTCGAGGGCAGGCCGTAGCCGCCCATGGTGATCATGCTCTCGATCCGGCTGATCGCCTCACGCGGGCTGTTGGCGTGCAGGGTGCCCATCGAGCCGTCGTGGCCGGTGTTCATCGCCTGCAGGAGGTCGAACGCCTCCGGGCCGCGGACTTCGCCGACGATGATGCGTTCGGGGCGCATCCGCAGGCAGTTCTTGACCAGGTCGCGCATGCTGATCGTGCCCTGGCCTTCGAGGTTCGGCGGCCGGGTTTCGAGACGCACCACGTGCGGCTGTTGCAGCTGCAGTTCGGCCGCGTCCTCGCAGGTGATGACGCGTTCGCCCGGATCGATGAACGCCGTCATGGTGTTGAGCAGCGTCGTCTTGCCGGAGCCGGTGCCGCCCGAGATGACGATGTTGCAGCGGCAGGCGCCGATGACGCCGAGCACCCGCGCCCCTTCCGGGCTGATGGACGCGTAGTCCACCAGGTGCTTCATCGTCAGCTTGTCTTTCTTGAACTTCCGGATGGTCAGGGTCGGACCGTCGAGCGCCAGCGGCGGCGCGATGACGTTGACGCGGGAACCGTCCGGCAGGCGCGCGTCGCAGATCGGCGAGGCCTCATCGACCCGGCGGCCGACCTGGCTGACGATCCGCTGGCAGATGTTCATCAGCTGGGCGTTGTCGCGGAACCGCACATTGGTCAGCTGCACCTTGCCGCCGACTTCGATGAACACCCGGCCGGCGCCGTTGACCATCACGTCGGCGATGTCGTCGCGCGCCAGCAGCGGCTCCAGCGGGCCGTAGCCCAGCACATCGTTGATGATGTCCTGGACCAGGTGGTCCTGCTCGGACACTGACATCGAGACGTTCTTGATCGCCACCAGCTCGGCGACGATGTCGCGGATCTCCTCCCCGGCCTGCTTGGTGTCGAGCTGGGCCAGCGCCGCCAGATCGATGGTGTTGATCAGGGCGTTGAAGATCGTGGTCTTGGTGGCGTGATAGTAGTCGCTCTGCTCGCGCACGACCTGGCTGGGCGCGGAGCCCTGGGCGGCGCGGAGCTGATCGAGGCCGGCGGTGGCCTTGGGCGTCGGCCGGGCGCCCGCCGGCGCCGGCGCGGCGGCGTCGGGCTCGACCTTTTGCGGACGCGTGGCGATCGCGGCGCCGCCGGTCGGCGCGGGCGGAGGCGCGCGCCGCGCTTCCAGGGTCGCATCACCGCCGGGTTCTGTGCGCTTGCCGAACACGATCTACTTCTTCTTGAACAGGCCTGCGAGCAGGGAGGTCTTCGGCGCCGGCGGCGGATCGCGGCGGCTGATCAGCTGCGCGAAGTGGTCGATGCCCTCAGCCGCCTTCGACTTCGGTCCCACCTCGGACAGCATCTGGCCGTTGTTGGCCGCCTGGCCGAACAGCTTGGGATCGAACGGCAGCACCAGCGACGGGGTCAGGCCCAGGGCCTCACCGAAATCCTTGATCGGCAGTTCGGGCCGCTGGGGCACGCCCGCCATGTTGATCACCAGCCGCGGCGGCTGGTCGTTGGGGCGCGCCTGGCGCACCAGGTCGATGATGTTCTTGGCGTTGCGCAGCGAGGCGAGGTCGGGGGTCGCCACGACCACCACGTCATCGCTCGACAGCAGCAGGCGGCGCTTCCAGCCGCTCCAGGCGTGCGGCAGGTCGAGCACGACATAGGGCGCCGCCCCGCGGATCTTCTGCGACACCTCCTCGTAGGCGTCGGGCGCGATATCGTAGTCCTGATCGAGATTGGCCGGGGCGGCGAACAGCGACAGCCGGTCCGTGCAGCGGACCATCATCCGGTCCATCAGCACCTGATCGAGGCGGTCGGGCTGGCCCAGCGCATCGGCCACGCCCTGCAGCGGGTCCTGGTTGAAATCGAGGCCGGCGGTGCCGAACGGCAGGTCCAGGTCGACGATCACCGTGCCGGCCTGAATCCGCTCCGAGATCGAATAGGCTAGGTTGTGCGCCAGGGTCGACGAGCCGACCCCGCCCTTGGCGCCGACCACAGCGATCTGACGGCCGATGAACGGCGCGGCCGGATCGGCATAAAGGCCGGAGACGGCGTTGATGATCTGCAGCGGGCCGTGCAGCGGCGGCGCGATATATTCACTGACCCCGCGACGCATCAGCTCCCGATAGAGCGCGATGTCGTTGGCCGAGCCGATCACCATGACCTTGGTGCCCGGGTCGCAGACCTCGGCCAGGCGGTCGAGCTGGTCGAGCAGCAGGGACGCCGAGTCCAGGGTCTCGACGATGATCAGCGAGGGGGTCGGCTGGTTCTGATAGAATTCCACCGCCGCCGTCAGCCCGCCTTCGCGCAGCAGCAACGAGGCGCGCGACATACGGCGGTCCTGCGCCGTCTGTTCGAACAGGGTGGCCGTCGACGGCTGGTCGGAGAAGACGTGGATGGTGATGCGCGGCACCCCCACCTCACCGGACGGGCCGCTGTAGTTCGGGGTGTAAGCCTGTTGCGTCGGCGCGGAGGCCAACACCGTTGAGTCTGCAAAATCGTCCGGGACCGGATCCAGGGCGGCCTGAGCGCCCGCGATCAGGTCAGCCACCGGATTGTAGCCGACCTCGTCGCCAAGCTCGGCGAAGTCATCGGCCATGAAGCTCGCCGTGGCGGGCTCCGGCTGGGCCGGTGGGAAGTCGGCGAACGGATCGACCGCATCGGGGCCTGAGGCCCAACCGGTCGCCGGCGGAGCGGCGAATTCGTCCTCGGCGTCGAAGTCGACGTCGAAATTCTCAGATTGCGAAGCGCCGGGTCGCATCAGTTCACCGCCCTTGAGATGGCTCCGGTCGCCTGTTCCTCACGCTCCGAAGCGGTCTTCTCGCCGCGGCGGTACTTGTCGAGCACCGTCTGGCGACGGCCGGCGTCGGACGGCGTGCTGCCGCGCGGCCGCAGCAAATCCTCGGGATTGGCCACCTGGGCAGCCATGTTGGCGGTGACGGCGCAGCCGAAGTTGGCGGTCGGCCGGTTCATCATCGTCCGCGTGTAGTTCTCCATCTCCAGGCCGCAGGTCGGCGTGTTCGCCTTGTAGCGGTCGTAGGAGACGACCAGCGGCGCCTGGGCGGCGCCCGTGGAATCATAGGCCACGACCTCCACGCGGTGCGCCGGGGCGCCTTGTGAGACCAGGAAGTCGCGCGTCTGTTCGGCCATCCGGACGACGCCGCCCGGTGCGGCGGCCCGGGGCTGCGGAGCCCGCACGGTGATCAGCCCGCCCTCGGCGAAGGCCCACTGCTCGATGAAGCCCTGCAGGGCGGCGGCCTGATTGGTCGACAGCCCCTCGGCATGGACCGCCAGCAGCAGCTCCTCGGGGTGGGCGTCGACCGTGACCTTGTTCGCCCACTGCTCGGTGTCGCTGAGGGCGCCCGTCTTCGGATCCTCTCGCGACGACGAGGCGCAGCCGGCGAGCATCGTGGCCGTGGCGGCGATGGTCAGGAGGGTGATGACGGGGAAGGACTTGCGCATGGCCTTACTCGATCACGTAGCCGATGGGGCCCTGGTACGGGCGGCTGGCGGGAACGCCTGGGGCGCTGTTGCTGCGGGCGGCCTGGACCACGGTGTTGAGGCGGCCGAGCAGCACGGTCTCCGGATCGCTGGCGATGCGCAGGCCGTCGGCCGGCGTCTGCAGCCGATCCGCCGACTGGGCGTCGACGAGATAGGGCGTGATGATGACCACCAGCTCGGTCTCGCCGTTGAGATAGTCGCGTGAGCGGAACAGCGCGCCGAGCACCGGCAGGCTGGTCATCCCCGGCAGGGCGTCGATGTTCTGTTTCGACTGCTGGTGCAGCAGGCCGGCGATCATCAGGGAGCCGCCCGAGGGCAGCTCGACCGTCGTCTCGGCCCGACGCACCGACAGGCCCGGCACGGTCAGGGTGGTGTTGCCGGAAACCAGATTGTAAGCGCCGAGGCTGGAAAGCTCCGAGACCTCGGTCGATAGCTTCAGCGAGATGCGGCCGCCCGACATCACCACTGGGGTGTAGCCGAGGCCGATGCCGTAAGGTTTGAACTCGAGCGAGACGCGGCCCGTGGTGTCCTGACCGACCGGCACCGGGAACTCGCCGCCGACCAGGAACTTGCCGGCCTCGCCGGAGACCACGGTCAGGTTCGGCTCCGCCAGGGTGCGGACAAGGCCCACACGCTCGAAGGCCTGCATCATCGCCGAGGCCTTGTTCAGGCCGGGGTCGCCGATGAGGTCCTTCTTGATCGTCGCGGTATCGGCGTTGCCGCCGCTCCGCACGATGAAGTCGCACATCACCTCTTCGTTCGGCGCCGGGTAGCCGCAGGGCCGCTGCATGACCGGGCCCTGGGTGGTGTCGAGGTTGAAGCCCGCGGCGGCGCCGCCGAGCAGGCCGCCGTTGACCCCATAGGTCGGCGTGAAGCCCAGCGAGTACTGCGGCTCGCCGATCTGATTCAGGATGGCGTTCGAGTTGAAGCCGAGCTGCTTGATGATGTTCCGCTGCACCTCGACGATGCGGACCTTCAGCATCACCTGGTCCTTGCCGGCGATGCTGAGCATGTTCAGCACATTCTCGGGCTTGCCGACGAACTGCTGGGCGATGCGCGTGGCGCGGTCGGAGTCGGAGGCGGTCATCACCAGACCGCTGAGGATCACGCCACCGTTCACGCCCTCGGCCCGCACCTGCGAGCCGGGCAGAACGCGACGAATGGTCTCGCCGATGGCGGCGACGTCCAGGTCGACCCGGATATCGAGCGACAGGATTCGGCGGCCGGCGGCGTCGAAGAACACCGCGTCGGTCTGGCCCGTCTTCACGCCCAGCACATAGATGCGGCGCGGCGTGCGGATCACCGCGTCGGCGATGTCCGGATTGGTGACCATCATGTCGCGCACGTCGACGGGCAGTTCGACGATCGCCGACTTGCCGAGCGGGATGGCCAGCGACCGCGAGCCGTTGGACGACAGGTCGACCCGCAGGACGGAAACCGGCGCCGGGGCGGCGGCGACCTGCTCCATCACCGGCGGCGGCGCCGCGCGGCGCACAGGCGCCACGGCGGGACCATCGGCGACGGCCGACGCCAGGGGGGCGCCGGCCAGGACGGCCGTCAGCAGCAGTCGGGCGAGGAAGTTGATGCGGCGGATCATGGGCGAACTCCGACGACTTCAGTGGCGCCGGCGCGGTGGATTCGAACGATATCGCCCTGCTGGCGCGGCTCGGCGCGCGCCGCGCCGGAGAACCCGCCGGAGTCGGTGATCGAACGGAGCGCCAGCACCAGCGAGCCCTGCGCCTTGGCGCGGGTCAGAACCTCCGCGTCGCTGGGCCCCACCTCCAGGGTAGCGGTGGCGCCGATGAGCGACTTGGCGCCCTTCTGGACCTCGGTGGCCTGATCGATGGCCAGCACCCGCAGATTGGTCAGCACCGTCTCGGCGATGAACTCGTCCTTGGTCGATTGACCGCCGCCGCCGGCCTGAACCTGATCGACCTCCCGGCTGCGCAGGACGTCGACGTGGTCGCCAGGAAGGATGAAGCCGCCGGCGGCGGCGTCGACCGTGACCGGCAAGGCGATCGCGCGCTTGCCGGGGGCCAGCACCACCGACAGGAAGCCGCCTTCGCCATCGCGGACCAGCTTGCGGGCCAGAATCGGCTCGCCGTTGAGGATCGGCTCGCGAACGATGGAGCCCTGGTAGGTCTGCATGGGGCCGGCGCCGCCGATCATGTCGCCCGCCGCGGTGGCGACCTTGGCGGCGCTCGACCGTTCGGACTCTTTCACCGGCGCGGCGCCGTCAGTGATCAGGTTCGGATTGAGGGCGTCCGCCGGCCACTCCTGCCAGCCGAGGTCCGAGGGCTGCAGACGGTCGCCGATGCCGAGGTCGCGCTTGGCCACCAGCACGCGGGTGGTGGCGCGTTCGGCGGTGGCGGGGGCCGGCGCATCGGCCTTGCCGCCGAGCGCCCCACGCAGCAGCAGCGCGCATCCGATGGCGGCCACGGCGGCGATGACGATGATTAAGACGCGGGCGGGGCTCATCGTGTCTCTTGCGGGTCGGCGACCATCAGCCGCCGTGATCTCGATCGGCCGACCCGATTCTGCAGGCCGACGCGGGGGTGGTCGCCTTCTGGCGCCCGAACCAGCTTTTGCGTCTCTATGGTTAACGTCGACCTAAGCGACGGCGTTATCCTGGAAACATGAGGGGCAGCCCCGCGGCGAGGCCGCTAAGCGGGAAGGCGTAGAGGGCCCCGATGCAGATCGCGACGCCGTAGGGCGCGTCGGCCTTGGGGGTGGCCAGCCGGCCGACCCAGGACGGCGCCTGCAGGATCAAGGGCCGCACGCCGTTCGATCGCAGGGTCAGCAGACCCACCGACAGCGCGCCGCCGCAGACGGCCGTCACAAGGATAAAGGGGCCAGAAGCCGGCCAGCCGAGCCAGAGGGCGGCCGCGGCCATGAATTTTGCATCGCCGCCGCCGATCCAGCCGAGCGCGAACATGCCCATGCCCGCCAGCAGAAAGATGAAGCCGGTCAGCACCGACGCCCCGACCTCGCCGAGCGACAGGTGCGAAACCAGGGCGGCGGGGATGAAGCCCGCGATCAGCGCCACGGAGATCCAATTGGGGATGGTGTAGCTCGTGGCGTCCTTCAGGGCGGCCACGATGGCCAGGGCCGGAAGAACGAGCAGGATCAGTGTGGCCAGCATGGTCGGATCATCGGCCGCGCGGGTGAATAGTTCGTTGCAGCGGCGCTTTGGCGCGGGGTCGACCCCAAAAGCGGAAGGGCCGCGGATTTCTCCGCGGCCCCCCGTTTTCGAAAGATAGTGTCTTTCGAAGTGGCTTAGCTGGCCGGAGTGGCCAGGGCGTTGCCGGCCGCTTGCAGCTTCGTCGACAGGTTGGTGCCGAGGGTGGTCACGGCGGTGATGATCACAACGGCGATCAGAGCGACGATCAGGCCATACTCGATGGCGGTGGCGCCGGACTCGTCCTTCAGGAACTTGGTCACGAACTTCGACATGAGGATTCTCCTTTAGTAAGCAGGTTGGTGAAGGGACAAGCCGTTCGACCTGCTTACCCCCCGAAAACGAGGCCAACATCGCGCATCGCATTTAATGGCCAGTAAACAACGCCAGGACATGCGATTGAATTCTATGATTATTTTTTATTTACTATGATTATGCGTTAACCATAACCGTAATAAACAATAAGCACGCGCGAGCTATATATAAGGGTCGCCAGAACATCTTAACCGGGCTTAAGCGCGCTGAATCGTTCGTAAACCGCGCGGCGGGGTTTCAGGCTTTGTTGACCAAATCCCGCGACCCTGGCGGGACACGACCGATCCGGAGCGCCCTCATGCGCAACATCATCGCCGCCGCCTTCGCCCTGGCCCTGCCGGTCCTCGCCGTGGCCTCGCCGCAGCCGGCGCGCGCCCAGGCCACGCTCAGCGTGCCGATCGACCAGACCGTGAAGGTGGGCTTCACCGGCGCGGCGCGGGACGTGGTGGTGGGCAATCCGGCGATCGCCGATGTGACCCTGCTCGAAGCCGGCGGCGCCATCGTGCTCGGCAAGCAGTTCGGCGTGACCTCGGTGACGGCCTTCGACGCCGGCGGCCGCACGGTCTTCTCCCGCCAGGTCCTGGTGACCTCCGGCGACGACAACCGGGTGACCTTCTACCGCGGCACGGCCCGCAACACCCTGGTCTGCGGCTCCAGCTGCGAGGCCGTGGGCGGCGAGGTGCGGTCGGCCCCCAGCAGGCCGTAACGGCAAGGCAAAGTTAGGCCTGACCTTTAAAGAGCGATTAGCTTTGCCCCGCTAGGGTCGCGGCATGAGGAAGCTTGACCAGTTTCTCCGCCGGTTCGGTCGCGCCCGCGATGGCGCGACGGCGGTGGAGTTCGCCCTGATCGCCATTCCCTTCGCGACCCTGCTGTTCGCGTTCATCGAGCTCGGCCTCGTCTTCCTGGTGCAGACCACTCTCGACAACGCCACCGAGGACGCGGCGCGGCAGATCCGCACGGGCGAGATGCAGGTGGCGAAGGGCGATGCGACGAGCTTCAAGACCGCCGTCTGCGACGAGGTGAGCTGGTTCGGCGCGGGCTGCAGCGGCAACCTCAAGGTCGACGTGCGGGTGTTCACCAGCTTCACGAACCAGACCCCGACCAATCTGGTCAAGAACGGCAGCTTCGACGACAGCAGCGTGGAGTTCACCCCGGGCTGCGGCGGCGACATCGTCCTCGTCCGCACCTTCTATCAGTGGCCGCTGCTGACGCCGCTGCTGAGCTCGGCCCTGGTCAATCTGTCGGGCAACAAGCGCCTGATCAGCTCGACCGTCACCTTCCGCAACGAGCCGTTCACCCAATGCTCCTGAGCGTCCGGAAAAGGTTCTGGCGCGATCAGCGCGGCGTGTCGGCGATCGAGTTCGCCTTCATCGCGCCGATCATGATCGCCTTCTACTTCGGCGTCGGCGAATTGACGCAGACGATGATGGCCGACCGCCGGGCCAGCCACGTCGCTTCGGCGGTGGGCGACCTGGTGACCCAGTCCAGCCAGCTGACCAACGCCGAGATCAGCGACATCTTCGCGATCGCCAAGACGATCATGTCGCCCTTCCCGGCCGACTCGCTCGGCGTGCGGGTGATCAGCGTTTCGGTGGACTCCAAGGGCGCCGCCACCGTGGACTGGTGCGAGGCCAGCAGCATGACCGACCTCGCGGACGGCTCCAGCTACACCCTGCCTTCCGGCCTGGTGCCCAACGGCCAGAGCATCGTGGTGGCGGAGTCGAAGTACGTCTACACCTCGCCGTTCGCGAAGATCTTCCCCAACGGCATCACATTCAACGACAAGCTCTATCTGAAGCCGCGTCGTTCGACGAAGGTGATGCGGACCACCTAGAGCCGCGCGGCGAGGCGCTCGGTCAGGGCGTGCGGCGCCAGGCTCCGGCCATCCAGAGCCGAGACCGGACGCAGGCCGATCAGGCTGTTGCTGACCATGACCGCGTCCGCCGAGGCCAGGACCTCGGCCCCTGCCCTCACTTCCACCACCTCGACACCCTGGGCCGCCGCCGCCGCGATGACGCGCGCCCGGATCACGCCGGCGAGCACGCCGCAGTCGAGAGCGGGGGTGAACAGCCGTCCCCCATCGATCCAGAACAGGTTCCCCGCGGCGGCGCAGGCGACCTCGCCCCGGGTGTTCAGCATCACCGCCTCGTCGGCCCCCGCCGCCCGCGCCTCGGCGCGCGCCAGCACGTTGTCGAGATAGGCCAGGGTCTTCAGTCGCGAGGCGGGCGAGCCGTCGTTGCGGCGCACCGTCGAGGTCGCCAGGGTCAGGGCGCCCGCCGCCACCGGGGCGGGGAAGGCCTTGGCGGCGATACGCAGCGCCGGCTCGGCCGGACGGTCCAGGCCGCGACCGCCGCTGCCGGCCGTAACGTTGAGCCGCAGGGCGAGGCGTCCGGGCTGATCAACGAGCGCCGCCGTCGCGGCGGCCTGCATCGCTTGGGGATCGGGCGCGGGAAGACCGAGCGTCGCGCAGCCGGCGGTCAGGCGGGCGAGGTGCTCCGGCCAGAAGGCGATACGGCCGTCCTCGACCAGCAGGGTTTCGAACAGGCCGTCGCCGAGGGTGAAGCCGCGGTCGTCGAGCGGGACGAGGTCGGTCATCGAAGGGCTCCCTGCAGGGCGGCGATCTTGGCTTCGGTCTCCAGCCGCTCGGCGACCGGGTCGCTATCTGCGACGATGCCGGCCCCGGCGCGGGCCTCAAAGGCCCAGCCGCCTTCCGACTGCTCGAACGCGAGGGTGCGGATCAGCACGCTGGAATCGAAGGCGCCGTCGAAGCCGGCCCAGAACAGCGCCCCGCAATAGGGGCCACGCGGCGGCTCGAGGGCGGCGATCAGCTTCATCGCCTGCACCTTGGGCGCGCCGGTGATCGAGCCGGGCGGGAAGGCCCGGGCCAGGAGGTCGAGCGACGAAGCGCCGGGCGCGAGGCGGCCGGTCACCGTCGAGACCAGGTGATGCACATTGGCGAAGGTCTCGACCTCGAACAGCTGCGGCGCGGCGACCGAGCCGGGCGACGACACCCGGGAGAGGTCGTTGCGCATCAGGTCGACGATCATCAGGTTCTCGGCGCGATCCTTCGGGCTGGCCGCCAGCCAGGCCCGTTCGGCGGCGTCCTCTGCGGGGGTGGCGCCGCGCCGGCGGGTGCCCTTGATCGGGCGAGTCTCGAGATCGCCGCCGACGTCGGCGCTGACGAAGCGCTCCGGCGAGTTGGAGACCAGGGCGCGGCCTTCGAGGCGCAGATAGGCGGCGAAGGGCGCGGGGCTCTCGGCGATCAGCCTTTGCAACACATCGATGGGACGCGCGCCGTTGGCCAGGCGGCCGGCCCAGCGGCGGGCGATATTAGCCTGGAAGAGTTCGCCGTCCCGGATGCGCGCCACCACCTCGGCCACCGCCGCCTCGTAGGAGGCCGGCGCATCGAGGCTCTCAAAGCCGGTCGACAAGGCGCCGGCCAGCCGCTCGGGCGCCGGCGCGTCGAGCCAGGCGGCGGCCTGGGCGGCGCGAGCTTCCGCCGCCGCGACATCGGCCCCGCGACCAAGGGCGACGACCTCGCGGCGGTCGTGGTCGAAGGCCAGGAGGGACGGGTAGCGGCCGACCGCGAGATCCGGCCAGCCGGTGCGGGCCAGGGTCAAGCCTTCGGCGCGGGCGCCGAGTTCGTAGGCGGCGAGACCCGCGAGCCCGCCCTGGAACGGCGGACCGTCCGCCAGCGACGGTGCGGCTTCGCCCGCCAGATCGCGCAGGGCAGTGAAGGCGTCAGTCTCGGCGTCGGGCGCGACGACGAGGGTCGCCTCGGGCGCGCGCAGCACATAGGACCATCGGCCGCGCGGGCCGCCGCCGCCCGAGACCAGGGCCATCGCCCAGGGCTCGTCCGCGAAGGGCGCCAGGGCCGCCGCCGGCTCGCGCCAGGGCAGGGTCAGGCGGGCGACGATCTGCATCAGAGTTACCGGAACGGCGGCTCGTCGAAGGCCCGCAGCTTGCGCGAGTGCAGCTGGGCGCCCTCCTGCCGCAGCAGGTCGACGGCCGCGAGGCCGATCTGCAGGTGCTGGTTGATCGCCCGCTCATAGAAGGCGTTGGCCTGGCCCGGCAGCTTCAGCTCACCGTGCAGCGGCTTGTCGGAGACGCAGAGCAGCGTCCCGTACGGCACCCGGAAGCGATAGCCCTGGGCGGCGATGGTGGCGCTTTCCATGTCGATGGCCACGGCCCGGCTCTGGTTGAAGCGCAGGGCCGAGAGGGTGTGGCGCAGCTCCCAGTTGCGGTCGTCAGTCGTGACCACGGTGCCGGTGCGCAGGCGCCGTTTCAGCGCCTCGCCGGTGTCGCCGCTGACCAGCTTGGCCGCATCGTAGAGCGCGCGCTGCACCTCGGCGATCGAGGGGATGGGGATTTCCGGCGGCAGCACTGCGTCGAGCACGTGGTCGTCGCGCAGGTAGGCGTGGGCCAGGACGTAGTCGCCGATGGTCTGGGTGTCGCGCAGACCGCCGCAGTGGCCGATCATCAGCCAGGCCTGCGGGCGCAGCACCGCCAGGTGATCGCAGATGGTCTTGGCGTTGGACGGGCCGACGCCGATGTTGACCAGGGTGACGCCCCGGCCACCGGGAGCCATCAGGTGGTAGGCCGGCATCTGGTGCTTGCGCCAGGCGCCTGCGGCGACGGTGAGCTCCGGCTCCTCGGTCTCGGCGGTGACGATCACGTTCCCGGCGCAGGACAGGGCCTGATAGGGGCTTTCTGGCTTCTTCAGCTCGGCGCAGGCCCAGGCCACGAACTCGTCGACGTAGCGGTGGTAGTTGGTGAACAGGATGTACTGCTGGGTGTGCTCCGCCGGGGCGCCCGTGTAGTGCTTCAGCCGCGCCAGGGAGAAGTCAGTGCGCAGGCCGTCGAACAGGCTGAGCGGGCGGCTCTCCTCAAGGGCGGCGTCCCACAGGCCGTCGGCCACTTCATCACCGATGAAGGCCAGTTCGGTGGCCGGGAAGTAGCGGGCCAGATCCTCCGAGCGCACGTCGGCCTGATTGAGGTCGATCGAGGCGTCCAGCACATAGGCGAACGGGATCTCCTGCGTCGAACGGCCGACCTCGACCTCGACCCCGTAGTCGGCGAACAGCAGGGTCAGCTGCTCGATCAGGAAGTCGCGATACAACTCAGGCCGGGTGACGGTTGTGGCGTAGGCGCCCGAGCGGCTGAGGCGCGCATAGGCGCGAGCCAGTTTCGGCGAACGGCCGGTCGGGGCGTAGGTGAGGCGAAGCTCGGGATAGGCGAAGGCGCCTTCAAGGCGCGTCTCGACGGCCGGATGCTCGCCGGTCTCCAGATAGGTCTTCAGGGCGGAGCGCAGGGCCTCGACGGCCTGCTGGTAGTGTTCGGTCAGCTGGTCGACGACCGCTGCGGCTTTCTCTTCGTTTGTCATGGGACCTTATAGCTCAGCCATGCCCAGGGTTGCGAGCGGCGGGGTCATACAGCAGACCTGCATCGAGAATTCCGCGCCCATGGCCTTGCGGCGCCGGGGCCAAACAGGGTCAATTGTAACCCCGACGGTGTTGGTCGGGGGGAGAAACTGTCCATGAACCGCCTGTTCGCCTACTTCATTGTCGGCGCCATGCTGCTCGGCGTCGTCGTAGGCTGGATCTGCAACGCGACGTTGACGCCCGACCAGATCACCTCGGTGGCGGGCGGCCTGGGAATCCTCACCGACCTGTTCCTGCGGCTGATCAAGATGATCATCGCGCCACTGGTGTTCGCCACCCTGGTCTCGGGCATCGCCCACATGGAGGACGCCGCCCAGATCGGCCGCGTGGGCGTCAAGACCATGGGCTGGTTCATCTGCGCCTCGCTGGTGTCGCTGACCATCGGCCTGATCATGGTCCACATCATCCAGCCGGGCGTCGGCATGAACCTGGCGATCCCGGCGGGCGACGCCGCCGCGACGGTCGACACCGCCAAGTTCACGCTGAAGGAGTTCGTCACCCACCTGGTGCCGACCTCGATCATCGACGCGATGGCCAGGAACGAGATCATCCAGATCGTGGTGTTCTCGGTGCTGGTCGGCACCGCCGTCTCGGCCGTCGACGACCGCGCGCCGCAGGTGCTGCAGCTGGTCGAGCAGATCACCGCCATCATGCTGAAGGTGACCGGCTATGTGATGAAGCTGGCCCCGATCGCCATCTTCGCCGCCCTCGCCTCGACGGTGGCGACGCAAGGCGTCGGCGTGCTGCTGACCTATGCGAAATTCGTCGGCGGCTTCTATCTGTCGATGGGCATCCTGTGGGCGGTGCTGATCGCCGCCTGCGCGGTGTTCGTCGGGGCCCGGGCCCTGAAGCTGATCGGGGTGATCCGCACCCCGGCCCTGCTGGCCTTCTCGACCGCCAGCTCGGAAGCCGCCTATCCGCGCACCCTGGAAGTGTTGCAGAAGTTCGGGGTTTCCCGCCGCATCGTCAGCTTCGTGCTGCCGCTGGGCTACTCGTTCAATCTGGACGGGTCGATGATGTACTGCACCTTCGCGACCCTGTTCATCGCCCAGGTCTACGGCATCGAGCTTTCGATCGGCCAGCAGATCACCATGCTGTTGCTGCTGATGGTCACGTCGAAGGGCATGGCCGGCGTGCCGCGCGCCAGCCTCGTGGTGATCAGCGCCACCCTCTCCTACTTCAAGCTGCCCGAAGCCGGCCTGCTGCTGGTGCTGGCGGTCGATCACCTGCTCGACATGGGCCGCTCGGCGACCAACGTGGTCGGCAACTCGGTCGCCTCGGTGGTGGTGGCCAAGTGGGAGAAGCAGCTGGGGCCGGAAGAGGAAGAGACCGTCACCGCCTGAGGGCGCGCGGGCGCGCGCCATCCGGGTCAATCCCAGCCGTGGGTGTAGTTTCGGGGCGGCAGGTCCGGCCGTCGCCGGTTCGGCGGCAGCTCGCCGGGCAGGCCGACGGGATAGCCCGGGAGGGCGTCGGGGTCCGGAGGCGGGGTGTAGGGCGGCGGTTCCTTCCTTTCCCCCTGGATGGGGGAAAGGGCAGGGATTGGGGGTGGAAGCGGTTCCACTTTCGGTGACCTAACAGGGTTTGGCGTGAGAGATGGGCTGCGCGGCTTCTCCATGAGCGCCCCCTCTGGAAGCGGCGCCACCCCCACCCTTGATCCCTCCCCCATCCAGGGGGAGGGAGACTTAACCGAGGCCCGCGACAGCCCCAGCTCCCGGCAGATCTGCGCGATCACCTCGTTGATCGGGCGCGCCAGGATGTCGCCGAGGTCGTCCGCATCCTTCAGCCGCTCGGTGGCCTCTCGGACGCAGCGCTCGTGGGCTTCGCCGCCCACGGCGTCCTTGTGAATTTCGCGGATGATGCCGGTGATCGCCGAGCCGATCTCGGCCTTGCGGGCGGTCAGGCGCGGGTCTTCCTGGTCCTCGGGGACGGAAGCCTTGGCCGCATCTTCGGCGGCGATCCGCGCCAGATGGACTTCGCCGTCCTCGATCCGTCCGACGCCACGCAGCTTGTCGATCACCACGGTCTGCAGGGCGAAGGTCAGGCGGATGGCGCGGGAGACGCGGCTGAAGGCCAGGGCGACGGCGGCCGGATCGACCGGCGCGGCGTCAGGTTCGGGGGTTTCGACCACCTGATCGCGGAGACGTCCGGCGATCTCCATCCCCATCTCCGCCAGAACCGACAGCTCAGCGAGCTGCTGCTCCAGCAGCGGCCGCGCGAAGTCGGCGGCGGGCGTGTCGTCAGGGCTGATGGGCGGCTCAGTCACCCATCCAGTGAAGCAGGCAGGGGCGTCAGATGCGGACGTGCGGGAAACTTTCGATGTGCGTGCAGTGCTCGCACCGCCAAGCGACGGCGTAACGCTTTGAACATCGCCTCCTCTTAGGCTGCGCATGACCATGGAGGGCTTATGGGTAAAGCCACGGCACGTATTTGCTCAGTTGCGCTCGTGCTGGCCGGGCTTGCAACAGCCGCCATTAGTCAAACGATTGGACCAGAGCCCCCAAACTGGAAATCAATGGAGACTTGGCGGTTCTGCGACTGCGTCCTCAGTCCAGGTGAAGCTCGGAAGCTCCAGCTACGCCAAGAAGCCATCAACTCTGACTTACAGCGCAGGATAGAAGCAGGCGCCAATCCACGCGAAGATGCCAAGAGAGCTGTGAGCCTAGGCCAATTCGGCCTGATCCGAACGGGCTTTCTAAGGGCAGGGCAACCAGCCGGCGCCGAATGCAAGACGGGCCGACCGCCGGAGTCATTGGCGGCCTTCGCCTACGGTGACGAAATCACGCCAGAGATCGCCAAAATCACGCGCTACGCATGGGCGTACAATCGCACGGTCATCACAGACTCACGCTTTCCTTATCGTGCCGTCTGCCACATTCTGCCGCCGCTGAAAACTTCCCGCTAGTTTGAACGGCGTTCGTTAGCTTCGCCTAAGGCTAGCGGTGTCGAGTATCTACGGGGGCGCTGGCAGTGAACTATGGCTGGCCGCAGCGCGTGAAATCCCCGCCCTTCGAGGCTCGCTCCGCTCGCACCTCAGGGTGAGGATTTCAATTGATGCGCTGAACTAAGCAGCCACCCTAATTCTGAGGCGCTGCTACGCGGACTGGAAGCCTGTCTTGATCGACGCCGCCTGCGGCGTCGAAGGGGAAGCCCCCTACCCCCGCCCGAAGAACGGCATCTTGGCGGTCATCACCGTGACGAACGGCATGTTGGCGTCGGGGGTGCGGCTGGCCATGAAGACGATGGTGTCGGCGACGTTGGCGACGTCCATGGTCGGCTCGACCTTGGTCGTGCCGTCGGGCTGAAGGACGCCCTTGGCCATGCGGGCGGTCATGTCGGTGCCGGCGTTGCCGATGTCGATCTGGCCGCAGGTGATGTCGAAGGTGCGGCCGTCGAGGTTGAGGCTGCGGGTCAGGCCGGTGATGGCGTGCTTGGTGGAGGTGTAGGCCGCCGAGTTCGGGCGCGGCACATGGGCCGAGATCGAGCCGTTGTTGATGATGCGGCCGCCTTGGGGCGATTGCGCCTTGAACTGGCGGACGGCGGCCTGGGCGCAGAGGAAGCTGGCGGTGAGGTTGATATCGACCACCGCCTGCCAGGTGGCGAAATCGAGATCCTCGAAGGCCACCGGCGGGGCGCCGCGCCCGGCGTTGTTGAACAACAGGTCTAGGCGGCCGAACTGCTCGACCACCGCCGCGAACAGGCGGGCGACCTCATCCGGCTTGGTGATGTCGGCGGCGACGGCGGCCACCGTCTCGCCCGGCTTGGCCAGGGCGACGGTCTCTTCCAGGGCGTCGAGCCGGCGGCCGGTGACGACGACCGACCAGCCGGCGGCGGCCAGGGCCAGGGCGGAGGCCCGGCCGATGCCGGAGCCGCCGCCCGTGACGATGGCGACCTTTGGAGCGACCTTGGACGACAAGGCCTACTCCGCCGGCAGCAGGTTCTCGCCGCGACGGGCCAGCATGCGGTCGAACTCGCCCCACACGCCCTCTTCGCCGTGCCATTGGCCCTTGGTGGCGGCCTTGGAATATTCAGTGGCGCGGGCTTCGAAGAAGTTGGCGTGCTCGACGCCGCTGAGCAGGCTCTGCAGCCAGGGCAGCGGGTTTTCCTTGATGCCGTAGACTTCCGGCAGCTCCAGCTGACGCAGGCGCCAGTCGGCGATGAAGCGGATGTACTGCTTGATGTCGTGCGGGGTCATGCCCTGCACCTCACCGGCCTCGAAGGCGAGGTCGATGAACTTGTCTTCCATCTCGACCACGGTCTTGCAGCACTCGACGATGTCGGCCGCGACCTCCGGGGTGACCGCGCCGGTCTCCTTGTTGAAGGCGTGGTAGAGCTTGATGATGCCTTCGCAGTGCAGGCTCTCGTCGCGCACGGACCACGAGACGATCTGGCCCATGCCCTTCATCTTGTTGAAGCGCGGGAAGTTCATCAGCATGGCGAAGCTGGCGAACAGCTGCAGGCCTTCGGTGAAGCCGCCGAACATGGCGAGGGTGCGGGCGATATCCGCATTGGTCTCGACGCCGAACTTGCCCATGAAGTCGTGCTTGGCCTTCATGGCGTCGTATTCCATGAACGCGCCGAACTCGCTCTCCGGCATGCCGATGGTTTCGAGCAGCAGGGCGTAGGCCGCGATATGGATGGTCTCCATATTGGCGAACGACGACAGCATCATCTTCACTTCGGTCGGTTTGAACACCCGGCCGTAGCGCTCCATGTAGTTGTCGGCGACCTCGATGTCCGACTGGGTGAAGAAGCGGAAGATCTGCGTCAGCAGGTTGCGCTCACGGTCGTTGAGGCTGACCGCCCAGTCCTTGCAGTCCTCGCCGAGGGGCACTTCCTCGGGCATCCAGTGGACCTGCTGTTGTTTTTTCCAAAAGTCATAAGCCCACGGATAGCGGAAGGGCTTATAGGCGCCTGACGGGGTCAGGAGGCCGGGCAGGGTCTTGTTGGTCGACTGGCTCATCAGTGCTCTTCCAGGCCTCACGCCGGACATAATCCAGCGATTCCGTACCGGCTCAACAGACAACGACGACGCATCGACCGCAAGGCACATCTGGTGTGCCGGAAGGCCGCAGACATCAACATATTGTGGATGCATGGTTAGCAAATGATTCAGCTGTTTGGAGCCGCGGGATCGGGCAGCGTGCCGGTGGAGGCCGCGCTCACCCTGGCGGGGGCGGACTTCTCAGTGGTTGAGGCGGCGACCTGGGCGGGGCCCGGCGAGCAGGCCAAGGTGGCCAAGGTCAATCCCATGCGCCAGGTGCCGGCGCTGGTGATCGACGGCGGCGAGGTGATGACCGAGAGCGCCGCGATTCTGATCTGGATCGCCGAGCGATTCCCCGAGGCCGACCTCGCCCCGCCGCCGGGCCATATCGACCGGGCGCAGTTCCTGCGCTGGATGTCCTACGTCTCGGCGGCGATCTATTCGCTCTACTGGGTGAAGGATGATCCCTCGCGCCTGACCGAGGGCGAGGCGTCCGAGGCCCTGCTGGTGGAGCGCACCGAGGCGCGAATCGCCGAGTGCTGGGGGCGGATGGACGCCCAGGTCGATCCGGGCCGCTACATCCTGGGCGATACGCTGACGGTGCTCGATCTCTACGTCGCCGTGGTGTCGCGCTTCCGGCCGCGTCGGCGGAAGTTCTACGAGGTGGCGCCGCGGATGGCGCCGTGCATCAAACGCGTCGACGCTGACCCGAGGCTGAGGGCCTTCTGGGCGGAGCGCTATCCGTTCGAGGCGGGGTGGGAGGGGTAGGACTCTCCGACCTTCCTTCTCCCCTTGCGGGAGAAGGTGGCCGCGAAGCGGTCGGATGAGGGATCGCGCCAGTCTTGAAGCGGCTTTCGAGCGTCTTGTGCCGTCTGCGGCGGACAGGGCCGATCGACCCCTCATCCGTCGCCTGCGGCGACACCTTCTCCCACAAGGGGAGAAGGGGAGTTTCTTACTTGTGGGGCCGGTAACTGAAGCTGAGGGCGACCATCTCGTCCCGCTGGGTCGAGAGGCCCATGAAGGTGTCCTTCATCTTCATCTTGCGATGGACGTAGCCGAACGAGGTCTGCATCGCGCCGCGGCGCCAGCCCACGCCGACCTGGGCGTCGCCGACCAAAGTCGAGGTGGGATCCTGCGACCAGCCGCCGCTGCTCCAGTCGCCCTGCTGCCGCAGCATGTTGAGGCCTACGGCCTTGCCGCTGGCGGCGGCGAACAGATACCAGCGATCGCGGTTGCCGAAGGCCTTGCCGTTGACCACGCCGCCGGCGCCCAGGGCGTCGGACACCCGGTCCTCGAGGTTCTGGCCGACCCGGACGACGGCGCCGGCCTCGGCCGAGCCGCCGGAGGTGCCGACGCCCAGGCCCGCGTGGGGCGACAGGTCGACATCGAGTTTGCCGGTGTTGAAGGCGACGGCCCGGGGCCAGCCGCGTGTGACGGTCACGTCGAAGGCGTCGGGCGAGAAGCGCTCGGCCTGCAGGTCGCGCGGGCCGAGGCCGGGAATCAGGGTCGGCGAGCCCAGCGAAACGCGGACGCTGTCGACCACCGCGCCGGAGCGGCTGGGCAGGGTGAATTGCTGGGCGTCCCACGAGGTCGCCAGGCCGTAGCTGGTGTTGTAGCGCACGCCGTCCATCAGGCTGGCGGTGTCGGCCGTCCCGGCGAGCGGGGTGGCGAACGGCCCATCGATCAGCTCGGCGGCGGCGGCGTCGACCGGGCGCTGGCCGCGCAGGGCCACGCCGACGAGGGTCGGGGCCTGGGTCTGAGGCTTGGCGAAGGCGACGGCGTTAAGCGCGGCGATCGAAGAGTCGGGAAGCCGAGCCGGCGCGGACGCGCCGACGGAGAATTGCTGTTGCGCATAAGCGGTCTGTGCCGCCATCAACGCTAAGGCCGTTCCCAAGACGATCCGCACGCGGACCCCCGTTTCCCACCACATACCGACGGTGCACCAGAAAAGTGCGGCGCGCCAGCCACCCTGAAGAACTTTCAAACCACCGGGGCTTGAATTCGTTCCGCCGATTCCTAGCCGACCTTATCGCCAAGGAATTCAGGGGTTTGGTGACAGGAAAATGAAAACCCCGGCGCTCGCAGGAGCGCCGGGGTGAAAGATTCGATTACAAGCTTTGATGGATGCCGCCGGCCTATTGGCAGGCGAGGCATTCCTCGTAGTCGGTCTTGGCGGCGGCCTCGACCATCTTGGTCGTTTCCGACGCGCCGTCGGCGCCGGCGAAGGCGGCCCGCTGCACCGACTTGGAGCGCAGGTAGTAGAGGGACTTCATGCCCCGCTCCCAGGCCTGCCAGTGCAGCATGTGCAGGTCCCACTTATCCACGTCGCCGGGGATGAACAGGTTCACCGACTGGCTCTGGCAGACTTCCGGGGTGCGGTCGGCGGCCAGTTCGACCACCCAGCGCTGATCCAGTTCGAAGGCGGTCTTGTAGACGTCCTTGTCATCCTGGCTGAGGAAGTCGAGGTGCTGCACCGAGCCTTCGTTTTCGAGGATCGAGTTCCACACCGCGTCGGTGTTCTGGCCCTTCTCGGCGAGCAGGCGCTCCAGGTAGGGGTTCTTCACCGCGAAGGAGCCCGACAGGGTCTTGTGGGTGTAGATGTTGGCCGGGATCGGCTCGATGCCGGCGCTGGTGCCGCCGCAGATGATCGAGATCGAAGCGGTCGGGGCGATGGCCAGCTTGTGCGAGAAGCGCTCCATCACGCCGCGCTCGGCGGCGTCGGGACAGGCGCCCTTTTCCTCGGCCAGCTTGACCGACGCCTTGTCGGCCTCGCGGCGCAGGTGCTTGAACAGGCGCATGTTCCAGCTCTTGGCCAGGGCGCTCTCGAACGGCACGTTCTGCTTCTGCAGGAAGGAGTGGAAGCCCATCAGGCCGAGGCCGACCGAGCGCTCGCGCATCGCCGCGTAGCGGGCGGTCGAGGCGGCGTCGGGCGCGCGGTCGATGAAGTCCTGCAGGACGTTGTCGAGGAAGCGCATGACGTCCTCGACGAAGCGCGGCTCATCGCGCCATTCGAGGAAGGTCTCGGCGTTGACCGACGACAGGCAGCTGACCGCGGTGCGGTCGTTGTTCAGGTGGTCCTTGCCGGTGTGCAGCATGATTTCGCTGCAGAGGTTCGACTGGCGGACCTTGAAGCCCAGTTCGCGCTGGTGGCTCGGCAGGGCGCGGTTCACCGCGTCCGAGAAGATCAGGTAGGGCTCGCCGGTCTGCAGGCGCAGCTCGAGCACCTTCTGCCAGAGCATGCGGGCGTTGACTTCCTTGACCACCTCTCCGGTCTTCGGCGAGCGCAGGCCGAACATCTCGCCGTCGCGCACGGCGTGCATGAACTCGTCCGAGATCGAGATGCCGTGGTGGAGGTTGAGGCTCTTGCGGTTGAAGTCGCCCGAGGGTTTGCGGATTTCGAGGAACTCCTCGATCTCCGGGTGGTGGATGTCGAGGTAGACGGCGGCCGAGCCGCGGCGCAGGGAGCCCTGGCTGATGGCCAGGGTCAGGCTGTCCATCACGCGGATGAACGGGATGATGCCGCTGGTCTTGCCGGCGCCCTTCACCTGCTCGCCGATCGAGCGCACGCCGCCCCAGTAGGTGCCGATGCCGCCGCCGTTGGCGGCCAGCCAGACGTTCTCGTTCCAGACGCCGACGATGCCGTCGAGGCTGTCGTTCACGGCGTTGAGGAAGCAGCTGATCGGCAGGCCGCGGCCGGCGCCGCCGTTCGACAGCACGGGGGTGGCGGGCATGAACCACAGGCGGCTCATGTAGTCGTAGACGCGCTGGGCGTGCTCATCGTCGTCGGCGAAGGCCGTGGCGACGCGGGCGAACATGTCCTGGTAGCTCTCGCCGGCCAGGAGGTAGCGGTCCTCCAGGGTGGTCTTGCCGAACTCGGTCAGCAGGGCGTCGCGCGAGCGATCGACCTTCACCGGCGTCTTCGGCACCAGATGCAGGACGGGCTGCGCCCGCTCCATCAGCGCGGCGTCAGCCGACAGGGTCGTTTCGGAAGTCATCTGGTGTGCTGCGTCGCCCATCATCGCCGTAAAATCCTGAACCCTTTCAGCGCTTTCGCGCAGCCCCCGCCCCGCTTCGCAGCCCATACATGTGGTATGCGAAGCATCACGTGCCCCTACATATGGGGCCTGACCGTGAAAGAGTCGTCAACGCCCAGAGCGGTCGTCGGACGCATTTTTTTCGTCAACAAAAGGTTAACGCGCAGTCGCACCATGGCGCTTGATCGAGGGGGCGCCAAGGCGTAAATCCCCGGCGTCACTGGGGAGTAGCCGCCCGCACCGATCAGCGGGGGATGCGTCAACACACTTGGGGCTGCGGCTCCATGGCGCACCGGGACCAAGACGGGCCGCGAGGCCCGGAGCGGTTCGGCGAGACCTTTGACGCTGCGGGCGGACCATGCGGGGCCGCCGACGCGGCGTCATTGGTCGTGCTTCAGGCCCCGCGGAAGACGAATCGAATCGTGATCGACACCCTCTCGACCCTTGGGGTCTCCGCCGGACTCGTGGCTGTCGCCGAGATCGGCGACAAGACCATGCTGCTGGCCATCCTGCTGGCCGCCCGCTTCCGCAAGCCGTGGCCGATTCTCGCCGGCATTCTGGTGGCGACCCTGGCCAACCACGCCCTGGCCGCCGCCGTGGGGGCCGCCGCCGGCGCCTTCCTGCAGGGTCCGTGGA
>JAFKGN010000097.1 GCA_017307205.1 Caulobacterales bacterium
GGTGCACCACGTTGCCGTGGCTGTCGGCGATGACCTGCAGTTCGATGTGGCGCGGCTTCTGGAGGTAGCGCTCCATGTAGACGGCGCCGTTGCCGAAGGCGGCCTTGGCCTCGGTCTGGGCCGGGAGCACGGCCTCTTCCAGATCGTCAGCGGTGAGGGCGACCTTCATGCCGCGCCCGCCGCCGCCGGCGGCGGCCTTGATCAGCACGGGGAAGCCGATCTTCTCAGCGGCCTTGATGGCCTCCTCTACGGTCTCGACCTCGCCGTCGGAGCCCGGCACCACCGGGATGCCGGCTTCCATCACCGTCTGCTTGGCGCTGATCTTGTCGCCCATGACCCGGATGTGGTCGGGCTTCGGACCGATGAAGGTGTAGCCGTGAGCGCCGACGATCTCGGCGAAGCGGGCGTTCTCGGAGAGGAAGCCGTAGCCGGGGTGGATCGCCTGGGCGCCGGTGATCTCCGCCGCAGCGATGATCGAAGGGATGTTGAGGTAGCTCTTGGCGGCGGGGGCGGGGCCGATGCACACGCTCTCGTCAGCCAGGCGCACCCACATGGCGCCGGCGTCGGCTTCGGAGTGGACCGCCACGGTGGCGATGCCCATTTCCTTGCATGCGCGGTGGATCCGCAGCGCGATTTCGCCGCGGTTGGCGATGAGGATTTTGTCGAACATGGCGCGGGCCTAGTCGATGATCACAAGACCCTCGCCGAACTCGACCGGCTGAGCGTCGGCGGCGAGAATCTCCACGACCTTGCCGGCCTTGGGGGCGGGGATCGGGTTCATGGTCTTCATGGCTTCGATGATCAGCAGGGTCTGACCGGCGGTGACCGTGTCGCCGACCTTCACGAACTGGTTCGCGCCGGGCGCGGGCGACAGATAGACGGTGCCGACCATCGGCGACTTCACCAGCTCGCCGGCGACCGGCGCGGCGGCGGCGGGCGCAGCGGCGACCGGGGCGGCCACAGGCGCGGCGACCGGAGCCGGGGCGGCGACGGCCTCAGGCGCGGCGACGTAGGACACGGGGGCGGCGACCGCGGCGGCGGTGCGCGCGACGCGAATCTTCAGATCGCCTTGTTCGACCTCGATCTCGGTGAGGCCGGTCTCCTTGAGGATCTTGGCCAGGTCGCGGACCGTTTTGGTGTCGATGGGGCGGTCGGCGGGCGCCTCGGGCTTGGACATCAAGCGTACTCCGATTTTTCTTAGGCCTTAGCCGCAGCGGCGTTCACAAGACGCGCTGCCGCTTCGACGGCCAAAAGGTAGCTGTTGGAACCGAACCCGGCCACCACACCCGTCACGACGGGCGACAGGTAGCTGTGGTGACGAAACGCTTCGCGTGTCGCGGGGTTCGAGAGGTGACATTCCACCGTCGGAATCTTGAGCATTTTCAATGCGTCGAGAATGGCGACAGAGGTATGGGTATAGGCGGCGGCGTTGATCACCACGGCCGAAGCCTCGGTGCGCGCCTCCTGAATCCAGGCGACAAGCTCGCCCTCGTGATTCGACTGACGGCAGACGGCCTCGAAGCCGAAAACGGCCGCGCGCTCTTCGCAGAGCACCCGGATGTCTTCCAGCGTCTCGTAGCCATAGATTTCCGGCTCGCGCACACCCAACAGATTGAGGTTGGGGCCGCTCAGCACGTAGATCGGTTTGGACATAAAGCTCCGCCGTCCGTTCGGAGCGTGTTGTATAGGCCCGGTCGAACCCCCACAAGCAAGCCGAAATGACCGCCCTGTCTCTGAACCTTACGATTAACGGCGAACCGCGCACATTTGAGGGCGAGCCGACGCTGGCCGCGCTGGTCGCTTCGCTCGGTCTGGACCTGCGAAAGGTCGCGGTGGAGCGCAATCTCGAGGTGATTCCCCGCCGCCTGCTGGGCGAGGCCCCCATCGCCGACGGCGACCGCATCGAGATTGTGCACTTCATCGGCGGGGGGTGATCTGTGGCCGACCTACTGGTGTTGCCCGCCGAGGGGCCGTTGCTGGGCGACGAACGCTCGGCCAGCGACGTGACCGGCGACGCGATCTCGGCCGGCGCCGCCTGGGTGGCGATCCCGGTCGCGCGGCTGGCGCCTGGGTTTCTGCAGTTGTCCACGCGGCTGGCGGGCCTGTTCCTGCAGAAGCTGGTCAACTACCGCATCGGCGTGGCGATCGTCGGCGACGTTTCGGCCGAGACTGAGGCCAGCGACGCCCTGAACGCCTTCGTCATCGAGTCGAACCGCGGCTCCACCGTCTGGTTCGTTAAAGACATCGATGAGCTGCACGCCCGACTTTCCCGCGCGGGAGAGCGGGCGTAAGGCAGGGGCATGAACGCGCCCACGCCCCACATCGACTCCGCTGAAGACACCTGGACCGTCGCCGGCCGCACCTTCCGGTCGCGCCTGATCGTCGGCACCGGCAAGTATCGCGACTACGCCCAGAACGCCGCCGCCGCCGAGGCGGCCGGGGCCGAGATCGTCACCGTGGCGGTGCGCCGGGTGAACATCTCCGACCCCAACCAGCCGATGCTGATGGACTATGTGAAGCCCGACCGCTTCACCTACCTGCCCAACACCGCCGGCTGCTTCACCGGCGAGGAAGCCGTGCGCACCCTGCGCCTGGCCCGCGAGGCCGGCGGATGGGACCTGGTGAAGCTGGAAGTGCTGTCGGACCCCAAGACGCTTTATCCCGACATGGAAGAGACGCTGCGGGCGCTGAAGCTGCTGGTCAGCGAGGGCTTCGCGGTGATGGTCTATTGCTCGGACGACCCGGTCTACGCCCGCAAGCTGGAGGACGCCGGCGCGGCGGCGATCATGCCGCTGGGCGCGCCGATCGGATCGGGCCTGGGCATCCAGAACAAGATCAACATCGCCCTGATCGCTCAGCAATCGAGCGTGCCGGTGGTGGTCGACGCCGGGGTCGGCACGGCCTCGGACGCCGCCATCGGCATGGAGCTGGGCGCCCAGGGCATCCTGATGAACACCGCCATCGCCGAGGCGAAGGATCCGGTGCGCATGGCCAAGGCCATGAAACACGCGGTGATCGCCGGCCGCGAAGCCTTCCTCGCCGGCCGCATGGCCAAGCGGATGTACGCCGACCCGTCCTCGCCGCTGGCGGGGCTGATCTAGGACCTCGCGCCGGGCCTCCGACCCAAGGCCAAGCTTGATTGACAAACGCGGCGGGGTTGTTCCAATCCCGGCATGGGCGAAACCGTTTCAGGCAGCGGTGAGATGGTCATTGGCGGCGAGACGCTGACCGTTTCGTTCACCGTGCCAGCCGGCGCTTGCGACTCCCGGGCGCTGCTGCCCGACGTGCGGCGTCTCACAGATCAGGTGACGGCGAAGGCCGAGAGTCGCGCCGCCGAGGCGGGGCGGACGGTGAGCTGCCGTCGGGGATGCCACGCCTGTTGCCGTCAGGTGGTGCCGATCTCGACCGCCGAGGCGCGCCGTCTGGCCGAACTGGTCGACGCCCAATCTCCCGAGCGCGCGGACGACCTGCGGCGGCGGTTCGAGACCGTGCGGCGGCACATGCAGCAGGCGGCCCCGAGGCCGGGCGCGAAAGCGGGGGTGGCGGCCAGCGTCGCCTACGCCCTGGCCTGGTTCCGCCAGGGCCTCGACTGTCCGTTTCTGGAGGAGGGGGCCTGCTCGATCTATGCTGATCGGCCGATCACCAGCCGCGAGTATCTTGTCACCTCCCCGCCGGAGGGGTGCGAGACCCTGGACCCCGAGGTTGTGCAGCCGCTGACCCGTGCGGTGAGCGTCGCCAACGCCTTGGCCTGGACGACCGGGCCGGGGAAGGATTCGTGGATCCCGCTGACTGACGCCCTGGCCTATGTGGCGGCGACTCCAGCCTCGGCGGAGCGCGGCGGGCCGGAGTGGGCCTTGGCGTTTTTCGAAAACCTGAAGGACGCGGGCTGAGC
>JAFKGN010000098.1 GCA_017307205.1 Caulobacterales bacterium
GCCCTCGCCGCGCGGATAGCGGAACGCGCTCGGACGGTCGTCGATGGCGGCGGCGGTGGCCACCATGCGGGCCAACTCCACCTCGTCGGCGGCGGCCATCAGCACCATGTCGGGCAGCGCGCCAATGAAGCCGATGTCGAAGCTGCCGGCGTGGGTCGGGCCGTCGGCGCCGACGAGCCCGGCGCGGTCCATGGCGAAGCGCACCGGCAGGCGCTGGATCGCCACGTCGTGCACCACCTGGTCGTAGCCGCGCTGCAGGAAGGTCGAATAGATCGCGCAGAACGGCTTCATGCCGTCGGCGGCCAGGCCCGCGGCGAAGGTCACCGCGTGCTGCTCGGCGATGCCGACGTCGAAGGTGCGATCCGGGAAGCGCTTTTCGAACACGTCGAGCCCGGTGCCGGAAGGCATGGCCGCCGTGATCGCGACGATGCGATCGTCCTTCTCGGCTTCCTTGACCAGGGCCTCGGCGAACACCTTGGTGTAGCTGGGCGGACCGGCCGAGGCCTTGGCCTGCACCCCGGTCACCACGTCGAACTTGGCCACGCCGTGATACTTGTCGGCGGCGTTTTCGGCGGGCGCGTAGCCCTTGCCCTTCTGGGTGACCACATGGACCAGCACCGGCCGGTCGACGTTGTCGCGCACGTTTTCCAGCAGCGGCACGAGCACGTCGAGGTCATGCCCGTCGACCGGGCCGACGTAGTAGAAGCCCAGCTCCTCGAAGAAGGTGCCGCCGGTCAGCATGCCGCGGCCGTATTCCTCGGCCTTGCGGGCCATTTCCTTCAGCGGCTTCGGCAGGATCCCGGCCGCGCTCTTGCCCAGCTTGCGCAGCGACTGGTAGCCGCCGCCGCTCACCAGCCGCGCCATGTAGGCGCTCATCCCGCCCACCGGCGGGGCGATCGACATGTCGTTGTCGTTGAGGATGACGATCAGCTGCTTGGTCGTCTCGCAGGCGTTGTTCATGGCCTCATAGGCCATGCCGGCGCTCATCGAGCCGTCGCCGATCACGGCGATCACCTTGTTGTCCTCGCCCTTGGCGTCGCGCGCGGCGCAGAAGCCGAGGGCGGCGCTGATCGAGGTGGCCGCGTGGGCCGCGCCGAAGGGGTCGTATTCGCTCTCGGCCCGCTTGGTGAAGCCGGACAGGCCGTCACCCTGGCGCAGGGTGGTCATCCGGTCGCGGCGGCCGGTCAAAATCTTGTGCGGATAGGCTTGGTGGCCCACGTCCCAGATCAGGATGTCCTTCGGTGTCTCGAACACGTGGTGCAGGGCCACGGTCAGTTCGACCACGCCCAGGCCCGCGCCCAGGTGGCCGCCGGTCACCGACACCGCGTCGATCATCGCGGTGCGTAGGTCGTCGGCCAGCTGAATCAGCTCAGGCGCCGAGAGGCCGCGCGTGTCGGCCGGGGACGCGACCTTGTCGAGAATGGGGGTGGGCTTGGAGGACATTACGCTTCGGAAAACGCGGATCAACGCCGCCGGTCTAGCACGAAATCGACCGAGGCCCGCAAAATGTCGGCGCGGGCGCCGAACGGATCGAGGTGGGCCTTGGTCTGGGCCGCCAGCAGAGTCAGCCGCTCACGCGCCGCCTCGACGCCTAGCAGGGTGACGTAGTTGGCCTTGCCCTTGTCGGCGTCCTTGCCGGCCGCCTTGCCCAGCAGGTCGGCCTCGCCCTCGGCGTCGAGCAGGTCGTCGACGATCTGATAGGCCAGGCCCAGGTCCTGGGCGAAGGCGCACAGCGCATGGCGCTCGCCCTCCCCCGCCTTGGCGAGGACCAGGGGAATTTCGAAGGCGAAGGCGATCAGCGCCCCGGTCTTCATGCGCTGCATCCGGGCCACCGCGCCCAGATCGTCGCGCACGCCCAAGAGGTCGATCATCTGGCCGCCGGCCATGCCGCGCGCGCCCGACGCCACGGCCAGGCGCCGCACCAGCTCGGCCCGGGTCGCCCCGTCCTTGGCCGTGGCCTCGTCGGCCATGATCTCGAAGGCGATGGTCAGCAGGGCGTCGCCGGCCAGCACGGCGGTCGCCTCGTCATAGGCCTTGTGCACCGTCGGCCGCCCGCGCCGCAGGTCGTCGTCGTCCATGCACGGCAGGTCGTCGTGCACCAGGCTGTAGGCGTGCACGCATTCCAGGGCGCAGGCCGCCCGCAGCACCGGCTGCTCGGGCAGGTCGAACATCTTGCCGGCTTCCAGCGCGAAGTAGGGCCGCAGCCGCTTGCCCGGCGCCAGCACGGCATAGCGCATGGCATGGGTCAGCCGCTGCTCCGGGCCCTCGGCCTCAGGCACGAGCACGTCGAGCATGTCCGACGTCAGCGTCGCCGCCTCGGCGAGGCGACGTTCCACCTCGGCGAGGGAGGCGGTCATCAGGCGAACTCGGCGGGTTCGACTCCCGAGGCCCCACCGGCGCCGAGCACGATCTTCTCCACCCGCAGGCGCGCCGCCTCCAGACGCTGCTCGCACACCGCCTTCAGGGCCGCGCCGCGCTCATAGATCTCGATCGACCGCTCCAGCGGCGCCTGGCCACTTTCCAGCTCGGCGACGATCTTTTCAAGCTCGGCCAGGGCCTGCTCGAAGCTGAGGCCGGAGATGTCTGCGGGCGTGGTCATGGGTGTTCTTTAGGCGTGTCGGGGCGGACCGGGAAGGCGGAAGATCAGCCGCGTTCGAAGCGGCGCATCGCCCAGTAATTGTAGCCCTGGTTCTCGGTCAGGTTCCAGCCGCGCGTCTGCAGGCTGCGGCCGATCATGGTGTTGAAGAAGCCGTGCGCCATCACCAGCACGTCCTGCCCCTCGGCGGCCAGGGCCTCCAGCACGTCGGCCGCCTGCTCGGCCCGCGCCTCGGCGGCCTTGCGGCTCTCCTGGCCGCGATGGTTGTTGAAGAACCACCACCAGAACCGCGAGAGAAACCCCCAGATCTTCGGCGAGGTCTTCAGCCAGCTCGGGAACGGCGGCGGCGGCAGCGGGGCCTCGACGAACAGCGGATCGATGGCGAAGGCGCGCTCGCCGCACACCGCCTTGGCCGTCTCGATGGAGCGCGGGCGGATCGAGGCGACCAGCGCCCCCGCACCCTTGCCATAGGCCACCAGCTCCGCCGGCGGGGCCTGGCCGGGTTTCAGGCCCTTGGTCTCGTAGACCGCCCACCACTCGCCATAGGCCTTGGCGCTGAAGCGGACCTTGCGCGAAAGGTCCGGCTCGCCGTGGCGGGCCAGCACGATCGCGCCGCTGCGCGTGACGGCGCCCGCTTGCGCGGTCGTAGTCGCCGTGGCGGCCATCAGCCCTCCTGAAGCGCCCGCACATGGGCCAGGGCCGAGCGGCCCAGAGCCTCTAGGTCGTAGCCGCCCTCCAGGGACGAGACAACCCGCCCGCCGGATCGCGCCCGCGCCACCGCAGCGATGGCCCGCGTCGCCCAGGCGAAGTCCTCGGCCTCCAGCGACTGGGCCGCCAGCGGGTCGCGCGCGTGGGCGTCGAACCCGGCCGAGATCAGGATGATGTCCGGCGCGAAGGCGTCCAGCGGCGCCATCAGGCTCTCGAACGCCGCCCGCCAGCGCTCACGCGGCGCATGCGGCGGGGCGATGGCGTTGACGATATTGCCCACCCCGCGCTCGGACGGATCGCCCGTGCCCGGATAGAGCGGGCTCTGGTGCACAGAGGCGAAGAACAGGCTTGGATCGTGCTCGAACGCCGCCTGCGTGCCGTTGCCGTGATGGACGTCGAAATCCACCACCGCCACCCGCGCCAGCCCCGCATCCTGCGCCGCCCGCGCGGCCACGGCGACGTTGGAGAACACGCAGGCGGCCGCACGGCGCAGAACGCCCGATCCAGCTCGCCCCGCGCCACATCGCGCACCGCCTGCACGACGGCGCCGGCCGCCCGGCGCGCGGCGATGATGCTGCCAGGCGAAAGCATGGTGTCCGGATCGAGCGCCGCCCGCCCCGCATGCGGCGCGGCGGCCAGGGCGCGGGCCACGAAGCTGGCCGGATGCACCCGCTCCAGATCGGCGACATCGACGATCGGCGCTTCCCGCGCCTCGAAGTCGAGCGTCGCGTCGTCCTGCAGCGCGTCGACCACGGCGCCCAGCCGCTCCGGACGCTCCGGATGCCCCTCGCCAGGACGATGGTCGAACATGTCCGGGTGGGTGTAGAGGGCGAAGGCCATGACCGACACCCTAGCTCAGAGCGGTGAAATCACCATCCGCCGCGCGACGGCCGACGACGCCGAGCCCCTGGCCGCCCTCTCGGCCGCCATGTTCCTCGACACCTTCGTGCGCGGCTTCGGCATCCCTTATTCCGACGCCGACATCGAAGCCTTCATCGCCTCCAGCCACTCGCCCGCCGCCTACGCCAAGAAACTCGCCGACCCCGACCAGGCCCTCTGGATCGCCACCGACGCCTCCGGCCGGGCCGTGGGCTACGCCAACGCCGGCCCCTGCGGCCTGCCCGCCGAGGGCGCGAGCGCCGACCAGGGCGAACTCTACCGCCTCTACGTCCGCCGCGAGGTTCAAGGCGCCGGTCTCGCCGCCCGCCTGATGACCGAAACCCTCGCCTGGCTCGCCGCCGACCGCCGCCCCGTCTGGCTCGGCGTCTGGTCCCTCAACGAACGCGCCCAACGCTTCTACGCCCGCTACGGCTTCGAGAAGGTCGGCGAATACGACTACCCGGTAGGCGAAACCATCGACCGCGAGTGGGTGATGCGGCGGGAAGCGGGGGCGCTGTGAAGACGGAACTGGATACACCCGACGACCTGCTCGACGATCGGGAACGCGCGTTCCTCGACAAGGTGCGCAAGTTCGGGTGGGCGGCGACCACCGTGGAAGACGACGATGAAGGGCCGGGCTTCGCCTACAGCACCGGCTTTTGGCTTCGCCATGGTCGTCCGGAAGTCTTCACCTTCCTGCCGGGACAAGCCGGGCATCAGGTGCTCTGGAATATCGAGCGGATGTTGGCGGAGAGCGGCTGGCTGCCTGTCGACCGCCTAATCATGGATGTTCTGGAGGGTTATCCGGTCGTGCTTCGACCGATGGCCAAAAGCTACTATCCCGACTTCATTGGTTGGACTCGATGGTTCTACGGCGCGTTGGACGCGCCGTGCCTTCAACTCTTCTGGCCGGATCGGCAAGGCCGTTTCCCGTGGGAGCTGCCGCCGGATGATAGCTTCCACCTCACCCAACCGGACTTGACCGCTCGCAGCCCGGGCTAGAGCAGCGACGGCCAGTGGGCGGCCACGAAGGCCCCGACCTTCAGGGCCTCGAGCAAGACGGGCAGGTCGACCGTAGCCAACGCCACGCTACTTCGCGAATTCGATCAGCACGCGCACGGGCTCGTCCGGAGGCCGGTTCGGGTCCGGGACGATGGTCATATAGCGGTCCTTGGCCATGCGCAGGCTGGCCTCGTCGAAGCCCCAATTGCCGGGGACCGCCGCCAACGCCTTGCAGGCATTGAGCTCGCCCTTCGGGCCGCTCGTGCATTGCAGCACTGCATAGCCGTTCTGCCGCGCGCGACTCGCGCGATCTGGCCAATAGCCGCCGATCGGACCTGATCGGCTGTAAGCCCCCGCCGGCTTGAACAAGGGATCCGCGAGCGGGGGCCCGTTAGAGGGATCGGCGGCCGCCTGCGCGTCAGCGATCTCCTTCTGGAGCGCCGGTGTCATCGCCCGAGAAGGGCTCTGCGCGACGCCAACTGCGGGAAAACAAAGACCCACGCTCAGGAGGACGGCAACGAGATTTGGACGCATGGGCCAAGCTTGCAACGCCCGTGGACGGGGTCAACCCGCCAACCCCGCCGCGAACCGCAGGTCTTCCACGAACTCTGCATAAGCCTTCCTCTTCGCCGCCTCGTCCGGCAGGCGCAGCAGGAAGCTCGGGTGGTAGGTCACCACACCCTTGGCGCCCTCCTTCAGCGGGATCGCCACCCCGCGGTTGGCCGCGATCGGCGTCTGCTTGCCCGTCACCGCGAACGCCGCCGTCGCGCCCAGCATCACGATCACCCGCGGCCGCACGATGGCCCGCTCGGCATCCAGCCACCAGCGGCAGGCCTGCACCTCGCCCCGGTCCGGCGTCTTGTGGATGCGCCGCTTGCCGCGCAGTTCGTGCTTGAAGTGGCGCACCGCATTGGTCACCCGGGTCCGCGCCCGCTCGATCCCCGCCTCGGTCAGCGCCCGATCGAACACCTGACCCGCCGGCCCCACGAACGGCAGGCCCGCCAGGTCCTCCTGATCTCCCGGCTGTTCACCGACGAACATCAGCCGCGCTGACTTCGGTCCCTGTCCCGGCACGCCCTGGGTCGCGTCCTTGTGCAGCGGGCAGCGGTCGCAGAGCTGGATGCCGGCCGCCACGCCCTCCAGCGTATCCGGCGACAGGTCGTCATAAGTCGCATCGCGCTGGCGGCGCAGCTGCGCCTTCAGGGCGCGGCTCGAGGGCTGCACGTGCGGCGCCGCCACCATCAGGTCGGTCCGCCGTTCGGCCTGGGCGATCAGCTCCGGAATAAGCTTCGCCTCCGGAAGGTTGCCCCAGTACCGCTTGGGCATCTCCTTCTGCATCATCTTCGGCTTCAGCCGCGCCGGGTTGAAGATCGAGGCGTAATAGGTGGTCCACGCCGCCTCCAGCG
>JAFKGN010000174.1 GCA_017307205.1 Caulobacterales bacterium
TCGGCCCGGCGGCGCGCGGCTCGGCGGAGACGATGGTTCCGGCGACGGGCAGGGGCGCGCCCTTCAAGGCCGCGCAGGCGGTGACCGGCGCACGGTTGGTCGTCAGCGTCGTGGCCGGTTGCGCCTTGGCGGAGGCGCATCCGACCAGCAGCAGGGCCGCCGCCAGCGGCGCAAATCTCATCTGATGCACGGAATCGCCCCTCCAACGGCGACCCTGTCGCCGGCTACTCAAGGCGGAGCTTGCCGCATGGATCGTGGCGCGCAAGGGTGAGGCGCCGTGGAAAGCTTGAGCACAGTCTCAAGAGAGTCACCGAACTGTCTGACTCCTTTAATCTTCTTATAAAGTTCCTTTTTTGTTCTTGATCTGAGCCGCAAGGCGTGCTCGGCTTGTGGATAAGTGTGGCCTTTAACAAGGGCTGGCGGGAGGGCTTTTCCATGGTCGCGCGCGTCGTCACGGTCGCGTTCGAAGGGGTCGAGGCGCGTCGCGTCGAGGTCGAGGTGCAGTTCACCGGCGGCCAGGTGCAGTTCGTGGTCGTCGGTCTCGCCGACAAGGCGGTGGCGGAAAGCCGTGAGCGCGTGCGCGCCGCCTTTACCGGCCTGGGCCTCGCCCTGCCCGCCAAGCGCATCGTCGCCAGCCTGGGCCCTGCGGATCTGCCCAAGGAGGGCAGCCACTACGATTTGCCGATCGCCCTGGCGGTGATGGTCGGCATGGGCATCATCCCGGCCGGTGCGCTCGACGGTTGGGCCGCCGTGGGCGAATTGGCGCTCGATGGCCGCATCATGCCGGTGGCCGGCTGCCTGCCGGCGGCGGTGGCGTCGGGCGCCATGGGGCTGGGCCTGATCTGCCCCGAGGCCTGCGGGCCGGAAGCCGCCTGGGCCGGCGAAGCGCCGATCCTCGCCCCGGCTTCGCTGATCGCGCTGATCAACCATTTCCGGGGAACCCAGATCATGGGCCATCCACGGCCCGGTCAACTTCTGGAAGCGGCGGGCGGGCCTGATCTGCGGGACGTGAAGGGCCAGGAAGCCGCCAAGCGCGCTCTGGAGATCGCCGCCGCCGGCGGTCACAATCTGCTGTTCTGCGGCCCGCCGGGCTCGGGCAAGTCGATGCTGGCCCAGCGGCTGCCCGGCCTTCTGCCGCCGCTTTCGGCGCAGGAGCTGCTGGAGACCTCGATGGTCCATTCGGTGGCGGGGCTGATCGCCAAGGGGGCTCTGACCCGCGCGCGGCCGTTCCGCAGTCCGCACCATTCGGCGACCATGGCGGCGCTCACCGGCGGCGGGCCTCGCGCCAAGCCCGGCGAGGTTTCGCTGGCCCACAACGGCGTGCTGTTTCTCGACGAGCTTCCCGAGTTCAGCCCCCAGGCGCTCGACAGCCGGCGCGCGCCGCTGGAGACCGGCGAGGTCACCGTCGCCCGCGCCGCCGCCCACGTTCGATACCCGGCTCGTGTCCAGCTGGTGGCGGCGATGAACCCCTGCCGCTGCGGCCACGGCGGCCCCGGCAAGGGGGCTTGCGGCAAGGCCCCGCGTTGCCAGCGCGATTACCAGGGGCGCGTGTCCGGTCCGCTGATGGATCGCATCGATCTGGCGGTCGACGTCCCGCCCGTCACCGCCGCCGATCTTGCCCTCCCTCCGCCGCAGGAGGGCACGGCCGAGGCCGCTCGCCGTGTCGCCATGGCCCGTGGGGCCCAGGCCGAGCGCACGATCGGCGTCGAAGGCGCACCGATGATCAACGCCCGCGCCGACGGCGGCTTCCTGGAAACCATCGCGGCGCTCGACGAGGCCGGTCGCGCCCTGCTCACCCGCGCCGCCGAGGCGGGCGGCCTCTCCGCCCGAGGCTGGGCGCGCACCCTGCGCCTGGCCCGCACCATCGCCGACCTCGAAGGCTCCGACGCCGTCCGCCGCCTGCACATCGCCGAGGCCCTGGCCTACCGCCGCACGGTGGTCGGCGCGGAGGCCGGCTTTGGCGAGGGATCGCTGACTGGATGGTAGGGCGTTTGACCGTCTCTTAAGGCGCGGTCGGTAAGCTTACCGCCATGGCTCGCGAACGCTCCGTCACCGCCGCGCAACTGGCGACCCTCAGCCACGAATTCCGCACGCCGCTGAACGGCGTGTTGGGCATGGCGCGTCTGCTGGACGGCACGCGACTGACGGCCGAGCAGCGCTCGTATGTTTCCGCCCTGCGCGACAGCGGCGAACACCTGCTGGGCCTCGTTAATGACGTGCTGGATTTCGCCCGTCTCGGCGAGGGTCGGATCGAGGTGCATCCCGCGCCCTTCGCGGCAGAGGATCTGCTGCGTCAGGTCGCTGAACTGATGAGCCCGCGCGCTCACGAGAAGGGGCTGGAAATCGCCTGGACTGTGGAGCCGGGCATCGGCCGGATCGTCGGCGACGAGGCGCGCCTGCGTCAGGTGCTGCTCAACTTCGCGGGCAACGCAGTGAAATACGCCCAGGACGGCGGCCTGCTGCTGGCCTGCGGCCGCGGCAAGGGCGGCCGTATCCGCTTCTCGGTGTGCGACACCGGCCCGGGCGTCGCGCCGGAAGCCCGTGAGCGCATCTTCTTGCCGTTTGAGCAGGCCGACCCGAGCGAGGACTGGAAGCACGGCGGCGCCGGCCTCGGCCTCGCCATCGTCTCGCGCCTCGCCAAGGCGATGAACGGCGCCGTCGGCGTCGGCGACGCGGTCTGGGACGGCGAGGCGCGGGGCGCCGAGTTTTGGTTTGAGGCCGCCATGCCCGCGCCACGCGGCGGCGACCGATCCCTGGCCGACCTCACCGTCGCCATCGCCTCGCCCAGCGTTGTCGTCCGCGCCGCCGCGGCCAGACAGGCGGCGGCCAGCGGCGGTCAAGCCGTCGCCTTCGCCTCGCTGGAAGACGCCGTCGCCCAGGTGCCCGCCGACGCTGTGCTGCTGATCGACCAGGCGCTCGCCGAGAAGGGTCGCGCCCTGCGTCCGCCGACCGGCCGTCGGGCTATCGTTCTCCTGAAGCCGGAGGAGCGGGGGCAGATCGCCCGCCGCCGCGCCGCCGGGTTCGCCGGCTATCTGATCAAGCCGCTGCGCCGCGCTTCCCTGGCCGAGCAGGTGCGCCACGCCCTCTCGGCGCCCGTCGCCTTCCCAGCCGAGCCGGCCAAGGACGATGATCGTGTCGCCGGCGCCTCGGCGCGCGGCGTTCGCGTGTTGCTGGCCGAGGACAATCCGATCAACGCCCTGCTGGCCCGCACCCTGCTGGAGCGCGAGGGCGCCAAGGTCGACCGCGCCGGCAGCGGCGAGGAAGCGCTCGCGGCGCTCTCGGCCCAGGTCTACGACCTCGTGCTGATGGACGTGCGGATGCCCGGCCTCAACGGCATCGACGCGACGCGCGCCCTGCGCCAACGCGGCGTTCGCACCCCGGTCGTCGCCCTGACCGCAGACGCGTTCGATGACGACCGCCGCGCCTGTCTGGCGGCCGGGATGAACGACTTCCTGGTCAAGCCCTTGACGCCCGACGCCCTGCGCTCGGCCCTCATCCGCTGGACGCGGCCCGCCCGGGAGGCCAAGGTCGCCTCCTGAGACTCAGGGGACGACGATGACGCAGACCGAGGCGAAGGCGCCCAAGCGTGGCGGCCTCGCCGGCCTCAAGGCCTTCGCCAACCGCAAGTCGCTTTGCATCCTCGGCCTGGGCTTCAGCTCGGGCCTGCCGTTCATGCTGGTGTTCGACACCCTGTCGGCGTGGCTGCGCGAGGCGGGCCTGTCGCTGGAGGTCATCGGCTTCTTCAGCCTGGCCACCCTGTCCTACAGCTTCAAGTTCCTGTGGGCGCCGCTGATCGACCGCACCGCCGTGCCGGGCCTGACCAAGCTGCTCGGCCATCGCCGCTCCTGGATGTTGGTCACCCAGGCCCTGGTGATGCTCGGCCTGTGGCTGATATCCAGTGTCAATCCGATGACCAACCTTGGCCTGATGGCCGCCTTCGCTGTGTTCGTCGGCTTCGTCTCGGCGACGCAGGATATCGTCATCGATGCCTGGCGGATCGAGGTCTCCGACCGCGACGAGCTCGGCGCCACCGCCGCCGCCAACGCCTGGGGTTATCGCGGCTCGATGATCATCTCGGGGGCCATCCCCCTGCTGCTGGCCACCGCCTACAACTGGAATGTCGCTTATGCGGTGATGGCGGCGATGATGCTGATCGGCGTGGTCAGCGTGATCTTCGCGCCGCGTGAGGCGGAGCACCGGCTGCGGCCAATCCATGCCGAGGGCGTGGAGGTCAGCCCTGGTCGGGAAACCATCGAATGGATCGTGCGCGGTCTGTTGATCGTGCTCGGCGCGCTGATCCTCGGCTCAGGCCTGGCGGGCGACGCCTCGGTGATCAAGACCCTGCTCGTCGGCCTCGGCCAGACCGGCGCGGGCGAGGCGCTCGCCGGAGCCTGGAAGGGCCAGGACTGGTCTGTATTCGTGCAACTGGCCGGCGTGCTCATCGGCGGCGCGCTGATCGTCCTGGCCGCCCTGCCGGCACCCGGCCGTCGCACGCGGCCGGGGGTCTATCTCGGCGCCGCCCTGGGCGATCCCTTGCGCGATTTCTTCACCCGCTACGCCGGCGCCGCCGGGCTGATCTTAGCGCTGATCTGCGTCTACCGGGTCTCGGACTTCGTGCTCAACATCATGAACCCGTTCTATCTCGACCTCGGCTTCACCAAGCCTGAGATCGCCGAGGTGCGGAAGGTGTTCGGCGTCGCCGCCTCGATGGGCGGCGTGGCGCTCGGCGGTTGGATGGTCGGCCAGATCGGCCTGCTGCGCACCCTGGTCGTCGGCGCCTTCGCGGGCCCGCTCAGCAATCTGGTCTTCGCCTGGCTGGCGGCCCAGGGCCACAGCGTGCCGGCGCTCTATGTCGCCATCGGCGTCGACAACGCCCTGGGCGGCATCTCCGGCACCGCCCTGATCGCCTACATGTCCAGCCTGACGGGCTCGGGCTTCACCGCCACCCAGTACGCCCTGTTCAGTTCGCTCTACGCCCTGCCGGGCAAGATCATCGCCAGCCAGTCGGGCCGCATCGTGGAAGCCGCCGCCAAGTCGGCCGAGGCCGGCGGCCTGCCCGCCCTTTTCAAGCCGATGTTCGTCGGCCTGCCCGCCGAGAGCCTCACCGCCGGCGCCAAGATTGGCGTCGCGCCCGCCGCCATGGGGGCCGGCTACGTCACCTTCTTCTTCTATTCCGCCCTGATCGGCATCGCGGGCATCGTGCTGAGCTTCATCGTCGCCGCGCGGCAACCGGCGAACCCGGCCCCCGCGACGGCTGACGCCTAGGGCATTTCCTTCGGCCGTTCGCTCTGATGGACGCCATGCGCCTTGAGATAGGCGATGGTCTTGGCGGACTCGCTGTCAATCGCACGATCGAGCGTCGTGCCGCCGTCGTTGGCGCGGGCGCTGATGTCGGCGCCGGCTTCGATCAGCGCCATCGACAGGCCGTCGTCGGAAGCCGCAAGAAGCGGGGTCCGCCCGAACTGATCGCGCGCCTCCAGTTCAGCTCCTGCCTTGAGCAGCAGTTGCGCGCGACGCGCGTCCATCGCGTCGTGGAGGGGTGTGGAGCCGAACCCGTCGCGCGCTCGCACATTGGCGCCGGCCTTGATCAGAGCTTCGGCGGCCGCATTGTCGAGCACTGTGAACAGAGGCGTCGCACCCATCCGATTTGTGGCTTCGAGGTCTGCGCCCGCCTTGATCAGCATGTCCGCCCATGGCGCGCTCCATACGCGGTGGAGCGCAGTTTCGCCGCCGGGCGTGGTCTGCTGCGGGTCTGCGCCGCCGGCCAAGAGCAGGCGAACCGTCTGTTCACTGGCGATGCGCCAGGCGGCTTCGTCATCGCCCGCCCCCGGCAAGTCCTTTCCGACCGAACCCAGGGCGAACCGGCCTTCCTCGTTACTGGCGTTGACGTCCAGGCCGGTTTTCAGGAGCTCGGCCACGACAGCGGGGTGCGGCGCCTCGACGGCGGCCATCAGCGCCGCCTCCCGCGCGTGATAGGCAGCCTCTCGGAAACCGCCCGCCGCGATCAGGGCGCGCACGACCTCAAGCCGACCCCGCCGCGCCGCCGCCGCGATGGCTGTGTTGGACTCGTTGTAGGCGACGCTCGACGTCATTTGATTGACCGGCGCGCCCGCTGTGACCAGGTCGAGAATGGCCGCATCCGGCGAACGATTGGCGGCGCGAACCAGCATCACTGCGCCCGCCCGGGAAGTTGGCGCCTGACCGGCGGCCCTCAGCGCAGCGAGGGTTGAGGGCGGGCGCTCGCCTTCGGGGGGCTCTTGTCGAAAGATGAAGGTCCCGGGCTTGGCGTCGCGGGCAGGTCTTTGGCCGCGGGCCGCGATGTAGGCCAAGGTCCTCGTGAACTTGTTCCGCGCCGCGCGATCGACCACTCGTTCGCCGTTGTCGTTCACCGCCGTGATATCGGCGCCCGCAGCAATCAGCGCCATGGCGATCTCGTCGCTCGCGGCGTTCAGCAGGGCGGTGTCGCCATCGTCGTTCCGCTGTTCGAGCGGCGCGCCGGCCGCCAGCAGCGCGGTGATCTCGCCCACGCTCCTCACTGTCGATAGGGCTGTATCGTCCGTGCGGCTCCGCAGGCGGGCATCGGCGCCGGCGGTCAGCAGTGCGCTCTGGACCGCCTTCTGGCGTTCAGGAAGGTCGGGGGCCTTGGGGTCTGGCGGATCCGCGCCGATGAGCATCAGGGCGGTGAGGCCGTCGGCGCCGCGTCCATCGATGTCGGGGTTCTGGGCGAGGATGTCGGCGATGATCAGGGGATCGGCGCTGCGCGCTCCCGCCCTCAGGGCGGCGGATTTCAACTTGCCGCCTTCACCCCTGAAGGCGCCGGCGGCGATCAGCGCGCGCACGACCTCGACCTGGCCAGCGGCGGCTGCCGCAAGGATCGCCGTTGTGCCGTCACCGCCGCGTATCCCGCTGAAGGTTTCGCCGTTCGGCGGCGCGCCCGCCTCAAGCAGTCCGAGGGCGACTGCGGGTTGGTTCAGGCTGGAGGCGTTCGCCACCATGTCTCCCGCTGTGCGTGATCGAAAGCCGAATCCCTCCGCCTTTAGCCTTGCCACCGTCGTCGCATCGCCGACGACCCAGCCTTTGCTGAACTCGCGATCAATCGTGTCCTGTAACGTCGTCACGCTGGCGGGCATGCCGGCCCAGCGACCGGCGTACTCGCTGACCGTCTTGGTCTGTCTACCGATCTCCAAGCTCAGCGTCACGGTCGGCATGTGGGTCACCTCGGCGGCGTATTCTGGCGCCAGCGACCAGAAATCCGCGGCACGAAACGCATCCACCAGACAGGCGACTGTCTCGGGCGATACTTCGAAAAGGTGTTCGCCATCAACGAGCGTGAAGGCCTTGCCCTCGAAACGTCCTCGGCCCGCGCCGGTCGCCTCGACGACATAGGCTGCGCAGGTTCCGTAGCACTCGGAGCGCTCCAGCCGAATGCGCACGCTTTCTATCGGGCCGTCGGGAACCGGTACGCGCCGCTTCGGCGGCGGAACGCGCCTGGTTCCACCGTTCGTCGAATAGGAGACCGGCCCGCCGCGATCAAGGCCGTCCGTCGCCAGCGGAGGGCAGGCCGCTTGCGCTGCACCGGCGACCGCCAAGGCCGCCGTACACAGACCGATGACTACGCGCATGCTCAATCGCCCCCGCCCCGAGGCTTCGAATGCTAGCGGCCTACGCCAACAAACACACCACCTGCGCTACGCGTAGGTCACGGCGCAGCCCATCTGCGACGCGGCCGTAGTTGTCGGTGGTGATCGGCTCGCCGGTCGGCATGGCGTTGGGGCCGCGACGGCCGCTGGCGGCCAGGGCCTCGGCCATGGTCTCGGGGACGGTGGTGTAGATGCGGCCCCGGCGCGGGGCCTCGGCGACGGTGACGCCGATCACGCGCCCGGCGGCGTCGAGCGCCGGAGCGCCCGATAGGCCGGAGAGGGTGCCTTTCAGGCTGTCGGTGCGGCCGACCTCGGCCCAGACCAGCACCGGCTCCGACCGCGCGCCGCGCCCATGCACCACCAGGGTCTCGCGGCCGAGCAGGCGCGAGGTCGCCTCGCCGGGATGGCCCTGGGGGAAGCCGGGGTGGAAGGCGCGATCGCCGCGCCGCAGCGGGGCGGACAACGCCAGGGGCAGGGCCGGGGCCCCGCCCTCGGTGGTCAGCACGGCCGCGTCGCCGCGCGGATCGACCCGAACTCGCGCCTGCACGCCCCGGCCGTCCGCCACCACGATGGCGGCGGACGGGCAGCCGTCGACCACATGCCGCGCCGTCATCCAGGCGCCGTCCTCGCCCACGGAGAAGGCCGTGCCGGTGGAGGGCTTCACCTCGCCCGCCACCTCGACCACCACCTGCGGATCAAAGGGCGACGCCGGGCCCAGCGGCACCCCTTCCTCGCCGGGCGTCGGCGGGGGCGGGGCAGGGGCGTCAGCGCTCTCGCGGCGTCCGATCGCGGCGATCAGCAACGCCGCCACCACCGCCGAGTAGATCGCCCAGTCCGGAAGCCTGGGAAAATACATGGGTCAGCCGGAGACTGCCGCGGCGACGATCAGAGCGGTCGCCAGCTTGGCCCCGACCAGCATCACCGCCGCCGAGATCTCGCCGTCCTGAATGCGCTGGGGCAGGCCCTTCAGCAGCATGTCCATGATCCGGAACACCAGCAGCTGCACCGCAACTGTCGCGCAGCCCCAGATCACAATCTCGATCACCGAGGTTGAGGCGCTGAGCGACACCGCCAGCGGGATGGCCAGGCCGACCATCACCCCGCCCAGCGAAAGGGAGGCGGCGGAGTTGCCCTCGCGGATCAGCTGCACCTCCTTGTGAGGGGTGAGGAAGGCGTAGACCACCGTGCCGAGGATCAGCACCGTCAGGGTCACCGCCGCATGCAGCAGGGTGACCGGAAAGCCGGTGGCGAAGGCCTGGACTTCGGGCGACTGCAGTTGCGACGGCATGGGCGCTGGACTGGTGGAAGGACTGCGCGAGGGTTAGCACGGCCGTGGGGCCGCGCGCGAGGGCTCAGCCGTCTACGACGGCGTCGGCGGGGCCGGGCTCGAGCGTCGGTTCGACGGCCAGCTTGCGGCGGGCGCTGGCCCGCAGCTTCTCGCTCTCGCTCTTCAGCTGGCCGCAGGCGGCGAGGATGTCGCGGCCGCGCGGGGTGCGGATCGGGCTCGCGTAACCGGCCTTGTTGAGGATCGCCGCGAAGGTCTCGATCGTGCTCCAGCTCGAGCACTCGTAGGGGCTGCCCGGCCAGGGGTTGAACGGGATCAGGTTGATCTTGGCGGGGATGCCCTTGAGCAGTTGGACGAGGGCGCGCGCCTCGGCCGGGCTGTCGTTGACGCCCTTCAGCATCACATACTCGAACGTCACCCGCCGGGCGTTGCTGAGTCCCGGATAGGCGCGGATGCCCGCCATCAGCTGCTCGATCGGGTACTTCTTGTTCAACGGCACCAGCTTGTCGCGCAGCTCGTCGTTGGTGGCGTGCAGGCTGATCGCCAGCATGGCCTGGGTCTTGTTGCCCAGGTTCTCCAACTCCGGCACGACGCCGCTGGTCGAGACGGTGATCCGCCGGCGCGACAGGCCGATGCCCTCGCCGTCCGAGATGATGTCGATGGCGTCGGAGACGGCGCCCAGATTGTACAGCGGCTCGCCCATGCCCATGAACACGATGTTCGACAGCAGGCGGTCGGGCCGGTCCGACGGCCACTCGCCGAGGTCGTCGCGGCAGACCTGCACCTGGGCCACAATCTCGGCGGCGGTCAGGTTGCGCACCAGCGGCTGGGTGCCGGTGTGGCAGAAGGTGCAGTTCAGGGTGCAGCCGACCTGACTGGAGACGCACAGGGCGCCCGAGCGGCCGACGTCGGGGATGTAGACGCTCTCGATCTCGATGCCCGGCGCCGTGCGCAGCAGGTACTTGCGGGTGCCGTCCTTCGAGACCTGGCGCTCGACGATCTCGGGCCGGGCCAGGGTGAACGTGTCGTCCAGCTTGGCGCGCAGCTCCTTGGCCACATTGCTCATCTGGCCGAAGTCGGTGACCCCGTAGTTGTGGATCCAGCCCCAGATCTGGCCCGCGCGCATCCGCGCCTGCTTCTGCTCGACAAGGCCCGCTTCGACCAGGGCGTTGGCCAGCCCGATCCGTGTCAGCCCGGACAGGTTCACGCGCGCCGGTTGGACCGGCGTGGCGGGCGAGCGGGAAAGATCGAGGGTGACGTTCAAGGCGAAGGGTCCGGTCTAAAGACAAGCCCTTAGCAGATAAGGGGCCTTTGCCCCAAACCCAGGCGGCGCGGCGCTGCGTCGCGAATAAGAAAAGCCCCGGTCCGCGAGGGGCCGGGGCTCAAGTTGGCGAACCGGCGGGGTGGGGAGCCGGTCGCTCGACAACGGGGATCACGATCCCGAACTCAGAAACCGGCGGCGGCCGAGAAGTTCGGGGCGATCACGAGGGCGATCATCGGCAGCAGGCCGAGGGTCAGGGTGGCGAGGGTCGAGAGGTTCGAAAGCTTGGTCATGGTGTTCATCCTTGTGGGCCGCGAGGGCGATTGTGGTGGCCGCGTCGCCGCGTCCGATGAGCAAGGATGTAGTCTCGTGAAGTACAGAAAGCTCGTTACGTCTCAGTCATGACCTCGATTTAAGGAAGTGTCGGCAAGTTCACAAAATTACGACCATGTAATTGTTGCGGCATGTTCGGTCGTAGGTGTTCGCCGCCAAGCGACCAGCCGTTGACAACCCGATCGCGGCGCCGGCGCGTTAGGCTTCCATGCTGAAGCCCCAGGACCTGCTCTGCCCTCGGCCCGCCGGCCTCTACTGCCCGCCCGGCGACTTCTACATCGACCCCGTGCGGCCGGTGGATCGGGCGGTGATCACCCATGGCCACGCCGACCATGCCCGCGCCGGCCACGGCGTCGTCACCGCCACGCCGGAGACCCTGGCGATCATGGGCGAGCGCTACGGCCAGGACTTCACGGGCCGCCGCCAGGCGGTGGCCTATGGCGAGAGCGTCACCCGCGATGGGGTGGAGGTCAGTCTCGTACCGGCCGGCCATGTGCTGGGCTCGGCCCAGGCGGTGGTGCGCTGGAAGGGCCTGACCATGGTGGTCTCCGGCGACTACAAGCGCCGGCGCGATCCGACCTGCGCGCCTTTCGAGCCCGTGCCCTGCGACGTGTTCATCACCGAGGCCACCTTCGGCCTGCCGGTGTTCCGCCACCCGCCCGATGGGGAGGAGATCGCCAAGCTCCTGAAGTCGGTCGCCCAGTTTCCGGAGCGCAGCCATATCGTCGGCGCCTATGCGCTCGGCAAGGCCCAGCGGGTCATCAAGCTGCTGCGCGAGGCCGGCTGGGATCGCACCATCTACGTCCATGGCGCTTTGGAGCGGCTGAATCGGCTCTACGAGGCCCACGGCGTGGACCTCGGCCCCCTCGCCCCCGCCACTGTCGCCCGTAACAAGGACGCCTTCGCCGGCGAGATCATCGTCGCCCCGCCGAGCGCCTTGCTGGACCGCTGGAGCCGCCGCTTCCCCGAGCCGGTCGCCGCCTTCGCCTCCGGCTGGATGCGGGTGCGCGCGCGCGCCCGGCAGAAGGGCGTCGAGCTGCCCCTGATCCTTTCGGACCACGCCGACTGGGACGAGCTGACCATGACGCTCGACGAGCTGGCCCCCGGCGAGGTGTGGATCACCCACGGCCGCGAGGAGGCGCTGCTGCGCTGGTGCGAACTGCGCGGCCTGCCCGCCAAGGCGTTGGCCCTGGTCGGCTACGAGGACGAGGAGGAAGAGGACTGGTCGGCCGAGACGGCCTGAGCCAGTTTGCCGCCGGGTACTTGGGGGGAGCCACTATGAGCGGATACCGCTCCATCGATTCGACGCTTCTATTTTGGGCGATGAAAAATGACCTGACCTGGTCGACCGAGTATCAGGACGCTGAAGTCAGAACGATTTTCCTGAATCCCGATAGCCGGTCTCGCGTCCAGATTTGGGTTGATCCACCAGTGCTCGGGGTGGCTGTCATCAACGTCTGGCAGGTTCCACGAGGCATTTCGCGGCTAGCGCGGCGTCGCAGGTTCATCTGCTTCACAGCCCTTCTGCAGACCAACCTCGACAAGGCGCTTGAGCTCGCGCAAGCCTGGGCCTCCACGGAACCTGCGGCGGCTCCGGCGGATTGAACTCGCATGGCCGATCCTCGCACCGCTCCCGACCGTGACCCGCGCTCCGATGACGATGCGCCGCTGAACGAGGGCGGGGTGAAGGCCGCCGACGGCAAGCCGCTCAGCCCGGACAGCCCCCTGACGCCGGGCGGCGTGGACGGCGAGTCCAAACCGGAACGTGAAGCCGATCCGTCGCTCAGCATCGAGTCCGTCAACGGCGATCGCGCCGACGAACGCGAAGGCGGCATGATCGGAGAAGGCGGAACTTAAGTGTGGTCGCGCGACGGGCGCATCAGCCGGCGTCCACCTGATGCTGTCGCGCTTCCCGCCGCGCTATAGTCGAGCCAGATGCGCGCCTTCGCCCACCTGCTCGATCGACTGTCGCTGACGGCGTCACGCAACGCCAAGCTCACCCTGATCCGCGACCACCTGGCGACGACGCCGGACCCTGATCGCGGCTGGGCTCTGGCCGCCCTGACCGGCGATCTCAGCTTCAATGCCGCCAAGCCGGCCTTCATCCGCAAGGCGGTCGAGGCGCGGATGGACGCCGTCCTGTTCCGCTGGTCCTACGACTATGTCGGCGACCTCGCCGAGACCGTCGCCCTGGTCTGGCCGGCGCGCCCCGGGGCCAACCGCGAGCCCGAGCTTTCCGAAGTCGTCGACGCCCTGCAGTCGGCCTCGCGCGCCGAGGTGCAGCGGCTGATCGAGACCTGGCTCGACGCCCTCGATCCGGACGGCCGCTGGGCGCTGCTCAAACTGATGACCGGCGGTCTACGCGTCGGTGTCTCCAGCCGCCTGGCCAAGCAGGCCTGCGCCGATCTGGGTGGCGTGCCGATCGGCGAGATCGAGGAGGTGTGGCACGCGGTCGAGCCGCCCTACGGTGATCTTTTCGCCTGGCTGGAAGGCAAGTCCGAGCGGCCGTCGCCCGACGCGCCGGGTCGCTTCCGGCCGGTGATGTTGGCCCAGGCCATCGACGAGGCGGTCGACTTCGCCAAGCTCGATCCGGCCGACTATGCGGCCGAATGGAAGTGGGACGGCATCCGCATCCAGGCAGTCAGCGAGCGCGGCGAGCGCCGGCTCTACACCCGCACCGGCGACGATATCTCAGCGACCTTCCCCGACGTGCTGGAGGCGATGACCTTCGAGGGCGCGCTCGACGGTGAGTTGATCGTCATCCGCGCCAATGAAAAGGGAGACCGGGCCCTCGCCTCCTTCGGCGACCTGCAGCAGCGGCTGAACCGCAAGACCGTCGACGCCAAGATGCTGTCGACCTATCCTGCCGGCATCCGCGCCTATGATTTGCTGCTCGACGGCGAGGCCGACCTGCGCGGTCTGCCGTTCGCCGAGCGCCGCAAGCGTCTCGAAGCCTTCGTGGCCGCGGCCGCCAGCCCGCGCATCGACCTGTCGCCGCTGCAGCCGTTCGAAACGTGGGAGGGGCTCGCCGCCCTGCGCGCCGAGCCGCCCGAGGGCGATGCCCAGCTCGCCGAAGGCTTGATGCTGAAGCGTTGGGACAGCGTCTACGAGCCCGGCCGTCCGAAAGGGCCGTGGTTCAAATGGAAGCGAGATCCGCACCTGATCGACGCGGTGCTGATGTACGCCCAGCGCGGCCACGGCAAGCGCTCGAGCTTCTACTCCGACTACACCTTCGGGGTCTGGCGCGAGGACGCCAACGGCGACCGTTCGCTGACGCCCGTCGGCAAGGCCTACTTCGGCTTTACCGACGAGGAGCTGAAGCAGCTCGACAAGTTCGTGCGCGACAACACGCTTGAGCGCTTCGGCCCGGTACGCTCCGTGCGGGCCAATCTCGACTTCGGGCTGGTGCTGGAGGTCGCCTTCGAAGGTCTGCAGCGCTCGACCCGCCACAAGAGCGGCGTCGCCATGCGCTTCCCCCGCATCAGCCGCATCCGCTGGGATAAGCCGTCCCGCGAGGCGGATGAGTTGGCGACCCTGGAGCGGATGCTGGGCAGCTAGTTCCAGAAGGTGAAGGCGTCGTGCCCGGCCGCAATAGCTTCCCGAGGCACGGCCGCCAGGTCGGTCAGGGTGAGGCCGACGCGGAAGATGAAGTCCGAGGCGCCCGGCACGAAGAAGATGATCAGCAGCAGGGCCACGCCGACGAGGGCGCCGGCCTTGTTGACCATCGGCTGCGCGCTGTCCGGCAGGTACGGGCGGATCACCCCGAAGCCGTCTAGGCCGGGGATCGGCAGCAAGTTGATAAACAGGGCGGTGGCTTGCAGGAAGGCGAGGAACGCCAGCGCCGCGGCGAGGCCAAGGGCTTGCGCCATGGAGGCGGCGTAGACGCCGGCGGCGTATGCAACCAGGCAAGCCAGGGTTCCCAGCGGTCCGGCCAGCGAGGCGAAGGCGCGGCCGCCGCGCGTGCGCATCAGGTCATTGCGGAGATAGACGGCGCCGCCGGGAAAGCCGATGCCGCCCAGCGCCAGGATCAGGATCGGCAGCACGATGCTGGTGCCGAGGTCGGCGTACTTCAACGGGTCGAACGACAGGTAGCCGCGCTCAGACACCGAGTGATCGCCGGCTCGCCAAGCGGCGAAGGCATGGCAAAACTCGTGGATCGCCACGCTCAGCACCCAGCCGGCCAGGACGAAGGCAAAGACCAGAATCCGGCTCGGTGCGAGAACCAAGGCGGCGCCCAGCGCCAAGGTGACCCCGATCAGGATCATACCGTTGCGGCTGAGGCCCGGGCGCGGCGCCGAGGGGCGGAGGGCTTCGGCGGTCATGGCTTGCCCGGTTGGGTGTGGATCGACAGCACGACCAGCCCGTTCACCGCGCTGAACCAGTGCGGCGTGCCGGCGGCGATGAACATCACGTCGCCGACCTTCACGTCCTTGGCGCCGCCGCCGTCGACGCGGGCGCCGTTGCGGTTGCCGTTGCGCGGCGCAGTCGGCTCGATCAGCGTGCCGCCGGTCATCAGGGTCGCCGAGCCCTCCAGCACGTAGAAGATCTCGTTCTCGACCTCATGCAGGTTGGCGGGGCCGACGCTGGCCCGGTAGTCGACACGGTTGGTGTAGCCGGGGCCTTGCGCCAGCAGCAGGCTGACCAGCGGCTGGTTACTGGTCCGCTGCGCCTTGGCCTGGGCGACCAGCGCCTGGATTGCGGCAGCGGGCGCGACGGTGGGGTCGGCCACCGCCGGCGGGCGCGGGGCGGGAGGCGTCGCCGGCGGCTGCGCCAGGGCAGGCGCGCTGAGGGCCAGCGCGGCGACGACAAGCAGTGATCTCAAGGATGGCCTCCCCAGGCTTTTGGGAAGGATGGCGCTTGGGGCAGTGGTTGTCGATGTGCGTCCTTCGACACGACCGCTCGCGCGGTCTCCTCAGGATGGCGAACGCAGAAGGCTCGTCATGCGGAGCGGCGCGCAGCGCCAGTCGAAGCACGCACAGCGTTAGCCGTTGAACCCGTTCACAGCGTCGATCACCCGCGCCTGGGTCGCCTCATCCAGATACGGGTGCATCGGCAGGGCGATCACCACGCCGGCCTTGGCTTCCGAAACCGGCAGGCCGCCGGGGCCCTGGCCGAACTTGGCGTATGGCGCCTGCAGGTGCAGCGGCACGGGGTAATAGACCGCGCTCGGCACGCCCTGGGTCTTAAGGTGGGCGGCCAAAGCGTCGCGAGCCTCGTGTTCGATCACGTACTGCGCCCACACCGAGACGCCGCCGTCGATGACCTTCGGCGTAGCGATCACGCCCTTGAGGCCGTCGGCGTAGCGCTGGGCCACCACCTGCCGCAGTTCGATCTCCTCGGCGAAGATCGCCAGCTTCTCGAGCAGGATCGCCGCCTGGATCGTATCCAGCCGTGAGTTCATGCCGATACGGGCGTTGAGGTAGCGCGGGTCGTAGGCGAACACCTCGCCCTTGAGGTCCGGCGCCACGGCTTTGCCGTGCACCCGGAAGCTGTCCATGATCTGCCAGTCGTGCTCGCTGTCGGTCAGCACCGCCCCGCCGTCGCCGTAGCAACCGAGCGGCTTGGCGGGGAAGAAGCTGGTGGTGGCCGCGTCGGCCCAGGCAATGGGATGCTTGCCGTTGAGGGTGCAGCCGAAGCCCTGGGCGCTGTCGGCGATCAGGCGCAGACCTTCGCGGTCGCAGATCGCCTTGATGGCCGGATAGTCGGCGGGCTGGCCGAACAGGTCGACGGCGATCACCACCTTCGGGGTCAGCCGGCCCTCGGCCCGCACGGCCTTGATGGCGGCTTCGAGGTGGGCCGGGTCCATGTTGAAGGTATCGGGCAGGATGTCGATGAACACCGGCTCGGCCTCGGTCCATGGGATCACCTCGGCCGTCGCCGTGAAGGTGAAGGACGGACAGAACACCGCGTCGCCCTTGCCGACGCCCCAGGCCATCAGCGGCAGGACGATGGCGTCGGTGCCGTTGGCGCAGCTGAGCGACAGCTTGGACTGGCCGAACTCGGCCAGCCTGGCCTCGAAATCGCGGACCTCCTGGCCCATCACATAGCCGCCGTGCGCTAGCACCTTCTGGATCGCCGCGTCGATGCGGTCCTTGATGCGGGCTTGCTGGGCGGCGAGGTCGATAAACGGGATCATGCTCATGGGCGCGCGCCTTAATGCGTGTCGGGGGCGATTTCGAGACAAACCCTGTAACGGGCTGTTTCGCCAAGCGCCTCGTGCGATCCTCGTTCGAGGAACTTCACTGCATCGCCCCCGTTGACCCGGCGGGCGGCGCGAGACAACGAACACGTATGCAGGATTTAGCCAAGGCGGCGGACGAGCGTCTGCTCTCCACCCTCCGATACGATCACGGCGTGGTCACCAAGTTCGCCGACGCGGCGGGCAATCTGGCGGTGAACCTCTGCGTCGCCGTCGTCATTCTGATCGTCACCTTCTGGGCGGCGGGGTGGGTCTCGAAACTGGTGCGCCTGGCCGTCGGCCGTCTGCATCGCGGGCGTGATGTCGACACCACCCTGCAGAGCTTCCTTGGTTCCCTGGCGCGCTACGTCATCGTCATCGTCGGCGCCGTGGCGGTGCTGCAGAAGCTGGGCGTTCAGGCGACCTCGATCCTCGCCGTGCTCGGCGCCGCGTCCCTGGCCGTCGGCCTCGCCCTGCAGGGCGCGCTGTCGAACGTGGCGGCCGGGGTGATGATCCTGATCTTCCGGCCCTACCGCGTCGGCGACTTCATCGAGACCTCCACCCGCAAGGGCACGGTCCGCTCGCTCGACCTTTTCGTCACCGAGATGGCGACGCCGGATAATCTGCGGATCATCGTCCCGAATTCGAAGGTCTTCGGCGACGTCATCGTTAACTACAGCCAGTATCCCCGCCGCCGGGCGGACGCGGTGTTCAAGCTGCCGTTCGCCGCCGATGTCGAGATGGTCTTCGCCGGTCTCAAGGATCGGCTGGCCAACGATCCCCGGGTGCGCAAGCAGCCCGCGCCGCTGTTCGAGGTGATCAGCCAGGCGCACGACAGCGTCGAACTGGCCGTGCGCGTCTGGACCGTCCGTGAGGACGAGGGCGCGCTGAAGTCCGACATCATCCGCGCGGCCCACGTCCTGGCCACCAACCCCGACGCCGAGTTGCCCCCGCTCACCCCGCCGACGCCGCGGCCGAAGCCGGCGGAACGCGCCGAGCGCCGTCGCCTAAGGCTGGGGCTCAGGCACAAGCATGACGAGAAGCTTGAGCAAAAGCTGAACCCGGAAACCAAGGGCGGCTAGGCCAGCGCCTGCTCCAGGTCGGCGATCAGGTCGTCTGTAGCCTCGATGCCTACCGACATCCGCACGAAGCTGTCGGTGATCCCCAGCGCCGCCCGCTGCTCGGCCGGGATCGAGGCGTGGGTCATGATGGCCGGGTGCTCGATCAAGCTTTCCACGCCGCCCAGGCTCTCGGCGAGGGTGAACAACTGGGTGCGCTCCAGGAACCGGCGGACCCCCGCCAGGTTGAAGTCGAAATCGACACTGATAATGCCGCCGAAGCCGTTCATCTGCCGCTTGGCGAGATCGTGCTGCGGATGGCTTTCGAGGCCGGGATAGATCACGCGGCGAACGTCCGATCGCGCTTCCAGCCAGCGGGCGATGGCCAGGGCGCTGTCGCAGTGACGCTGCATGCGCAGCGGCAGGGTCTTCAGGCCGCGCAAGGCCAGGAAGCTGTCGAAGGGCGAGAGGATCGCGCCGGTGGCGTTCTGCAGGAACTTCAGCCGCGTCGCGAGCTCGGCGTCGTCGCCGACCACGATCACGCCGCCGACCATGTCGGAGTGACCGTTCAGGTACTTGGTCACCGAATGGACGACCACGCCGATGCCGAACTCCAGCGGTCGCTGCACATAGGGGCTGGCGAAGGTGTTGTCGGCCACGCTGATCAGGCCGCGGCGCTTGGCGATGTCGGCGATGGCCGCCAGATCGACCAGCTTCAGCATCGGATTGGTCGGGGTCTCGACCCAGATCATCCGCGTGTTCGGCCGGATCGCCGCCTCGACGGCCGCCGGATCAGACAGGTCGACGAAGCTGAAGTCGAGGCCGGCCGAGAGCCGCCGCACGCGTTCAAACAGCCGGAACGAGCCGCCGTAGATGTCGTCGGTGGCGACGACGTGGTCGCCGGTCTTCAGCAGCTCCAGCACCGTGGCGATGGACGATAGGCCGGAGGAGGCGGCGAAGGCCGCCGCCCCGCTCTCTAGGTCGGCCACGCAGCGCTCGAAGGCGAAGCGGGTCGGGTTCTGGCTGCGCGCGTACTCGAAGCCCTTGTGCACGCCCGGGCTTTCCTGGGCAAAGGTCGAGGTGGCGTAGATCGGCGTCATCACCGCGCCCGTCGTCGGGTCATGGCTCTGGCCGCCGTGAATGGCGCGCGTGGCGAAGGCCAGGCGGTTCTTTTTGACGTCAGACATGGGGACCTCCGATCAACGGAGGTCCTGTCTAGCCGACCTGCTTGATCTGGTCTTCCAGGCCCTGCTCGCGAACCTTGCGATAGAGGGTCGAGCGGCCGATGCCGAGGCGGCGGGCCACCTCGCTCATGTGACCGGAATAGACCTCGATGGCGAGCTGGATCAGGTCGCGCTCGACGTCTTCCAGCGTCCGCAGGTGACCGCGGCCGTCGAGCACCCGCACGGGGGTGTCCTGCGGCAGGGCGGCCTGCAGTTCGCGGGCGCCGGGGATCGAGAGGGTCGGGGCGGCGGCCTCGCCGATCATCTCCGGAATCTCGACCGGGGCGGCGGCGGGCGGCGGAACCTTCACGCCCGAGATGGCCGGGAAGTCGTGCGGCGCCAGGTAGGGGGCGTCGGCCAGGACGATGGCGCGATAGACCGCGTTCTCCAGCTGGCGGACGTTACCGGGCCAGTCAAAGGCGGTCAGGTACGCCATGGCTTCCGGCGAGGCGGCGACCACGCGCTTGCCCTCCTCGACGTTGAAGCGGCGGATGAAGGCTTCGACCAAGGCGGGGATATCTTCCTTGCGGTCGCGCAGGCTCGGCGCCTCGATGGGGAAGACGTTGAGGCGGTAGTAGAGGTCTTCGCGGAAGCGGCCTTCGGCCACCTGCTGGGCGACGTCGCGGTTGGTGGCGGACACGATGCGCACGTCGACTTTCAGCGGCCGCTTGGCGCCGATCGGATCGACCTCGCCCTCCTGCAGGGCGCGCAGCAGCTTCACCTGAATGTCGAGCGGCAGTTCGCCCACTTCGTCGAGAAACAGGGTGCCGCCGTTGGCCTCCTGGAACTTGCCGAGGTGCTTGTCGGAGGCGCCGGTGAAGCTGCCCTTCTCGTGGCCGAACAGGATCGACTCCACGAGGTTCTCGGGGATCGCCCCGCAGTTCACCGCCACGAACGGCTTGCCGGCGCGGTCGGACGAGCCGTGCACCGCGCGAGCGATCAGCTCCTTGCCGACGCCGCTTTCGCCGGTGATCAGCACGGGGATCGAGGATTTACCGGCCCGCTCGCCCAGGCGCTTGACCAGGGTCATGGCCGGGCCGTCGCCGATCAGGTCGGTGAAGGTGGTGCGGCCGGAGACCTGCTTCTTCAGGCGATCGACCTCGCCCTTCAGGTCGCCCATCGACAGGGCGTTGCGGATCGAGACGATGATCCGCTCCGGCGAGGCGGGCTTCACGAAGAAGTCGCAGGCCCCGGCCTGCATCGCCTTCACCACCGTATCGACGCCGCCCGAGGCGGTCAGCACGATCACCGGCTGGGTGAAACCACGGGCGCGCATTTCCTTCAGGGTGTCCTGACCGCTGATGCCCGGCATCACGAGGTCGAGCAGGATGACGTCGGCCGTCTGGCCGGCCACGAGGCGCTGAATCGCCATGTCGCCGTTTTCAGCGTTCGCCACCACGAACCCATCGCGCTCCAGCACCGACTGGATCAGGCGGCGCTGGGTGGGATCGTCGTCGACGACGAGAACGGTCTTGGTCATCTCGTAAGCTCACCGAAATTCTGTCGGTCGCGCCGCCGATGGGCGCGTTCGTTGTCCCGCTTCAATACAGGCGGGGGGTAAAGGCGCGGTTTCGGAGACATGAGTCGGGAGTTAACGGCGCGGCCTGCCGGCGGCGTCGCGTCCACCCCGCCTTAACCGGCGCACCGGACGCTTCGGGCGAATCTTCCCGGAGCGGTGATGCGAATTCTCGTCCTGCGCGCGGCGTCCCAGAACAACGTGCTGTCGCGCATGGCCGAGCAGCTGTTCGCCGGCCTCGATCTGCCGGACGTCGAACGCGATCTGCTTGACCTGCAGGGGGTGGATCGCGCCGCGTGCCTGGCTGCGCTGGAGGCGCGGCTCGCCGCCTTCCGCCCTGATCACGTGGTCTCTTTCGCCGGCTTCACGGCCGACTTCGCCGCCGAGCTCTACGACCGTTTCGCCTGCGGTCTGGTGGGCTGGGATGTGGACCATCCCGCATATCAATTCGACCGCTTCGTCGCCGGGCCGGCCCGACGGCTGCAAGTCTGCGCCTCGGCGTCGCATGCTGCTTTCCGCCAGAGGATCGGCTTCAAAGGCGGCTCGGCCCTGATGCTGCCGGGCGTCGCCACTGTGTCGGAACAAGCCCCGTCGATCGCCGAGCGTCCGGTCGGCGTCTCGCTGGCGATGAGCTGGATCGGCGAGCCGGAGGTCTGGTGGGCGCGGTTCAAGGGCAAGCCGGTTCACGACCTCATCGAGGGCATGGTCGAGCGGGTGTTGGCCGATGACGCCGCCGATCTGCTGCGCGCCTTCGACGCCGTGACCCGCGACCGGGGCATGAACCTGCCGATCGACCGCAGCGTCGCCAGCATCTTCGCCAACGTCGGCCTGTTCGTGCGCCGCTACGACCGGCTACGGCTAGCCCAGGCGCTGGCCGCCTCGGACCTCCCCTGCACGCTGCACGGCGAGGGGTGGGAAGGGCGTCTCGCATCGGCCGGCGGCCTGACCTTCGAGCCCAGCGTCGACTTCGCCGACTGCGCGGCCGCCTACGGCCGGGCGCGGGTGGTGCTCAACCTCAACGCCGCCAACGGCGGCAGCGAGCGGGCAGTGACCGCCATGGCGGCCGGGGCCGCGGTGGTTTCGGACTTCAGCCCCCTGCTGGCGGAGGAGTTCGGCGCGGGGCGGGCGATCGCGTTCTTCCGACGGGCCGATCCTGCCTCGGTGGTCGAGACCCTTGCCTCCCTGGAAGACCCGGCAGCCGCCCAGACCATGGCCGACGCCGGTCGCGCCCGCGTCGCCGAGGCGCATACCTGGCCTGCGAAGGCGGCCGCGCTTGTCGAGGCGCTGCGGACCTAGGCGTCGCGCGCCACCAGGGCGGCGTAGCCTTCCGGCCCGTCGATGGTGACGCCGAGATCGGTGATCCGCCCATTGTGCAGGGAATAGACCCAGCCATGGACGCTGAGCTGCTGGCCGCGGGCCCAGGCGTCCTGCACGAAGATGTCGGCGGCGACGTTACGCACCTGGCGCTCGACGTTCAGTTCGCAAAGGCGGTCGGTGCGCTGGCGGCCGGCGGGCAGGGCCTCCAGTTCGGTGCGATGGGCCTCATAGACCTCGCGGATCGGATGCAGCCAGTGATCAACCAGGCCGCGCCGCACGCCGTCGACCGAAGCGGCGACGCCGCCGCAGCCGTAGTGGCCCACGACCATGACATGCTTCACCTTCAGCACGTCGACGGCGAACTGCAGCACGCTAAGGTAGTTGGCGTCCTGAGGCGGGGCGAGGTTGGCGACGTTGCGGTGGACGAACAGCTCGCCGGGGTCGAGGCCGACGATCTCATTGGCCGGCACGCGACTGTCGGAACAGCCGATCCACAGATATTCCGGCGACTGCTGCCGCTCGAGGCGGGTGAAAAAGTCCGGATCGACGGCGGTCTTGGCTCTCGACCAGGCGGCGTTCTTCGCCTTGAGGTCATCAAGGGTGGGCATTTGCGAAGCATCCCCTGCAGCTTGCGAGGCGTTCACTAGCCCAATCCAACGGCCGACGAAATCACGCATGACCGTTGTTTCACTTGCCCCGGATGCGCGGGGCCTGCCATTGAAGATGTCCGTATTGTGGCGGTTACGGCGAGGACCTGTCCGGGACCCATGCTGATCATCGAGAACCTGACCCACGTCTACGCCAACGGCGTGCGCGCCCTGGACGAGGTGAGCCTCAAGATCCCGCCGGGGATGTACGGCCTTCTGGGGCCAAACGGGGCAGGCAAGTCGACGCTGATGCGGACGATCGCCACCCTGCAGGCGCCGACCAGCGGTTACATCCGCTTCGACGACATCGATGTGCTGAAAACGCCGGAGCTGCTTCGCCGCACGCTGGGCTACCTGCCGCAGGACTTCGGCGTCTACCCGCGGGTCTCGGCCTACGACATGCTCGATCACATGGCCGTGCTGAAGGGCGTGGCCGACGCCAAGCACCGCAAGGCCGTGGTCGAGGGGCTGCTGGCCCAGGTCAATCTCTGGAACGTGCGCAAGAAGGCCCTGGCGGGCTTCTCGGGCGGCATGCGGCAGCGCTTCGGTATCGCCCAGGCCCTGATCGGCGACCCGCGCCTGATCATCGTCGACGAGCCGACCGCCGGCCTCGATCCGGAGGAGCGCAATCGCTTCCTCAACCTGCTGGCCGAGATCGGCGAGAACGTGGTGGTGATCCTCTCGACCCACATCGTCGAGGATGTGTCGGACCTCTGCCCGGCGATGGCGATCATCTGCGACGGGCGCATCGTGCGCGAGGGCGCGCCGCTTGACCTCGTCCAGGGCCTCAAGGGCCGCATCTGGATGAAGACCATCGACAAGGCCGAGCTTGAGGCCGTGAAGGCCGAGCGGCAGGTGATCTCCACCCGCCTGTTCGCCGGGCGCACGGTGATCCACGTCCTGGCCGACAGCGATCCTGGCGACGGCTTCACTCCAGTCACTGGCGGGCTCGAGGACGTCTACTTCTCGACGCTCGCCACCTGCCGACGGGCGGCCTGAGACCGGAGATGTTCGGCAAGGTCGCCGCCTTCGAACTGCGCTACCAGCTCCGCTCCCCGGTGTTCTGGGTGGTGGCGGGCCTCTTCTTCCTGCTGACCTTCGCTTCAGTGGCCTCCGATCAGGTCACCGTCGGCGGCGGCGGCGGGGCGATCCACAAGAACGCCGCCTTCACGATCCTGCAGACGCACCTGATCTTCGGGGTGCTCTACATGTTCGTCACCACGGCGTTCGTGGCCAATGTGGTGGTGCGCGATGACGACACGGGCTTCGCGCCGCTGATCCGCGCCACGCGGATCGGCAAGATCGACTATCTCTACGGCCGCTTCGTCGGCGCCTTCGCCGCCGCCGCCATATCTTTCCTGGCGGTGCCGCTGGCGATGATGATCGGCGCGATGGCGCCCTGGCTGGACCCCGAGCGGGTCGGGGCCTTCGTGCCGGCCCACTATCTCTACGCCTATGTGGTGATCGCCCTGCCAGCTTTGCTGGTCACGTCCAGCCTGTTTTTCCTGCTGGCCACTGTCACCCGCTCGATGATGCTGACCTATGTCGGCGTCATCGCCTTCATGGTGCTTTGGATCGTCGCCAGCATCGTCTCCGCCAAGCCTGAGTTGGAGAAGATCGCGGCCTATCTGGAGCCGTTCGGCAGCGGCGCTCTCGAATTGGCCATGCGCTACTGGACCGCGACCGAGCGCAACAACGCCTTGCCGTCGCTGACCGGCGCCCTGCTTTGGAACCGCGCCCTGGCGCTCGGCCTGTCGGTCGTTTTCCTCGCCGCCGCCGGCTTCACCTTCCGCTTCGACAGCGCCGCCCAGTCGGGCAAGGCGCGGCGCAAGGCAAAAGCGCTGTCGGCGCCGCCCGCCGACGCCGGACCGCCGAACACCGCCAATCCGCACGCCGCCGCGCCGCGCTTCGACCGGCGAGCGGCCCTGGCTCAGTTCAGCGCCCGCACCCGCCTCGACATGAAGCAGGTGTTCCTGAGCCCGGCCTATATCGTGCTGCTGGGCCTTGGCTTCGCCAACGCCATGGCCGGCCTGTGGTCGCAGGTCGACCTCGGCCTCTACGGCGGAGCGATGCATCCCGTCACCCGCTCGCTGATCCCGATCCTGGAGGGCAATTTCAGCCTGATCCCGATCGTCATCGCGATCTACTACGGCGGCGAACTGGTGTGGCGCGAGCGTGAGCGGCGCACGCACGAGATCGTCGACGCCGCGCCCGTGCCTGACTGGGCCTTCGTCGCGCCGAAGATCATGGCCATCGCGCTGGTGCTGCTGTCGACCCTGGCCATCAGTGTGCTGGCCGCCGTCGCCATCCAGATCGGCCACGGATACTTCCGCCTGGAGCTGGGCAAGTATCTCCTCTGGTACATCCTGCCGCTCGGCTACGAGTGGGTGCTGCTGGCCGTGCTGTCGGTGTTCGCCCAGACGATCTCGCCGCACAAGTTCATCGGCTGGGGCCTGATGGTCCTCTACATCGTGGCGACCACGACGCTCGGAAACCTGGGCTTCGAACACCACCTCTACCTCTTCGGCACCGCGCCGGGCGTGCGGTTGTCCGACCTGAATGGTCAGGGCCGGTTCTGGATCGGCGCCTGGTGGTTCCGCCTCTACTGGGGCGCCTTCGCCGTGATGCTTGCTGTGCTGTCGCACCTGCTTTGGCGGCGTGGCGCGGAGACCCGGCTAAGGCCGCGCCTGCGGCGGGCGCCATATCGCCTCGTCGGTTCAGCGGGGCTGATCCTCGGCGGCGCGGCGGCGGTGTTCGTCGCTTCCGGCGTCTTCATCTTCATCAACACCAATGTCTGGAACGGCTACCGCTCCAAGATCGACGACGAGAAATGGCTCGCCGCCTACGAGCGGGTGCTGCTGCCGTTCGAGAAGACGCCGCAGCCGAAGATCGTCTCGGTGAAGCTGGACGTCGACATCCGCCCCAAGGCGCCGTCGCTGGAGACCCACGGCCTCTATGTGATCGAGAACCGCACCGCCCAGCCGCTGCGCGAGGTGCATTTACGGTTCGACCGCGACCTTGAGGTGGAGGCTCTGCAGGTCGAAGGGGCCTGGCCCAAGCAGAGCTTCGAGCGCTTCAACTATCGCATCTTCGCCTTCGACGCCCCGATGCGTCCCGGTGAGCGGCGCACCATCGCCTTCACCACCGTGCGGGCCCAGAAGGGCTTCAAGAACCGCGACAACGACACCCGGGTCGTCGGCAACGGGACCTTCGTCAACGACATCGAGATCACCCCCGGCCTGGGCATGAGCCGCGATGGCCTGCTGAAGGACCGCGCCAAGCGTCGCAAGTACGGCCTGCCGCCCGATCTGCGGCCCGCCAAGCTTGGCGATCCGGCCGCGGTTCAGTTCAACTATCTGCGCCACGACAGCGACTTCGTGACCGCCGACATCACGGTCTCGACGGATGCCGACCAGACTCCGATCGCGCCGGGCGACAAGGTCTCGGATCGCACTGAAGGCGGGCGTCGCACGGCGCGCTTCGTCACCGAGGCGCCGATCATCCATTTCTTCTCGATCCAGTCGGCCCGCTACGCCGAGCGCAAGGAGCGCTACAAGAATGTCGACCTGACGGTGTTTTACCACCCGACGCACAGCTGGAATGTCGAGCGCATGGTCGCGGCCATGAAGGCGTCGCTTGACTACTTCCAGGTCGAGTTCAGCCCCTTCCAATTCCGCTCGCTGCGGTTCCTGGAGTTCCCCGGCTACGCCAACTTCGCCCAGTCGTTCGCGGGCACGATCCCCTGGTCGGAAAACCTCGGCTTCGTCGCTGATTTCCGCGATCCGGAGAAGATCGACTACGTCACCTACGTCGGCGCGCACGAGGTCGCGCACCAATGGTGGGCGCATCAGATGGTCGGCGCCGACGAGCAGGGGGCGACCGCGCTCAGCGAAACCCTGGCCCAGTATTCCGCCCTGATGGTCATGCGGCGGCTCCACGGCGAGCCGATGATCCGCAAGTTCCTGAAGTACGAGCTCGACAACTATCTGCGCGCCCGCGGCGGCGACGTGGTGGAGGAATTGCCGCTGATCCGGGTCGAGGATCAGCCCTACATCCACTATCAGAAGGGCTCGCTGGTCATGTACCGGCTGGCCGACCAGATCGGCGAGGCGGCGGTGAACCGCGCCTTGCGGCGGATGCTGGCCGAGCACGCCTTCAAGGGCGCGCCCTATCCGACGGCGGCCGACCTGGTGGCGGCCCTGCGCGCCGAAGCCCCGGCCGACAAGCAGGCGCTGATCACCGACCTCTTCGAGAAGATCACGATCTATGACGTGAAGGCCCGTCAGCCGAAGGCGACCAAACGCGCCGACGGCCGCTACGATGTCAGCTTCCAGGTCGAGGCGAAGAAGATCTACGCCGGCGGCAAGGGCGAGGAGACGGCCGCTCCGCTGGACGAGGTCATCGAGATTGGCGCCTTCACGGCCGAACCGGGCAAGAGAGGCTTCGACGCCTCCAAGGTTCTGACCGTCGAGCCGCGTCGCCTGCGCACTGGCGTTCAGACCGTGACCCTGGTCACCGCCGCACCGCCGGCTTTTGTCGGGGTCGACCCTTACAACACCCTCATCGACCGCAACGGCGACGACAACCTGGTCAAGGTGAACTAGGCCGCTCTACCCGTGACTTCGGCCAGGGCCTGGGTGATCTGGCGAACGTTGTAGGGCTTGCGCACGATCGGCACGTCGAAGCCCATCGGGGCGGCCTTGTCGGCATAGCCGGTGGCGAAGACGAAGGGCGTGCCGCGGGCCGCCAGCGCGGCGGCCACGGGCGTCACCGCCTCGCCGTTGAGATTGGCGTCGAGCACGGCGGCGTCGAAGGTCTTGCTCAGCATGCCCATCGCGTCCTCCACCTCGGCCGCGCAGCCGACCACCTCGGCCCCGGCGTCGATCAGACCCTGTTCGAGTTCCAGCGACAGCAGCAGGGAGTCCTCGACGATCAGCACACGCAGGCCCACGACGCCGCGGCCGACACTCTCGGGGCCGGGCGCGGGCGCGGGCGTCGCCGCGACTTCCGCCGGTGCGGGCGGCGGGACTTCGGCGAGGGCGGCCGGCGAGGCCTGGAATTCAGCGTGTAAGCCGCTGCGGCGGTAGTCGAGGCGCACCGGACCACCAAGGTCGCGCGGCGTGACGTCTTCCAGCAGGGTGAGGCCGAAGCCGCGTCGCGCCGGCCGCACGGCGCTGGGCCCACCGGTCTCCAGCCACTCGAGGGCGAAACCGCCGGCCGCCGTCCGCCGCCAGATCACTTCCACCCGGCCCGGATCCACCGACAGGGCTCCGAACTTCAGAGCGTTGGCCGCCAGCTCGTTGAGGGCCAACGACAGGGCATTGGCCGCGCGCGGCGTCAGCAGCAGGTCCGGGCCTTCCCAACGGGTCTGGCCCGCCGCGAGGCCGCCCATCGCCGCCGCCACCACATCGCCCATGGCCGCGCCGGCCCAGCGGGTGGCCGCCAGCAGGTCGTGAGCCGAGGCCATGGCCCGCAGACGGCCGCCGAACAGCTTGAGGAAGGCGTCGAGCGAGGTGGTGCGGCGGGCGGTCTGGTTCACCAGGGATTGCACCGAGGCCAGCAGGTTGCGGACCCGGTGATCCATCTGGGCCAGCAGGGTCTCGCGCGCGTCCTCGGCCTGCTTCCGGTCGGTGGCGTCCTGCTGCACCCCAACCAGGCGAGGCGGCTCGCCGCGTTCGCCCTGCATGAAGGCGCCGCAGGCGGAGAGCCAGCGCTCTCGCCCATCGTCGGGGCGGATCCAGCGATAAACGATGTCGAGGCCGCTGCGTTCACGGATTGCGGCTTCGAAGGCTTCACGAAGCGAGGCGCGGTCGTCCGGATGGACGTGCGGGTCGAAGGCTCCGTTGTTGATGCCCTCCACGCGCCCGATCGGCATGCCGAGAACGTGCGCCAGGCGCTCATTGATGAACATCACATCGGAGCCGATCTCCCACTCGAACTCGGCCAGGCCGCCGGCCCCGAGCGCAAGTTCGAGCCGCTGGTGATCGCGCAGCCGCTCGGCCTCCGCGGCCGCGTCGTCGACCGCTTGGCGGACGGCGTCGGCTTCACGCTCCAGCTCCTCCATGGCGATCTCGGCGAGATCCCGCAGCGCGCCGAGCTCCGCCGCGCCGACGCCCGGGTGCGGCGTGTCGTCGGCGACGGCCAGCAGGCCGACCACGTCGCCTTCGCGGGTGCAGAGCGGCGCGCAGGCGTAGAAGCGCACCCAGTTGGCGGCTTCTCGCCAGGGCGCGAAGACGGGGTCGGTCTGAATGTCGGCGCTGATCCGGGCCTCGCCCAGGCGCACCATTCCATCGGCCAGGGTGCCGGCGCGGGAATAGGCGGCGTCGGGCAGGCCCACTTGGCCCCGGATGTGGATGGTCTCGCCCTGCACAAGCAAAACGGCCGCGCGGGTGACCTGCAGCGCCATGGCGGCGGTGCGGGCGATGCGATCGAAGCGAGGGTCGGGGCCGTAGCCCCGGGCGCGCAGGCGACGGACGGCCCGCAGCCGGCGGAGCTCGCGACGTCGTTCCTCGGGGGCAGCGATATCGACCATCGATCCCGACAATAGCTCTTGAAACACCTTGAGGCGAACGCCAGCTTATAGTGAAGCTTAAAAGCTTAAGCTGGACTGGAACAATGCGGCGTACCTCGCGTTGACCCAACGCCGCCATAGCGCTTGTCCGCAAGCGCCGTTCACCCTTGGAGGATGTTCCCCGATGACCGCCGTTCCCCCTTCCGCCGTCGACGAAGCCAAGCGGTCGAAGGCCGCCGCCAAGAGCGCCGTCAATCATGCCGCGCGCAGCTTTGAAGAAACCACCGCCAGCGCCCGCGCCGATCTTGAAGACGGCTACGATCACGCCAGGTCGAGCTTCTTCGACGCTGTGAAGCGTATCGAAACCGCCCTGGCCGACGGGTTCGAAACCCTGCGCGCCCAGAGCCGCACCTACACCGACAACGCCAGCCAAGCCTATGACGACGCCTCGAAGTACGTCGTCGATCGGGTCAAGGAAAAGCCCGTGACCGCCACGCTCGCCGGTCTCGGCGTCGGGGTGCTGATCGGCTACCTGCTCTCCAGCACCACCCACAAGCGCTGATCCTCAGCGGGGGCTGACAGAAGTTGATCGTGGAAAAGACCCTCGCGGCGCTGGCGGCTGCGGCCGCCATCGCCGCGGCGGCGGCGGTCAGCGTCGTCGCCGCTTCATTCGCCTTGTACGCTGTGCTCGAGCCGCGCGTCGGCGCCGCTGGCGCGGCGGCTATACTTGCCGGCGTGGCGGCTCTGTTGGCCCTGATCCTCGGGCTGGTGGTCGCGCGTAAGGCCGAAGGCAAGCATCACGATCGTGGGCCGGAGGCGCACGACGTCGGCCTGATCGGCAAGGTGATGGATCTGGCCAAGGAAAAGCCGATGCTGGCGGCCGGCGTGGCTGTGGCGGCGGGCATCTTCGCGCTGCGCAATCCGGCCGTTCTGACCGCCGTGATCAGCGCCTTCGTGGCCGGCGGCAACACCACGCCGCCCAAGCGCTGACGCTTCGACCGGGCGGGCTTTTAAGAACCGCTCTCAACTTAGAACCGTCTTCGAAGACTGGTCTATGAGGGAGGTCGCAAGACGTCTCCCAAGGAGTACTCCCCCATGTTTATCCTCCCCGAACTGCCCTACGCCAAGGAAGCGCTTGAGCCGACGATGTCGGCCGAGACCCTGACCTTCCACCACGACAAGCACCACAACGCCTACGTCACCGTGATGAACCAGCTGCTCGAGGGCCAGTCGCCTGAAAGCCTGGAAGCGGTGATCAAGTCGGCCGGTCCGGGCAAGCTGTTCAACCAGGCCGCCCAGACCTGGAACCACGACTTCTTCTGGAACTCGATGAGCCCCGCCAAGACCGCCCCGAGCGGCGAGCTGGCCGCGGCCATCGACGCGGCGTTCGGCAGCCTGGCCGAGCTGAAGACCAAGTTCGTCGCCGAGGGTGTCGGCCACTTTGCTTCGGGCTGGGCCTGGCTGGTCGTCGAGGGCGGCGCGCTGAAGGTCATCTCGACCCACGACGCGGCCACCACCGTGACCCAGGACGGCGTCACCCCGCTGCTGGTCTTCGACGTGTGGGAGCACGCCTACTACATCGACAAGCGCAACGACCGGAAAGCCTTCCTCGAAGCCTGGTTTGATACCCTGGCCAACTGGGACTTCGCCGCCAAGCAACTGGCTGCGTCCAAGGGCGAAGGCGAAGCCTACAGCTATCCGAAGCCGCAGTAAGGACAGCCGAGGAGGCGAGGTTAAGGCGGAACTCACCCTGCTGCCGACCGTTGATCGAGCAAGCCCTTTGGGGGGCTGAACTCAGGAGGTCGTCAAATGCTCAGGTGGGCTCTCACCTTCCTCGTCGTGGCGCTCGTCGCCGCCCTGCTCGGCTTCACGTCGATCGCCGGCGGCGCGATGGAGATCGCCAAGCTGCTGTTCTACGTCTTCGTGGTGCTGTTCCTGGTCAGCCTGGTCATGCACCTCGTTCGAGGACGAGCGCCCTAGGCGTTCACCTCGACTGAAAGACCAAGATCCCCGTCCCTCTCGCGAGGGGCGGGGATTTTCTTTGGCCTCATGTCTGGAAGCGCGAAACCGCCCAGGTGCGCATCGGTTCGAAGTGCGAGCCGGTGAACTGCAGGGCGATGACGCGGATCTCCGCCTCGTCGGCCTCGATCAGGTTGAAACTCGGTGGGCAGCCACGTTCGCGCACTGACAGGGTGCCGGCCCCCACCGATTGGGTGCGGCCGTTGGCGTACGGGAAGGCATGCACGAACGGAACGTGGATGTGGCCGCTGAGCACAAGGTCGGCGCCCGCCTCGGCGAAGGCGCGGGCCGCCGCCCCGCCGCCCCAGACCTTGGCGGTCATCGGGCCGCCGGTGATCTCCTCCAGGGGATGATGGCAGGAGACGATCTTCAGGTCACCCTGCGGCGCGGTGCGGATGGCTGCGGCGGCGTCTCGAGCCTGCCTGGCCGAGACCTGGCCCTTCGACCAGTTGAGGCGCGGCTGGGCGCCCCGGGCGCTGTTCAGCGACACCACCGTAAGGCCCTGCTTGGTGTAGCGGCCGGCGCTCGGCTCGCCGAAGGCCTGGCGGTAGCGATTCCAGGGGGTGAACACGCGGGCGTGTGGCAGGCTCTCAAGCCAGCGCTTGGCGGCGTCGAACTCCGCGCACTCGCCGAACTGGGTCAGGTCACCGGAAGCCACAATCAGGTCCAGCGGCTCGGCCGCGATCCGCTCAGCGGCGGCGGCAACGGCGCCGACATGTTCGCCGCCGAAATGAATGTCGGAAACGTGGGCGAGGCGGATCAAGCTCATGCGGGCTTTGAATCCGACTTCATTAGCTTCGGTTTCAGGAGTCCGGCGAACGGAGTCTTGGGCTCATCCTCATTCTGCTCGGTCGGCGCCGGAGCCAACGCTCGGAAGGCGTTCGGTCGGTAGCGAATGCTCGCTTCCTGGCCGAGGCGGATCGACTCGCCGTCGAGAAGGGCGGGGATACGGCCCCCGGCCCAGACGCGCGCCCGCTTGCACCGGTCGACACTGACCGAAGGATCGCGCCGCCACCGGCCGGCCAGGGCGTTGACCCCCAGGCGAAAGGCTTCACGAGCATCGGCTGGGTCGATGGCGGCTGCTTCGAGATAGCCTTCGTCATCGGCCATGGCGGTGGAGACGAGTGGGCAAAGCAGGGTCAAAGCTTCGGCCTTCTCGCGGGGCTTGCCGTCCAGGGAGAAACGCAGGCGGCCCGTAAAGGCGCGGCTGAGCGCCCGACGGCCCCGCAACCAGGCCTTGCGGATGTCGCCCTCGCGCATCGCCTCGCGGGCGTCGGCCCAGAGGGCGGGTTGACCGAGGATGGCGGCGACGAAGAACAGGCGGCCATCGACTTCGCCGCCGGCGATCCGTTTTTCGACTCCATCCGTAAGGATGGCGCGCAGGGCGTCGGGCCAGCGCCGTTCGCCATAGATGGCGTGAGGCAACATGTTCATGGTGCCGCCGGGCAAGGGAGCGATCAGCGGGCCGCGTGGCCCGGCCTGTTCGGCCGCCGCCCGGGCCGTGCCGTCGCCGGCCAGCACGATTAGCAGGTCCGGCCGTGCGGCCAATGCCGTCTTCAGGCAAGCGTCGACGCCGCCGTCCTCCTGTGGCGTCAGAACGCGCGCCTTCAAGCCGAACTCGGCCAGGATGGCGCGCACCTCGTCAGGCGCGCCGGGGCCGACCGAGCCCGAGGCGATGTTGGCCACCACCTCGACCTTGCGGATCCGCGGGCGGCTAGCCCCCCCAAAAAGCCTCATGCCAACCCGCTCACTCTTGAGTCACGCCGCCTTGGACCTTGTCGCCCCGCGCCAGCTGGGCCGCGCCCTGGGCGGCCTGGCGCAAGGCAGGGCCGGCTTCCTGACCGGCCGTCACCAACTGCGTGTCGATCATCTGGCCACCGCCCTCGAAGGAGCCGCGAAGGGCGGCCGACACCAGGGTCCAACTGCCCACGATGGCGGTCAAGGCGACAGCGAGGGCCAGGGCAGGCGAGCGCCGCCGACGGGCGCGCTCATCGCGTCGGCCGCGAGCATAGGCTTCACGCATGGCGTCGTCATGGTCGATGGCCACGACCTCGGCGGTCGTGACCGAGGGCTTATCAGGCTGGGAATTCCATAGCCGCATGGCATGCTCCTTCCATTGAGGAGTCGAACGGCGCTCGGGAAGCACGGTTCCGCTTCCGGAACCGTCGCCGCGGGGCGCGCGTTCGATTTGCGGGCGTCCAAATATAATGGAGAGCGAACAATGCTGACCAAGACCCTTGTGGCCATCGCTGGCGCCGGCGCCCTCTGCGCGGCGTGCACCAGCACGGGCAATATGGAACGTAACGCCGCCGGCGGCGCCGCCCTTGGCGCGCTCGCGGGCGCGGTGATCGGCAATAACGTCGGTGGCGGCAGCGCCAGCACCGGCGCGGCGGTTGGCGCGGCTATCGGCGGTGTCGCCGGTGCGGCCCGCGGCGCGGAGCAAGACCGCCAGATGGGCGTGAACCGTCGCCAGTACTACGATGAGCGCGCTTCGCGTTACTACTACTACGATGGCGGCAGCGGCCGCTATTATTGGGAAGATGGCTCGCCGCGCTGATCGCGCCGAGGATAGTCCCGACGGAGGGGGCGGCCCTGCGGCCGCCCCTTTCGCGCGTGTGAATTTCCAGGCTTCCTCAGGGAAGCCGTTGCTGGGGGCGTATCCATGAACAGAACTTTCGCCGCGGGCCTCGTGCTGGGCCTCGCCGCCGTGACCAGCGCCTGCGCCCCTACCGTCGTGCGCAACCGCGCGGCGATCGAGAAGCTGCCCAACGCGTGCCAGGATCAGACGGTCGAGATCTATTTTGAAAGCGACTCCTCGGTGGTCACGCCGGAGGCCGAGGCCGTCCTCAAGGGGGCTGCCGACATGGCTCGGGGCTGCACCGTCGACAGCGTGCGGGTGATCGGCCTGGCCGACGCCGTCGGCGCGGCGGGGGCCAACCAAGCCCTCTCGGAGGCGCGCGCCCGCACCACCACCATCTCCCTCGCCAAGGTCGGTTTCACCGCGCCGAAGTTCGAGGTCGCAGCCGCCGGCGACGCGGGGGCCCTGACGCCGGACGGTCAGGCCCGGCCGCTGCGACGCCGCGCCGATGTCGTGGTGGAATTGTCGCCGGCCAAATAGCCCTTCGCCGAAGCGCGCAAACGAACCGGCCCTCCCGATCGCTCGGGAGGGCCTTTTGCGTTTCGATGTTGGGGGTCGAAAACGGCGAGGGCGGACCGAGGGGACGCGGCCCGCCCTTTCAGTAAGGGGGTGCGGAGACGGCAGGTTGACTGTGGTCAACCTCAAGTCGGGGGGGCGTCGCCGCCTCCGCAGAGATAAGAATGCGGGTCGGGCCGGCCGGTTCCTGCGGATCGCAAGATTCTTTTCGCGCGTCGCGGGAGTGGCCAAGAGCGCCTGGCCGCCGCCCGTCCAAAGGCTCTGCTTGGCCGGAACGGCCAAGGCTGCATCGCGTTGATTTTCCAAGCGCGGGCGTTCGCCGGCGCGGTCTCGAATGGAAGATCGGTCCCATGGCCTGCAAGTCTTCTGGAATTTTCATCTTCTACACGCCGGCCGGTCGCGAGCGCCGCATGCGCGGGCGCCGCCTGGCCGTGGTGGCGATCATCGCCGCCGCCGCCTCGTCGAGCATCCTGCTGCAGACGCTGTCGCCTTCGCGGGCCGATGCGCCGGCGAACCCCGTCGCCTTCGCCTATTTCCCCCACTGACAGGAGAACCCAATGGCTCCCCAACTCAACACCACGCGCGCCCGACAGGGACGTTCCGGCAAGCCCATTCTCTGGGTGCTGGGCATCTCGACCGCCCTGGCGATCATCGTCCTGTTCGGCTCCTGGGCCTTCAAGGCCGATGACCTGGCCACGACCAGCACTGGCGCGACGCCGGAAGCCGCGCAGAACTTCAACACCCCGGAACCGACCCCGCGTCAGAACGAGACCACGCCGCCTCCCGCTCGCGAGGGCTGATCGTCGCAACGACGCTCAACGGAAAACGGCCGCCTCCTGGGCGGCCGTTTTGCTTTGTGGGCTGAAGGCGTCCGTCAGACGACGGATTGCCCCCGGACGGCCCGAATGATGAAGCTGACCACTAGCAACACCAGGAAGACTAGGAACAGCACCTTGGCGATGGTACCGGTGGCGGCCGACGCCCGGTAGAAGCCCAAATAGC
>JAFKGN010000099.1 GCA_017307205.1 Caulobacterales bacterium
GAGGTGGCCCCATGACCCGTTTTATCGAAATCGTTGAAGTCGGCCCGCGCGATGGGCTGCAGAACGAGGCTCTGCCCCTCCCGCCGGAGGAGCGCGTCGCCTTCATTCGGCGGCTTGAGGCCGCGGGCGCGCGACGTATCGAGGCGGTGTCCTTCGTCAATCCTAAGCGCGTGCCGCAGATGGCCGGCGCTGAAGAGATCATGGCCGCCCTGCCGCCGACTCCGGGCCGCATCCGCATCGGCCTGGTGCTGAATGAGCGCGGCTGGGATCGTTGTGTCGCCGCCGGGTGCGACGAGGCCAATGTCGTGGTCTGCGCTTCGGACGGGTTCGCGGTGCGGAACCAGGGATCCACGGTGGCCGAGCAGGTCGCCATGCTAGGAACCATCGTCGGCCGTCGCGCGACTGAGGGCGGGCCGCCCGTCAGCCTGACGATCTCGGTGGCCTTCGGCGACCCATTCGACGGCGAAGTCAGTGAGGCCCAGGTCGTCGACATCGCCCGCGAGGCCGAACGCCTGGGCGTGCCGGAAATCGCGCTCGGCGACACGATCGGGGTGGCCGATCCCTGGACCGTGCGCCGCCGCATCGAGGCTGTGCGCGCCGCGGCTCCCGGCGCCCGCTTGCGGATGCATTTCCACGACACGCGTAACACCGCCCTGGCCAACGCCTTCGCAGCCGTCGAGGCGGGGGTGGATGTTCTGGACGCCAGCGTCGGCGGTCTGGGCGGCTGCCCGTTCGCGCCGGGGGCCAGCGGCAACCTGGCCACCGAGGATCTGGTCTACATGCTGCGGCGCGCCGGCTTCGAGACCGGCTATGACCTGGCCGCCCTCATCGATGAGGGGCGACGCATGCGCGAGCGTTTGGGGCGCGCGGGCGGCTCGGCGCTCGGGCGGGCGGGGGCCTGGCCCCGCGAAGGCTGATCCTTAGAACGGCGCGAAGGCGACGAGACCGGCGGCGGCGCCGGTCATGGCCAACAGCAGCACGCCGGCCAGGGCGCGCACCAGCGGAAACGGCTGGCGCGGCAGGCGGGCGTTGTCCTGCGAAATCAGATCCTGGTTCAGATGCGTTCCCGACATGGGGCGATCCCTCAGCTTCTGACAGCCAAGGTGCATCGCGCGTGCCAAGCCTCGGAGACGGCGCCGCGTCGCACCCCCTGCGACGCTTTAGCTTGGGATCCGAAGGCTCAGATCGGGCGGCCGGTGATCTTCCAGAGCGCCGGGCGGATCACCGCCGTGGCCATGATCAGCGGCGCCAGAATCGCCGCGAGCAGGAAGCGGTGCGGCTTGTCTGCACGCTTCATGAAATAGCGCGCCAGGCCGACGCCCTTGTGGAACTCGACCCGCACCGGGTGTTCGAGGCTGGTGTGGCCCAGGTGCACGACCTTGGCGCGTGGCTGGAACAGCACCTCGCCGCCCATCTTCCGCGCCCGCCAGCAGAGGTCGATGTCCTCCACGTGCAGGAAGTAGGCTTCGTCGAAACCGCCCATGCTCATGAAGTCGCTACGACGACTGGCGAAACAGGCGCCGGAAATCGTCGGCATCGACACCACGCCGCGCGGCAGGGCCTCGTGCTCGCGGTGGATTTCGAAGCCCTTCAGTCGGCGGAAGGCGCCGGTCAGCTGGGCGAAGCTGAGCAGGGTGGTGATGGCGGTCACCTCGCCGCGACGGCCGCCGCGCTGTTCGGCGCCGTCGGCGTTGAGCACGCAGGCGCCGACGATGCTCGGCGACGCGCGCCCCTTCAGGGCGTTGGTCAGCATCTTCACGCAGTTGTGCTGCAGGAAGGCGTCGGGGTTGACGAACACCAGCGTCTCGCCGCGCGCGGCGCGGGCCCCGCGGTTGGCGCCCTTGGCGAAGCCGACGTTGCCGTGGCCTTGGATCAGCAGCACGCGCGGCTCGCGGCGGCCGAGTTCGCGCAGCATTTCTTCCTGCTCGGGCGGCGAGCCGTTGTCGACCACCACGAACTCGTCGACCAGCGGATCAGCCAGCACGTGGCGGATGCTTTCGGCCAGGGCTTCGCCCGTCCAGTAGACCACCATCACCACGCTCACCCGCGGCTGCGGGTGGTTCAGCACGGGGGCGTAGGTCAGTTCTGCGTGGGCGACGTGGCGGTTCATGCCGCCTCCGTGGAAGCGTCGCGCAGGTCCGGCGGCAGAGCTTCTTGGACAAGGCGCACGGCAGCCTCGTCGAGGCCGAGGATCTGCTGACCCTCGCCGCCGAGACGGCGCAGCGCCACCTGCCGGGTCTCGGCTTCCTTGCGGCCGACCACCGCGATCACCGGGACCTTGGCGAGGCTGTGCTCGCGAATCTTGTAGTTGATCTTCTCATTGCGCAGGTCGAGTTCGGCCCGCAGACCGGCGGCCGTCAAGCGTTCGACGACCTCCCGCGCATAATCATCGGCGTCTGACGTGATGGTGGCCACCACCACCTGCACAGGCGACAGCCACAGCGGGAAGGCCCCGCCGTAGTTCTCGATCAGGATGCCGATGAAACGCTCGAAGGAGCCGAGAATCGCCCGGTGCAGCATGACCGGCCGCTGCTTGGAGCCGTCCTCGGCGATGTAAGTCGCATCCAGGCGTTCGGGCAGCACGTAGTCGAGCTGCAGGGTGCCGCAGGTCCATTCGCGGCCGATGGCGTCCTTGACGATGAAGTCGAGCTTCGGCGCGTAGAAGGCGCCGTCGCCCTCGGCGATGACCGCCTCGACGCCCGCCTGGGTCGCCGCCTCGGCCAGCATCGCTTCGGCCTTGTCCCAGAACTCGTCCGAACCGGCGCGCAGCTCCGGCCGCGTGGCCAGGTTGATGCGGTGGGTCGTCAGGCCGAGATCGCCGTGGACCAGCCGCGTCAGGCGCACGAACTTCGCCGTCTCGTCGACGATCTGGTCTTCGCGGCAGAAGATGTGGGCGTCGTCCTGGGTGAAGCCGCGCACACGCATCAGGCCCAGCAGCGACCCCGACGGCTCATAGCGGTGGCAGGCGCCGAACTCGGCCATGCGCAGCGGCAGGTCGCGGTACGACTTCTGGCCGAACTTGAAGACCTGCACGTGGCCCGGGCAGTTCATCGGCTTCAGCGAGAGGGTTTCACCCTCCACCGTTTCGCAGACGAACATGTTCTCGCGGTACTTGTCCCAGTGGCCCGAGGCCTCCCAGAACGAGCGGTCGAGCACCTGGGGCGTCTTGACCTCGTCATAGCCCGCGGCGTCGAGCCGACGGCGCATATAGGCCTCCAGCGTGCGCCAGAGCTGCCAGCCCTTGGCGTGCCAGAACACCATGCCCCGGCCTTCTTCCTGCATGTGGAAGAGGTCCATGGCGCGGCCGAGCTTGCGGTGATCGCGTTTCTCGGCCTCCTCGATGCGGTGCAGATAGGCTTCGAGATCGGCTTCGCTGGCCCAGGCGGTGCCGTAGATGCGCTGCAATTGGGCATTGTTGCTGTCGCCGCGCCAATAGGCGCCCGCCAGCTTGGTCAGCTTGAACGCCTTGCCGACAAACTTGGTCGAGGGCAGGTGCGGCCCGAGGCACAGGTCTTTCCAGGCGCCCTGGAAGTAGACGCTGATCGGCTCGCTTTCCGGCAGATCGCGGATGATCTCGGCCTTGTAGACCTCGCCGATGCTTTCGAAGTGGGCGATGGCCTCATTGCGATCCCACACCTCGCGGCGGATCGGCTCGTCACGGTCGACGATCTCGCGCATGCGCTTTTCGATCGTCGCCAGATCGTCGAGCGAGAACGGCTCGTCGCGCGC
>JAFKGN010000038.1 GCA_017307205.1 Caulobacterales bacterium
CGGCGCTGGAGGAAGGTTGCCGCCGGCTTGAAATGCCCTGCATCGCGGCGCTCGATCCGGTGGTTTCGGCGATGTCACGCTATCTCGGCGCCCGCATCTCCACGCGGGTCGGCGCTCAGCACGCGCTGGACAACGACTACTTCGACCGCATGGAGGCGCTGAACTACGCCATCGCCCATGATGACGGGAACGGCGGTCAGGATCTGACCCTCGCCGACGTCATTCTCGTCGGCGTCTCGCGCACCTCCAAGACCCCCACCTCGATCTACCTGGCTCACCGCGGCATCCGCGCCGCCAATGTGCCGTTGGTGCCGGGCGTCGATTCCGAGCCGCAGCTGGTGGCGCTCGGACAGAGGGGCAAGTTGATCGTCGGCCTGACCGCGTCGCCGGACCGCCTGATCCAGATCCGCCGTAATCGCCTGCTGTCGCTGCGGGAAGAGCGCGAAAGCACCTATGTCGACGTGGACTCCGTGCGCGAGGAGATCGTCAGAGCCCGGCGGATGTTTGAACGTCACAACTGGCCGGTGATCGACGTCTCCCGTCGCTCGGTCGAAGAGACCGCCGCCTCGATCATCAACCTGCTGTCCGGCGGGCGCGGCCAGGTCGAGGTGCTGGGTTGAGCGCGCCGCAGGTTACGCTGGCCTCCGCCAGCCAGATCCGCGCCACAGTGCTACGCGGCGCGGGCGTCGAGTTCGAAGTCTTCAGTCCCGGCGTCGATGAGGCCGCGATGAAGGCCGGCCTGTTGGCCGAGGGCGCGAGCCCGCGCGATATCGCCGACGCCCTGGCCGAGTTGAAGGCCACCCGCGCCGCGCGCTCGCGCTCCGGCCTGGTGATCGGGGCTGACCAGACGCTCGATCTCGATGGCGGCCTATACGACAAGGTCGGCACGCTCGAAGAGGCCGACGCCCGCCTGCGCCTGCTGCGCGGCAAGGTTCACAAACTGCACGCCGCCGTGGTCGTGGCCAAGGACGGGGCGCCGATCTGGCGCGAGGTGGTCACCACCAAGCTTTCGATGCGCCCGTTCACCGACGCCTTCCTGGAAGGCTACCTCGCGCGCGAAGGCGAGGCGCTGCTCTCCTCCGTCGGTTGCTATCGGCTGGAGGGCGAAGGCCTGCAGCTGTTCGACCGTATCGACGGCGACTACTTCGCCATCCTCGGCCTGCCGATGATCGGGCTTCTGGACCTGCTGCGCCGCCACGGAGTTCTGGCGCTGTGACCACCCTGGCAGGGGTCTGCGGCTGGCCCGTCAAGCATTCGCTGAGTCCGCTGATCCATGGCGCCTGGCTACAGGCGGCGGGCGTCGATGGCGCCTATGAGCGGTTCGAGGTCGCCCCGGAGGATTTCGCCGCGTTTGTCGCCGAGGCCCGGGGTCGCCTGGCCGGCGTCAATGTCACCGTGCCGCACAAGGAAGCCGCCCTGGCGCTGGCGGACACGGTCAGCCCGGTGGCCCGCGCCGCCGGCGCCGCCAATGTGCTGACCTTCCGCGACGGCGCGATCCAGGCCGACAACACCGACGGCGTCGGGCTGCTGGCGGCTCTGGCCGAACAGGCCGGATTTGTTCCGACCAACACTACGCGCGCGGTGATCCTTGGGGCCGGCGGCGCGGCGCGGGGCGCGGCGGCGGCTCTGCTGGCCGCGGGCGCCTCGGTGGTCGTCGCCAATCGCACCGTCGAGCGCGCCGAAGCCCTGGCCTCGGAGCTCGCCGCCCTCGGATCGATCCAGGGCGTCGGCGAGGCCGACGTTTCGAACGCCGACGTCATCGTCAACGCCACGACCCTGGGTCTCGGCGGCGGCGCCGGCCCGGCCGTCGATCTGGCCGCCCCGCGGGCGGACTGCGTGGTGATGGACATGGTCTACAAACCGCTGCGCACCGAGTTTCTCGAACGCGCCCGAGCTCTGGGCCGCCCGGCGGTCGATGGCTTCGCCATGCTGATCGGCCAGGCCGCGCCCAGCTTCGAAGCCTTCTATGGTCAGCCGCCCGATCCGACCGTGAATGTTCGCGACCTGGCGCTGAAGGCCCTGGGCGAGACGGCATGATCGTCGTCGGCCTCACCGGTTCGATCGGCATGGGCAAGACCACGACCGCCCGGCTGTTCGCCGAAGCCGGCGCGGCGGTGCAGGACGCCGACGAGGTAGTGCAACGGCTCTACGCGCCGGGCGGCGCGGCCGTCGCCCCGGTCTCCGCGGCCTTCCCCGGCGTGCTCGGCGATGACGGCGGCATCGATCGCAAGAAGCTCAGCGCCGCGGTGACCACCGACCGCGCGGCGCTCGCCCGCCTTGAGACCATCGTCCATCCGCTGGTCGCCGCCGACCGCGAGACTTTCCTGGCGCAAGCCCGCGAGGAAGGCCGTGCCCTCGCGGTGCTGGAGGTGCAGCTGCTGTTCGAAACAGGCCTCGACAAGGCGGTCGACGCCGTGGTCGTGGTCTCCGCCACGCCCGAGGTGCAGCGCGCCCGGGTGCTCACCCGACCCGGCATGACCGAGGAGAAGTTCCAGGCCCTGCTGGCCCGCCAGACCCCGGACGCCGAGAAGCGCGCCCGCGCGGACTATGTGATCGACACCGGCCGGGGCATCGAGGCGGCGCGCGATCAGGTGCGCGACATCATCGCCCTGTTGAGAACCCGCGGCCCCGCTTGAGCCCGCCCGCGAAACGGCCCATCTAGGTCCGATGGCCCGCGCCGTTGTCCTCGATACCGAAACCACCGGCCTCGACCCGCAGAGCGGTCACCGCCTGATCGAAGTCGCCTGCGTCGAGATTGACGACTACATCCCGACCGGCCGCAATTTTCACCGCTACATCCATCCCGAACGCGACATCGACGCCGACGCCCAACGGGTGCACGGCATCAGCCTGGAGTCGCTGAAGGGCAAGCCGAAGTTCAATGACCCGGATGTGGTCGATGCGTTCCTGGAGTTCGTCGGCGACGCGCCGATCGTGGCCCACAACGCCGCCTTCGACCGTGGCTTCATCAATCACGAGCTGGCGCGCATCAACCGCGCCATCCTGCCCGAACCGCAGTGGATCGACACCTTGGCCCTGGCCAAGAAGCGCTTCCCCGGGATGTACAACTCCCTGGATTCGCTCTGCAAACGCTTCAAGATCAGCCTCGCCGACCGCAAGCTGCACGGCGCCCTGATCGACGCCTCGCTGCTGGCCCAGGTTTATCTGGAGCTGCAGGGCGGTCGCGAGCGCGGGCTGGAGCTGACCCAGGTCGTCGCCGTCCAGGCCGTGGCCGTCGCGGTGCAGAGCGCCTACGGCGCCCGGCCGCGCCCGCTGCCCTCGCGGATCACCGATGAGGAACGCGCCGCCCACGACGCCTTCGTCAGCGGCGTGCTGAAGGACAAGGCGCTCTGGCTGAAGGTCGCGCCGTAAGGTCGGCGCAAGAACCGGGCTGACCGGCCGGTCCTACGGGGCCATACCCTCCGCGAGGAGGATCGAGCATGTTCGAAGCTGAGCTCGACGACGCCCGCTGGGCGCAGGTGCAGTCCCGCGATCGCGCGGCTGATGGTCGCTTCTGGTGCGTGGTCGCGACAACGCGGATCTACTGCCGTCCGTCGTGCCCGGCCCGGCCGCATCGTCGCAATGTCAGCTTTCACGACAGCTTGGCGTCGGCTCGGGCGACCGGCGCCCGAGCCTGCAAACGCTGCGATCCGGACGCCGCTTAGGCGT
>JAFKGN010000039.1 GCA_017307205.1 Caulobacterales bacterium
CACGATCCGCTTCATCTGGGCGACCGAGACCGCGGTCGCGAGGCCCTCCGGCCCGGTCAGCCGTTTGCCGAGGTTTGCGCGACCTTTGCCGGCTACCGTGATGTTTTCAGACGTAAGTTTGATGTCGAGCGCATGGAACTCGGCGTCGACCTTGCGGCCGCTGATCGCAAAGTTCGCCTCGGGGCCGGCCATGGTCACCAGCACGTGCGTGAAGCGGGACGCGGCAAGATCGATGCGGCCGGTCGCCGAACCGCCCTGCGGGTTCCACGCGCCCTGCCCGCTCAGCGGCTTGGTCGCGCCCAGGGCGGAATCGACGGTGAAGCGGCCTTCGCTGGTCGTGCCCTCGGCCTTGGCGGCGAGCATGAACTGACGGTCGGTCGGCAGGCCAATGGCCCCCGCGATGGCGCCGCCCTGCTCTTCGCGGATGTCGGCGTCGAGCTTGATGGTCTTGCCGCGGCCGAGATCGAACACGGCCCGCAGATGGTCGCTGCCCTGCAGCAGGCTCTGGGCGCTGATCGCGCCCTTCTGCCCGCCAGCGCGCTCGAAGGCGTAGTTCCCGGTCAGGTCGTAGAGGCCCTGGCGGCCGCTGAACTCAGGCCGCAGGTCGAGCCTTGCCGCGAAGGCGTCGATGGCGGCCGAGATCGGCGCAGCGCCGGACGGCGGGCCCTTGGGCGTGAGCGTCGGCCGACGCAGGACGATGATCTGGCGGGCCGCGATCTCATCGGCATGGAAGCGGCGGGAGAACAGCTCGGCGTAGCGCCACCGGACGTGCAGGTCCTGCGCGTCGAGCCAGACGCCCTTTTCGTCGACGATGGTCAGCCGACGGACGGTGAAGTCGCGCCACAGGTCGCCGCCGACGCCCTCGATCTTCAGCCGGCCCATGCGGCCGATCTTCAGGCCGTTGGCGCGCGCCTCGACGAACATCCGCCCCTGGGGGGTGATGGCGCCGTAGCGCACGAGCGACAGCGCCGCCGCGACCAGCAGCACGAGACCGACCGAGATCACGATGATCCAGCCGGGCGCGCCGAGACGCCGCCGTACCTTGACGACGACCTCCTCCACCTTGTCGGGCGCGTCTTCCGTCAAAAGCTCTGCCCGATGCTGATGTAGATCTGGAAGGCGGGATCGCCCTGCCGCTTGTCCAGCGGGAAGGCGATGTCGGCGCGGATCGGGCCGAAGCCGAGATCGTAGCGCACGCCGAAGCCCGCGCCGACGCTGAAGTCCCCGGCGCTCGGCGTCCGGTAGGGGCTGACCGCGCCGGCGTCGACGAAGGCCACCGCGCCCCATTGCTGGTTGATCTTGTGGCGCACCTCGAACGAGGTCTCGAGCAGCGAGGCGCCGCCCTGGGGCGTGTTGTCGGCCAGGCGCGGCCCGATGGCCTGGTAGGCGTAGCCGCGCACCGAGCCGCCGCCGCCGGCATAGAAGCGCCGGGCCGCGGGGATGGCGCTGACCGCGCCGCCGAGGATCGAGCCGACGCGCACGCGGCCGGCCAGCACGGTCTGGGCCTCGGCGCCCATGGGCAGGTAGGCCGTGCCCTGCACCGAGGTGCGGAAGTAGCCGAGCTTGGAGTCGCCGACCGTCAGGGTCGGCTCACCGCGCGCTTCGAGCCGCCAGCCGCGCTTGGGGTCGAGCGGACTGTCGGAGGCGTCCCAGGCGAAGGCGCCGAGGGTGGTCAGGGTCGCGAGGTCGCGCTCGCGCCCGGTGGGATTGGCGATGGTGGTGTCGGTGGTCCGCGTGATGTCCAGCGAGGCGCCGACCGTCAGGTAGGAGGCCGGAGCGCCCAGCGAGGTGGCGGAGCTGCGGCCGAAGCGGCGGGTGACGTCGGCGCGGATGCCGGCGCCGGTTTCCTCATAGGCCAGGCTGTTGGTCTGGTAGAGGCCGCCGCCGAACTTCAGGGTCTGCTGCGCGCGCCGCCAGTGCGGCAACGCCACTTCGGCGTCGAGCCGTCGCTCGATCTCGGCCAGGCGCGCGGTCAGGGTTTCGGTGTCGGCCCGATGGAAGCGGTTGTAGCGGATCAGGCGGCCGTCGACACCGACGCCTTCGCTGGTCGAATAGCCGGCCCCGAGCTCCACCGTGCGCCTGGCGCGATCGGAGAGGCTGACCAGAACGGGTCGCAGGCCGTCCGGCGTCGCCTTGTCGGAATCCTGCAGGGCGACGGTGACGGAGTCGTAGACGCCGGTGTCGCGCAGGCGGCGCTCCAGTTCGCCGACGAGGTCGGGCTTGTAGACATCGCCGGCCTTCCACGGGGTCAGGCTGGCCAGCCAGCCCGGGTTGGTCCGCCCATCGGCGTTGGCGAGATTCAGACCATCCAGCCGCACGATCTGGCCGGCGGCGATGCGGAAGGCGGGACGCACCGTCTTGTCGGCGTGGTCGACGATGACTTCGCGTGGTTCGGCCCGCACATCAGCGTAGCCCTGCTCCTGCAGGCGGGCGACCACCCGTCCCTCGGCCGCCAGCACGGCGGCGGCGCGGCCCGGCGTGCCGTTCGGCAGGGCTATCGCGGCGTTGGCGGCGGTGACGCCTTCAAGCGCGGGGGCGGCGCCCACCCAGTCGATGTGCGGATCGGCGATGTCGAAGCGCGGCCCGGTCTCGATCCGCACCACCGGGCGCGGCGGGTCGCCGTCATTGAGGTCGGGCGTGACAGTGTAGGCGTAGTAGCCCTCGGACCGCAGGACGGCGATGGCGTTGTCGCCGGCCGCGGTCGCCCGGCGTCGCGCCTCGAAACGGCTGGGCGCGGCGGCGGGAACTTCGCCGATCGCCTGGACGATGAGATCGTGCAGGGCGGTGTCGTTGACGCCCTCGACGGTCGCTCGAGGCTCGGCGGCCCGGGCGGATACGGCGGCGCCCGCCGTAGCAACCACGACCAGAGCCAGGCTCAAGCGTCTCAAGCGGTCCATCCTGCTCGATCGCCCCCGCACGGGTGATAGCGTTCGAATCCAGGCAGCGGAAGAAGGGATCGCTCTTCGTCGCAGAGGCGGCGGCCCTTTGCAGGAGTGGCTCGAATCTGGGCGATCCCGCCGCCCAAGGCGAACCTGTAGTCGGCCATGCCGAAGACCGCTTCAAGACCAAAGCGGCGCCGACCGTTTGCAGTGGCGTCAAAAGGTGCACAAATTTGCGGCGCCGGTCGTTCAACGCGCAGGCGGAATCGAAATGCCGGGCGTTAGACCGATAGCCCGGCTAGGGTCGCGATGCGGGCTCGCCCCGCGAACAGAACGGAGTACGGCCTCAGCGTGGCGAACATCCAGGAGATCGAGACGGCGCCCGCCGCATCCGCTTCCGAACCCGCCTATCTGCCGGGCGTGGCCTACGACGAGATGTACGCCCCCGATGGCGTGGTCCGTCCGCACTACGCGCCTCTGCAGGGCCGCATGTCGACGCTGTCGCCGGCCGAGCTGGGCGAGCGTCAGCGCACACAGGAACGCTCGTTCCTCCTGCAGGGCATCACCTTCACGGTCTACGGCGCGGAAAGCACCACCGAGCGGATCATCCCGACTGACCTTTTCCCGCGCATCATCCCGGCGACCGAATGGGCGACCATCGAGGCCGGGCTGACACAGCGGCTGAAGGCCCTGAACCTCTTCCTCGCCGACATCTACGGCGATCAGCACATCCTGATGGACGGGGTTATCCCGCGCG
>JAFKGN010000040.1 GCA_017307205.1 Caulobacterales bacterium
AGAAGGGCGACGGCGGGGTCATGGAGGGCTACCAGCTCGGCCTAGGCGAGCCGCTGGCGATCAGCGGTGAGCACGGCGAGGGCATGGCCGAGCTCTACGAGATGCTCCGCGGATATGAGCACCTCGCCTTCGAGGAAGAGGACGAGGGCGACAAGCCTGTCCGCATCGCCATCATCGGCCGCCCGAACGCCGGCAAGTCGACCCTGGTCAACCGCCTGCTAGGCGAGGATCGTCTGCTGACCGGCCCGGAAGCCGGCATCACCCGCGACTCGATCTCCGTCGATTGGGAGTGGGAAGGCCGCGCCATCCGCCTCGTCGATACCGCCGGCCTGCGCAAGAAGGCCCGCGTGCAGGAGAAGCTGGAGAAGCTCTCCACCCACGACACCATCCGCGCCATCACCTTCGCCGAGGTGGTGCTGCTGGTGATGGACGCCACCCATCCCTTCGAAGTGCAGGACCTGCAGCTCGCCGACCTGGTCGAGCGGGAAGGGCGGGCCCTGGTGTTCGTCCTGGCCAAGTGGGACCTCGTTGAAGACCAGGGCCAGACGCTGAAGGATTTCCGTGAGCACGCCGAGCGCATGCTGCCCCAGGTGCGCGGCGCCCCCGTGGTGGCCCTGTCGGCCGAGACGGGCCGTGGCATCGACAAGATGATGCCCGCGGTGCTGAAGACCTACGGCGACTGGTCGACCAAGGTGAAGACCCGCGACCTCAACGACTGGCTGCAGCTGGCGATGCAACGCCACCCGCCGCCCAGCGTCGGCGGCAAGCGCATCAAGCCGAAGTACATGGCCCAGACCAAGGCCCGGCCGCCGACCTTCGTGCTGTTCTCTTCGCGCGCCGAGCAGATGCCCGAGCAGTATCGCCGCTATCTGATCAACAGCCTGCGCGAGAGCTTCGACCTGCCGGGCGTGCCGCTGCGCATCACCATCAAGTCGGGCAAGAACCCCTACGCCGAGGGCGAGGAGAAGGCCCACTACGGCGGGGCCAAGAGCGGCGCCAAGGGCGGCTTCCGCAGCGCCGAGCGCAACAAGAAGGCCCCGGGCAAGCGCGCCTTCGGCAAGGCGGAGGTGCCCGGCGGCACCGGCAGCACCAAGGCGAAGCTGTCACATCCGACAAAGCCGGCTGCTCAGCCCATCGTCAGGCCGAGAAGCGCGCCTCGGCGGCGGCCCGCCAAGCCTTGAAGCTGACGCGGCCCTGCGGGGGCTCGCGGTCATGCATGGCCAGCTCGACGACCAGCGGAATGATCTCGTCGCCGGGATCGAGGCTGATGGCGCGCACCGCCGTGTGCTCCATCTCGTCGGCGTAGGTGGCGACCAGGGCCTCCATGCCGGCCTTGGTGGCCGCGTAGGCGCCCCAGAAGGCGCGCGGCTGGGCGGCGGCGCTGCTGGTGAGGAAGATGGCGCGGGCCGCGTCCGAGGCTCTCAGCAGCGGGTCCATGGCCCGGATCAGCCGCCAGTTGGCGGTCAGGTTGGTGGCCACGATCATGTCCCAGCCCTTGGGCTCCAGGTGGCCGACCGGGGTCAGCGGGCCAAGCACGGCGGCGGCCGAGACCAGGATGTCGAGCTTGCCCCAGCGCTGGTGCAGGGCCAGGCCCAGGGCGTCCAGCCCGTCCGGCTCACGCAGATCCAGCGGAACGAGGGTGGCGTGCTCGCCCGTGGCGGCGAACACCGCGTCGTCGAGCGCTTCAAGCGCGCCCTGGGTGCGGCCGACGGCGACGATGTGAGCGCCGGCCATGGCCAGGCCGCGGGCGCAGGCCTCGCCGATGCCGCGCGTGGCGCCGGTGACGAGGGCGACGCGGCCGGCGAGCGGCCTAGATGCGAAAGAGGGGGCAGCGGGGAGGGAAGCTTCGGAATCCATGCGGGGCTTTTACAGCCTCGCGGGCTCCGCACCACCGGTTCTTTGGGCGTAACGCTGAGCGATCACCGCGCAGGCGATCAGCTGAATCTGGTGGAAGATCATCACCGGCAGGATCACCACCCCGGCGACGGCGGGCGGGAACAGGATGCCGGCCATCGGCGCGCCGGTGACGAGGCTCTTCTTCGAGCCGCAGAACACCACCGCGATCTCGCTTTCCTTCGATAGGCCGATCTGCCGCGCGGCCACCACGGCGACAATCAGAGCGGCCGCCAGCAGGAGGCCGCTGATGATGGCGCAGACCACGAGGTCGCCGGCGCTGACCCGGCTCCACACGCCGCCGGTCACCGCCGCCCCGAAGGCGGAGTAGACCACCAGCAGCACGGAGCTGCGGTCGAGCTTGGAAAGCACGGCCTTGTGGCGTTGCACCAGGCCGCCGACCAGCGGCCGCAGCAACTGGCCGAGCAGGAATGGGCCGAGCAATTGGAACAGCACGCCCTGCACCAGGGCGCCCATCGGGGCCGCGCCTTGGGCGTGGGTGAACAGGCCGACCAGCAGCGGCGTCAGGGCCATGCCGAGCAGGTTGGAGGCCGAGGCGCTGGTCACGGCGGCGGCGACATCGCCGCGCGCGATGGCCGTGAAGGCGATCGACGACTGGATGGTCGAAGGCAGGCAGCAGAGGAACACGAAGCCCAGCGCCAGGGTGGCCGGCAGCAGGCCCCAGGCCGAGGCGGCGGCGCTGACCCCGAGCCCCATCAGCGGGAACAGCAGGAAGGTGATGGCCAGCACCGTCAGGTGCAGGCGCCAGTGCAGCATCCCGTCGACCAGCGCCTTGGTCGAAAGCTTGGCCCCGTGCATGAAGAAGACGAGGCCGATGACGATCTTGGTCGCCCAGGCGACGACGGTCGCCGCCATGCCCGTCGCCGGGAACAGCGAGGCGACGACGACGACGCCCAGCAGGGTGATGACGAAGGGGTCAGGGCGCAGGCCCTTCGCCCAGCTTGGCGATGTCACGCGCTGGCCAGCAGGGAAAGCTGGCGTTGCTCGGCCAGTTCGTTGCGGCCCTCGGCGATCTCGCGGTCCAGCAGGCGGGTCGGATAGTCGCCGGTGAAGTAGTGGTCGGTGAACTGCGGGCAGGCCGGGTCGCGCGGACCGGCTTCCAGCGCCTCATAGAGACCTTCGACCGACAGGAAGCCGAGCGAATCGACTTCGAGGAACTTGGTCATTTCCTCGATCGACTGGTTGGCCGCCAGCAGCTTGTCGCGGTCCGGCATGTCGATGCCGTAGAAGTCGGGCCAGCGGATCGGCGGCGACGCCGAGCGCAGGTGCACTTCCTTGGCGCCCGCCTCGCGAACCAGGCGGACGATCTTGCGTGAGGTGGTGCCGCGCACGATCGAGTCGTCGATCAGCACCACGCGCTTGCCGTCGAGTACGGCGCGGTTGGGGCTGTGCTTCATGCGCACGCCCAGCTCACGAATGCCCTGGGTCGGCTGGATGAAGGTGCGGCCCGCATAGTGGCTGCGGATGATCCCAAGGTCGAAGGGCACGCCGCTGGCCTCGGCATAGCCGATGGCGGCCGGCACGCCGCTGTCCGGCACCGGCACCACCACGTCGGCCTGCACGCCGGTCTCGGCGGCCAGGCGATGGCCCATGCGCTTGCGCACGCCGTAGACCGAGCGGCCGTTCACGACGCTGTCGGGGCGGGCGAAGTAGACGTATTCGAAGACGCAGGGACGCGCCTTCTCGGCCGGGAACGGCCGCATGGATTCGATGCCACTGTCGGAGATGACCACCATCTCGCCGTGCTCGATGTCACGCACGAAGCGGGCGCCGATCATTTCGAGCGCGCAGGTCTCGGACGCCAGCACATAGCGGCCGTCGAGATCGCCGAGCACCAGCGGGCGGATGCCCAACGGGTCGCGCATGCCGATCAGCTTCTTGTTGGTCAGCGCCACCAGGGCGTAGCCGCCTTCGATCTGCGACACCGCGTCGATGAAGCGGTCGATCATCAGGGCTTTGCGCGAGCGGGCGATGAGGTGAAGGATCACCTCGCTGTCCGAAGTCGACTGGAAGATCGAGCCGTCGGCGACCAGCTTTTCCCGCAGATACAGGAAGTTGGTCAGGTTGCCGTTGTGGGCGATGGCCACGCCGCCGGCCTCGAGGTCGGCGAACATCGGCTGGACGTTGCGGATGAAGCTGCCGCCGGCGGTGGCGTAGCGCGTGTGGCCGATGGCGTAGGAGCCGGGCAGGCGGCGCACCGTGTCCGGTCCGCTGAAGGCCTCGCCGACCTGGCCCATGTGCCGCTCGGTGGCGAACCGCTGGCCGTCGAAGGTGGCGATGCCGCAGGCCTCCTGGCCGCGGTGCTGCAGGGCGTGCAGGCCCAGGGCGACCACGCCAGCGGCATCGGGAATGCCGAACACGCCGAACACGCCGCACTCCAGGCGGAGCTGGTCGTCATCCGGATCGCGGTAATAGTCGGAGTTCGTGGTGGGGAGGCGCGGACTCATCGGGTGCTCTGTAACAGATTGGAGACGCTTCCGCCTTGGGATTCATCGTCGCGGGCGGCGTCGTTATTTCCAGCGCTGACGGCCTTTTCGGCCGCCCGGCTGATCGCTCCTGCCAATTCCGAACCCTTGGGCGCGAACACCCTGAGGACTCGCGCCGAGGCGGTGGAGATGGGGAAGATCTTCGACTTTTCTACCCAGGCCGGCGCCGGCCCGCCCATCAGGGCGGCGGTGAACAGCAGGTTGAACACGCCGAGGATGACGAAGGCGCGGATCAGGCCGAAGCCCAGGCCGACCACGCGGTCGGCGAGGCCAAGCGCCTGGCTGTCGTGCAGGCTCTTGGTCATCAGCGCGCCGATCAGGCGCAGCACCAGATAGACCAGCACGAAGACCACGATCACGGCGGCGGTTGTCGCCAGCCAGTCCGGGTCCATCATCTTGCGGAAC
>JAFKGN010000041.1 GCA_017307205.1 Caulobacterales bacterium
GGATCGGCAGGCCGACCTCCTGCTTCAGGGCCGTGACCAGCGCCTTGGCGGCGGCGGGCTTCAGCAGGCCCGCCATGTCCTTGATCGCCAGCACATGGCAGCCGGCGGCCTCCAGCTGCTTGGCGAGATCGACGTAATAGGAAAGGCTGTACTTCGGACGCGTGGGGTCCAGAAGGTCGCCCGTGTAGCAGATGGCGCCCTCGGCGATCTTGCCGGCCTCGGCCACCGCATCGATGGCCACGCGCATGTTCTCGACCCAGTTGAAGCAGTCGAACACGCGGAACAGGTCGACGCCGCCGGCCGCCGCCTCGCCGATGAAGTGGCGGACCACATTGTCGGGATAGTTGGTGTAGCCGACGCCGTTGGCCCCGCGCAGCAGCATCTGCAGCAGAAGGTTCGGGGTCTTCTCGCGCAGGCGGGCCAGCCGCTCCCACGGGTCTTCCGAGAGGAAGCGCATCGAGACGTCGAACGTCGCCCCGCCCCAGCATTCCAGCGACAGCAGATTGGGCAGGCCATTGCTGTAGGCGGCCGCGCCGCCGACGATGTCGAACGTGCGCATACGGGTGGCCAGCAGCGACTGGTGGGCGTCGCGCATGGTGGTGTCGGTGACCAGCGGCCGGCTCTGCGCCCGCATCCACTCGGCGAAGCCCTTGGCGCCGAGCCGATCGAACAGCGGCTTGGTGCCCTCAAACGCCGTCGCCGGGAAAGTCGGGGCGTGCGGCGTCAACACGTGCGCCGCCGGACGCGGGCGCTCGCGCGTCTCCGGGTGGCCGTTGATGGTCACGTCGGCGATGTAGGTCAGCAGCTTGGTCGCCCGGTCGCGGCGCCGCTTCAGCTGGAAGAGCTCCGGCGTCTCGTCGATGAAGCGGGTGGTGTAGTCGCCCGAGCGGAAGCGCGGATGCTCCAGCACCGCCTCGAGGAATGATAGGTTCGTGGCCACGCCCCGAATGCGATACTCGCGCAGCGCCCGGTCCATGCGGGCGATGGCCTCCTCCGGCGAGGGCGCCCAGGCGGTCAGCTTCTCCAGCAGCGGATCGTAGAAGCGGGTGACCACCGCGCCCGAATAGGCGGTGCCGCCGTCGACGCGGATGCCGAAACCGAACGCGCCGCGGAAGGCGGTGATGCGGCCGTAGTCCGGGATGAAGTTGTTCTCGGGGTTCTCGGTGGTGATCCGGCACTGCAGGGCATGGCCGCCCAGCCGGATGTGCGCCTGGTCCGGAACGCCGGTTTCCTCGACGACGCCGAGATGGCCGCCCTCGGCGATGCGGATCTGGGCCTTCACGATGTCCAGGCCGGTGACCACCTCGGTCACCGTGTGCTCCACCTGGATGCGCGGATTGACCTCGATGAAATAGAAGGCGCCGCTGTCGCGATCCATCAGGAACTCGACGGTGCCGGCTCCCTGATAGCGGGTGGCGCGACCGAGCTTCAGGGCCGCCTCGCAGAGCGCCTGACGTTGCGTCTCGTCGAGATACGGCGCCGGCGCCCGCTCGATGATCTTCTGATGGCGGCGCTGGATGGTGCAGTCCCGCTCGAACAGGTGAACGAGGCCGCCGTGGCTGTCGCCCAGCAGCTGCACCTCGACGTGGCGGGCCCGGCGGACCAGCTTTTCGAGATAGACCTCGTCCTTGCCGAAGGCGCTCTTGGCCTCGCGGCGGGCGCTGTCGACCGAGTCCAGCAGGGTCGCCTCGCTCTCGATCGGCCGCATGCCCCGACCGCCGCCGCCCCACGAGGCCTTCAGCATCACCGGATAGCCGATCTCGGCCGCCAGGCGCTTGATCTCGGCCGGATCGTCGGGCAGCGGATCGGTGGCCGGCATGACCGGCACGCCGCACGAGATGGCGAGGTTGCGGGCCGCGACCTTGTTGCCGAGGTCGCGCATGGTCTGCGGCTTGGGGCCGATGAAGGTGATGCCCGCGGCTGCGCAGGCTTCGGCGAACTCCGGGCTTTCCGACAGCAGGCCGTAGCCGGGGTGAATGGCGTCGACCTCGGCCTCGACGGCGACGCGGATCACCTCGTCGATCGACAGATAGGCCTCGACCGGCCCCTTCCCGGCGCCGACCTGATAGGCCTCGTCGGCCTTGAAGCGGTGCAGCGACAGCTTGTCCTGCTCGGCGTAGATGGCCACCGTCGTGATGCCCATCTCCGACGCCGCCCGGAACACACGGATGGCGATCTCCGACCGGTTGGCGACCAGCAGGCGGCGGATGCGGCGAGACTTGTTTGCGGACATTGGACTGAAGCACGCTGAGGGCGCGCGGCTCCCCGAGCTTGGCCGGCGCGGCCCCTACTTATCGCGACGCTCGCCGGGGTCCAGAAGAACGACCCTTGCGCTCGCCGCATCGCAGCAATGCTCTCATCAGGCGAGATATCTGCATACAGTAGGCAGGCGCAAACTTACCGCGCCGTGAGCTCGTAGGTCTGCCCGACCTCGCGCACGCGGGCGAGAGACAGCTCATCCACCGCGTCGAGGAACGACTGGCGATCGGTGCTGCGGATCACCGCGCTCATCCGCAGCCGCTGCACCCTTGTCTCAGGGATGACGATCTTGCGGGTGGAATAGCGGTTCAGTTCGTCGGCGATGTCCTGCAGCGTCGCCTCGTCGAAGGTCAGCCGCCGGTCCGTCCAGGACACGTCGGGCGCGGTGTCGATCCGCGCCAAGCCCCAGCCGCGGCCGTTGGTCGTCAGGCGATAGCCCGCCGTCATGTCCACCGACGGAATGTTCTGCCCCCGCTCATCGGACTTCACCCTCAGACGCCCCTCGACTAGGGTCACTGAAAGGCTGTTGGGCCGCAGGTAGACGCTGAAGTCGGTGCCGAGGGCGGTCACGCTCTTGCCGGCGGCAAGCACGGAGAACGGCCGCGAGGCGTCCTTGGCGACCTGGAACCGCGCCCTGCCCTTCACCAGTTCGACGAACCGGCCATTCTTCACATGCCAGGCCCGCACGACGGTGTCGGTGTCGAGGGTGGCGAGGGTGCCGTCGCTGAGGCGCACCTGGCTGAGCTCGCCGATCGGCGTCGAAAACGTCACCGCGTGATCTCGCGCCTGCTCGTAGGCGTAGCGGTTGTAGGCTGACGGCGCCAAGGCGGCGGCGACGATGGCGAGGCCCGCTACCGAGGCCACCAGCGCGCCCGTCAGGACCCGGCGGGTCTGCCCGCGGCGCAGATCGCGGCGCGCGCTTTCGCGCATGAACAGCATGGCCGGGTCGTCGCGCAGGGCGCCGAGATCGGCCCAATCGTCGGCCACCTCGTCGAAGGCGGCCCGGTGTGCGGGATCACGGTCCAGCCAGGCGTGCAGGGCCTCGAGGTCGGCCGGACTGGCCTGGCCGCCGCGCAGCCGTGCGAAGTGTTCGATCGCCTGCGACATCACGGAGTTGGCCATCAGTCGTCTCCCTGGTCGTGCAGGGCCTTGAGCGCGCGGATCATGTGTTTCTCGACGGCGCTCTTGGATATCCCGAGGGAGGCGGCGATGCGCGGATAGGTCATATCCTCGAACCGATGGAGGATGAAGATTTGGCGCGTCCTGGCGGGCAACCGCTGCAGGACGGCCAGCGCCCTGTCCAGCTTCTCGCGCCCCAGCAGCACGCGCTCCGGCGAGATGGGCTCGTCCTGGTCGTCGGAGGCCG
>JAFKGN010000042.1 GCA_017307205.1 Caulobacterales bacterium
GCGGCGGCGCCATGCTGGTCAACCGCTGGCGCGCCCATCGATGGCAGGCCGGCGTGCTCGATCTGCAATCGGGCGCGCTCCGGTGGTTCGACTTCGGCGTGGAGCTGCCCCTCTATGGTCGGAGCCTGCAGTGGCTCTCCGACACCGCCTTCGTCGCGATCGCCCTGGACCCCGATGACGCCCCCCTGCATGTGAAGCTCAACGCCAGCAATCCGCGCCGCCTGCAGGAGGCCTGGGCCCGCCAGGCCGCGGGTCGGGAGCCCAGCTTCACGATCATGGGCAGCGGTCGGGCGCGCACGACCGCGCCCCGACGTGATCGCCGCCTCGTGCAGGTGAACCTCGCGTCGGGCGAGGAGACCACCCTGGCGACCGGCGGCTTCTTCGACATGGAGCTGTCGCCGTCCGGCCGCTACCTCGCGGCGCTCGGCGAGGCCGAACCGATCGGCCTCGTGCAATCGGGGCCCGTGCAGATGCCCGCGCCGACCCGTCGACGGGCCCTGACCCTCGTCGATCTCGTCTCGGGCGCCGTCAGCGACCCCTGCGCGACCTGCACGACCCTGATCCGGCCCCTGGCCTGGTCGCCGAAGGACGACCGCCTTCTGGTCTTTCAGCATCCGGCGACGAAGAGCGAAACCACCGGCGCCCTGACCGTGGTCGACGCCCGCACCGGTCGTGCGAGCCCGGTAGGCGCGACCCTGACGCCCGCGATCGACTATGGCGACGAAGGCTTTGCGGTCGTCGAGGCCGACTGGATCGGATCCACCCCCATCGTGCTGGCCCGCGCGGCCGGCGACGGACGGGCCGATTGGCGCGCCCTGACGGGCGGCGAGGGGATCAACCTGACCCGCCGCCTGCCCGCCGCGCCGACGGATCTGGCTATCGTCGACGATCACCGGCTGCTGGCCATCGCCAACGGCGCCGTCTGGCGGATCGACGACCGGGGCCGGGCTTCCGTCATGCCGCTGAAGGCCTCGCGCTGGATCCGGCCGGCGGCTTTGGGGCTGGGGCTTAGACCCCTCGTCGCGCCCCTTCGCGGCGCCGATCCCTGGGCCGAAGGGCCGGGCGGACTTGTGAGCGCGTCGGGTCGGGTCGCGTCGCTGGCGGACACGGCGGGCTTCGTCGCCCGGTCAGGGTCGCGGACGGTCGTCGAGCATCGCGAGCCGGACGGGGTGCGCCGACTGTCGGTGGTCGACGCGGCAGGTCGGGAGCGCGACCTCATCGTTCTCAACGCGGATCTGGCGCGGCTCGACCTCGGCGCGGCGCGGTCGTTCGAGACCCGGTCTCCCTCGGGCCAGAGCTTGAAGCACTGGCTCTACATGCCGCCCGGCTGGCGGGACGGCGACGCGCCGCCGCCGGTCATCGTCGTGCCCTATCCCGGCAGCGCGCCGCAAGGCTATCCCTCCCGCTTCGCGATCAGCACCAACAACATCACCCCCAACCCCCCGCTGCTCGCCGCCCAGGGCTATGCGGTGCTGGCGCCCGCCCTGCCCCGCGACCGGCGACGGGGCGAACCGGCCGAGGGATTGGCCGACGAGATCCTGGCGGCGGTGGACGCCGCCGCCGAAAGGGGCCTGATCGATGCGGACCGCCTGGCGCTCTGGGGCCACAGCTTCGGCGGCTACGCCGCCTTGGTCACCGCGACGCAGACCGGTCGCTTCAAGGCGATCGTCGCGCAGTCCGGCCTGTCCGACGCCGTCGCCAACTGGGCGGCGATGGATCCGCACTTCATGACCAGCCCCGAGGACGGGGCGCCCAACGCCAACATGCTCGGCTACCACGAGACCGGACAGGGCGCGCTCTTTGGAACGCCCTGGGACGCCCTCGCGCGGTTCGAGCGCAACAGCCCGCTGCTGCAGGCGGACCGCATCACCTCGCCCTTGATGCTGATCTACGCCGATCAGGACTTCGTGCCCCTGGCCCAGGGTCAGGCCATGTTCAACGCCCTTTACCGCCAGGATAAGGACGTGACGCTGATCAGCTTGTTCGGGGAGCGTCACATCCCCAAGAGCCCCGCCAACATCCGCGGCGTCTATGACGCGGTGCTCCCTTGGCTGGCCGACCGACTGTCGCTGTCTTCCGACGTCGGGGACGGACGGGTCGCCAAGCGCCCCTCCCAGTAGCGCACGAAGGCCTCCAGGGCGACGATCCGGAAGAGACGCGGATAGTCGCCCTCGTGGATCAAACGATCCGCATCCAGGGCGGCGGAGACGCCCGCCGGATCGATCAGACCCTCCTGTGCGAGCCGTCCCTCCAGCAGATATTCGCGAAGGACGCTCAGGCTGCGCAGCGCCATCCGCCCATAGTAGGCGGTCAGATCGCCCTTCGACCGGCGCTGGAGCACCACGTCCGGCAACCGCCCGACGAAGGCGTCCTTGGCCAGGCTGCGTCCAAGGCCGCCGCGGGCCAGGTCAATGACCGGCGCGGCCAGGACGGCCTCCAGGAGCGGCTGGTGCAGCAGCGGGTGGACGAGCCTCGCCTGCCGTCCTCGCAGGCTCGCGCCGTGGAAGACCGCCCGGCGCGCCAGCAGGGACATCTGCCCAAGCTTGGCGGGCGGGAGATCCCGGCCTGAACGCTTCTCGAGCGCATCGGCGGCCGCCCGCAGGCGGACCGCCTCGCCCAGCAGCGACCAGACGGACCGTCGGTTCCACCGCGCGGCGGCCTCGAGCTGCCGCCACAGGGGATCGGCCCTCGGCCTGCGAACATGCCGGCCCCAGAGCTCATGCGCGATGTTCGGCGTCGGACTTTGAACGAAGACGATATCGCCTCCCTGGCCGGTCAGGATGCGATCCGCGCCGGCGGCTTCCGCCTGCTCGGCCACCGCCGCGTCGTAGTGATGATCCAGGCTGTTGACCGACGGTCTTACGCCGATGGGCATGGCCGCGAGGGCCGCGGCGTCCAGCGTCAGCTCGGGTTTGCCGATCTCGATCAGCGCGACGCCGGCCCTGGCGGCGACGGCGCGCGCGAACGCCCGCTCGTCGCCCATGCGGTCGGCGGTGTGAAAGTTGATAAAGCGCCCCCGATCCCGCGCGCCGAACCGGGCGGCCGTCGTGGCGACGATCGCGGAGTCCACGCCGCCGGAGATTTCGATCAGCACGGGGCGATCGCCGCTCAGTTCCGCTGCGACCGAGGCGTCGACGGCGGAGGCCACGGCCTCGCGCGAGGCCTCGTAGGACGCATGGGGCGCCGCGGCGAACGCGGCCGGGCTCCACAGGATCTGTTCCTCGCCGCCGGCGAGCACCCGCCGCATGGCCCCGGGCGAGACCGGCAGCAGGCCTTGCAGGGCCAAGCGGTCGGTCACCCGCCGGGGATCGCGCAACAGAGCGGCGAGCGCGTCCCAGTCCAGCGCCAGGCGGCGCGGCTGCGCGCCGGCGGCCAGTTCGGGCGGAAGCTCCGAGGCGGCCACCCACCCCTGCGGCAGACGCCAGCCGAGCGCCTCGACATGGCCGGACGGATCCCGAAACAGCGCGCCCGCCTGCGGCACGTCCGCGTCCGGCGCGTGGTCGCGCGCCAGCTTGAGCGCCAGCGCATCCATGAATTCCAGCGCCGCGTGCGTCACCGGCTGCGCCATGATGCGCGCCACCGCCTGCGCCGCGCTGGCCGTGTCGCGATA
>JAFKGN010000043.1 GCA_017307205.1 Caulobacterales bacterium
ACCGCCGGGTCGGTGTCGGGCTGCACGATGATCGAGGTGACGCCGCCGGCCGCGGCGGCGCGGCAGGCGGACTTCAGGGTTTCCTTGGTCTCGGCGCCGGGCTCGCCGGTCTTCACCCGCAGGTCGACAAGACCCGGAGCCAGCAGGTCGCCGTTGCAGTCGATGACGCGGACGTCTTTCGACAGCGGGCCGAGCGAGCCGCCCTTGGCGACCTCGGCGATCAGGCCTTCGCGCACGAGAACCGCGCCGGGGCCGTCGTAGCCGCTGTCCGGATCGACGAGGCGGGCGTTGATGAAGGCGAGCGGTTGATAGGTCATTCCGCGGCCTCCAGGCGGGCGGCCAGCGAGGCGAGCACGGCCATGCGCACGGCGACGCCCATCTCGACCTGATCCTGGATGAGGCTGAACGCCAGGTCGTCGGCCACGTCGCTGTCGATCTCGACGCCGCGGTTCATCGGGCCGGGGTGCATGACGCGCACGTGCGGCGCGGCGGCGGCCAGCTTCTGGCGGTCGAGGCCCCAGTAGCGGAAATATTCGCGCGGGCTGGGGGCGAGGGCCCCGTCCATCCGCTCCAGCTGCAGGCGCAGCATCATCACCACGTCGGCGCCCTTGATCCCCTTTTCGAGATCGTGGTGCACCTCCGCGCCCCAGCGGGCGGCGGCGGACGGGATCAGGGTCGGCGGGCCGACCAGGCGCACCGTGGCGCCCAGGATGTTCAGCAGGGCGACGTTCGAGCGGGCGACGCGGCTGTGCATCACGTCGCCGCAGATCGCCACCGTCAGGCCGGAGACCCGGCCGAAGGCGCGGCGCATCGACAGGGCGTCGAGTAGGGCCTGGGTCGGATGCTCGTGGCGGCCATCGCCGGCGTTGACCACGCTACAGTCGACCTTCTGCGAGAGCAGCGCCGCCGCTCCAGACGAGGAATGGCGGATCACCAGCAGGTCCGGCCGCATGGCGTTCAGCGTTACGGCGGTGTCGATCAACGTCTCGCCCTTGGTGATCGACGACGAGCGGGCGCTCATGTTGACCACGTCGGCGCCCAGGCGCTTGCCGGCGATCTCGAATGACGACTGGGTGCGCGTCGAGGCCTCGAAGAACAGGTTGATGAGCGTGCGGCCCTTCAGCAGGTCCAGTTTCTTGGACGCCTGCCGGCCGACCGCGACGAAGCGCTCCGCCAGATCGAGCAACTGCTCGGCCTGCACGATATTGAGGTCGGCGGCGGAAAGCAGATGGGGTTTCGGAAACGGGAACATCCGCTCACGGACGTCGTCTTGGCCGGCCCCGGTCTTGGTCATGAACCGGGGTCTTAAGCGGGATTCCGGAGGGAGGGAAGGGCGGTCAGTCGTCGAACCGCTCGAAGCGCAGAACGCCCAACGGACCGGCCGCCGCACCGGGTTCGCGATCGTTGGGATGATCGACCCCGTCGTTGACGAGAACCTCAGCGAAATCGAAGGGACTGACGCCCTCCAGGCAGGCGACGTTGACGCCGAATTCGTCCGGGTTCGAGCGCCGCTGATGGTGCGTATAGGTCCCGCAGCGGGAGCAGAAGTAGTGCCGGGCGATCCCGGTGTTGAACCGGTACTCGGTAAGCCCGTCCTCACCCACGATGAAGCGTATGCCGCCGAGCTTGGCGGTGACGGCGACCGCTCCACGCATCCGGCACATCGAACAGGTGCAGCGTCGCGGCTTGGTCAGGCCGTCCGGAAGGTCGACCTCGAAACGCACGGAGCCGCAGTGGCAGGCGGCCTTCATGGTGACGGCCTCGGACATCAGATCATCCTCAGTCGCTCCAGCGCCCCCTGGAGAATCCAGGCGGCCGCGATCTTGTCGACCAGCTCGGCGCGGCGGGCGCGGGTGACGTCGTGTTCCTGCACCAGCATGCGGTCGACGGCGGCGGTGGAGAGGCGCTCATCCCAGAAGAGGATTGGGACATCGGCCCAGGTCTCGGGATGCAGGCGGGCGAGGTTGCGGGCGAAGGCGCGGTTCGACTGGCAGCGCGCGCCCTCGGTGCCGTCCATGTTGTACGGCAGGCCGATGACCACGCCGGCGGCGCGACGGGACTTCATCAGGGCGGCGATGGCCGCGACATCCTCGTTGAACTTGGTCTTGCGGATCAGGCTCAGGGGGCTGGCGACGGTGCGCGTGGCGTCGGAGACGGCGACGCCGATGGTCTTCTCCCCGAGGTCCAACCCGAGCACGGGCGAGCCGTAGGGCAGGGCGGCGGCGAAAGCTTCGAGTTCAAGAACGGCCATCCGCAGGGCTTAAGCGCCTTGTTTGCGAAGGGGAAGGACGTTACCCACCCCTCCTGAATTCAGGAGGCGGCCTTTGGCCATCGATATCGACACTGTGCGCAAGGTCTCGAGCCTGGCGCGGATCAAGACCACGCCTGAGGAGCTCGCGCCCCTCACCGATAAGATGAATGGCATTCTGGCCTTCATCGAGCAGCTGGACGAGGTCGACACCGACGGCGTCGAGCCGCTGACCTCGGTGATCAGCCGCAACACGCCGCTGCGCGAAGATGTGGTCACCGAGGGCGGCGACGCCCGCAAGGTGACGCTGAACGCGCCCAAGTCGCTCGACGGCTTCTTCGTGGTTCCGAAGGTGGTCGAATGAGCAGCCTCACGTCCCTCACGCTCAAGGCCGCCGTCGATGGCCTGAAGAGCAAGCAGTTCTCGGCGGTCGAGATCGCCCAGGCTCACGTCGAGGCCGTGGCCGCCGCCCGCCCGCTGAACGCCTACATCCTTGAGACGCCTGAAAAGGCGCTGGAGATGGCCGCCGCGTCCGACGCGCGCATCGCCTCGGGCGAGGCCGGTCCACTGGAAGGCGCGCCGCTGGGCATCAAGGACCTGTTCTGCACCGAGGGCGTGCGCGCCACCGCCTGCTCGAAAATCCTGGGCGACTTCAAGCCGACCTACGAATCCACCGTCACGTCGAACCTGTGGCGCGACGGCGCGGTGATGCTCGGCAAGCTGAACATGGACGAGTTCGCCATGGGCTCGTCGAACGAGACCTCGGCGTTCGGTCCGGTGATCAACCCGTGGCGCTCGAACGCCAGCAATCGCGAGCTGACCCCGGGCGGCTCGTCGGGCGGCTCGGCCGCCGCGGTCGCCGCCGATCTCTGCCTGGGCGCCACCGCCACCGACACCGGCGGCTCGATCCGCCAGCCGGCCGCCTTCACCGGCACCGTAGGCATCAAGCCGACCTACGGCCGCTGCTCGCGCTGGGGCGTCGTCGCCTTCGCCTCGTCGCTCGACCAGGCCGGCCCGATCGCCAAGACGGTGGAAGACGCCGCCATCCTGCTGCAGTCGATGAGCGGCCACGACCCGAAGGACTCGACCAGCCTCGACCTGGAAGTGCCGGACTTCGCCAGCTTCGTCGGCAAGTCTGTGAAGGGCCTGCGCGTCGGGGTGCCGAAGGAGTACCGCGTCGACGGCATGCCGGCCGAGATCGAGAAGCTGTGGTCGGACGGCATCGAGTGGCTGAAGGCCGCCGGCTGCGAGATCGTTGACGTCTCCCTGCCGCACACCAAGTACGCCCTGCCG
>JAFKGN010000175.1 GCA_017307205.1 Caulobacterales bacterium
GCGGCGGCGCTGGGACAAGAACCGGCGTCAGCCGCTGGAGCCGGCCACCCGCGAAGGCCTCGCCGCCGCCGCCGCCCTGGCGGCGGAGCCGCCGCCGCTCGCAGCGGCCCTGGTGGTCGCCGCGGTTCGCCGCCCCAAGCTGCTCGGGGACTCCATCGAGGTGATCGACGCCACCGACTTCGGCGACGCGACCCTCGATTCGATGGTCAAGGAACTGGTGGCGCTGAGCATCGGCGGCGATACGCCGGCGCCCGAGCTGGTCAACAAGCGGCTGGCGGCGCGCGGCGTCACCGACGACGTGTTCTCGCGGATCATGAAGGCCGCCGACCGCGCCCGCGCCGACTTCCTGTCCGAGCATGACGAGGTCCAGGCCAAGGTCTCATGGACCGCCGCCCTCGAGGCGCTGCGCCTGCTGGAAAGCGCCGAGCGCGCCGTGCAGGACGCCAAGAACGATCTCGCCCGCGACGGCGACATGGCGGCGCTGAACCGCCACAAGGAACAGCGCGACCGCCAGAAACGCATCGTTCGCGCCGGCGCCTGGCTGGACCCGGACAACGCCGCGTTGCACTAAGCCCGTCCTCTGGATGGGAGACCTCAAATGGACGTCGGATTCATCGGGCTCGGCATGATGGGCGTCGGCATGGCGCGCAACCTCGCCAAGGCAGGCCACACGGTGAAGGCCTGGAACCGCTCGCCGGTAGCCGCCGACGTCGCCGCTGACCTGACCATGGTCGCCACCCCGGCCGATGCATTCGACGCCGACGCGGTCTTCACCATGCTCTCCGACGACGCCGCCATCCGCGCGGTGGTGCTGGACGGCGATCTGCTGGCCGCCGCCCGGCCCGACGCGGTGCACATCTGCGCCGCCACTATCTCTGTGGCCTTCGCCGAGGAACTGGCGGCCGCCCACGCCGAGCGGGGCGTGCTCTATCTTTCGGCCCCCGTGTTCGGCCGTCCGGACGCGGCCGCCGCCGCCCAGCTCAACATCGTCGCCGCCGGTCCCGCCGCCGCCGTCGCCAAGGCCCAGCCGCTGCTCGACGCCGTCGGCCGCCGCACCTGGGTGCTGGGCGAAGCGGCCCAGGCCGCCAACGCCGGCAAGATCGCCGGCAATATGATGATCGCCATGGCGATCGAGGCCATGGGCGAGGCCGCGGTGCTGACCGAGGCCAACGGCCTCGATCCGGCGGTGTTCTTCGAGATCATGCAGGAGACCATCTTCGGCGCCCGCGCCTACATGAACTACAGCCCCAACATCGTCTCCGGCCGCTACGAAGCGGGCTTCAAGATGACCCTTGGCCTGAAGGATCTGCGCCTCGCCGAAGCCGCCCGCGCCTCTGCCGGGATCGCCCTGCCGATGCTCGACGCGGTGCGCGGCCAGATGACGGCGGCGGTCGAGTCGGGGTTGGGCGACAAGGACTGGTCGGCCGTCGCCGGCTTCACGCGGAACGCCAAGCCCGCCTGAAGGTTCGCAAAAGCCTGTGGACAGCTTGACTCATGAGGCGCCGCACGCCATCTGCGGCCTTGTGGATTCGCCGCGCTGCTGAAACGACGTCGACCGGGCCGCCGCCAAGCCGAGCGCGCCCTTCATGAAATCGGACGTCAAACTCACACGCGCCGGGGCCCATGACCGCCCGCCGGATTTGCGTCCGCGTGGGTGCTTGGCCGTCTGCGTCGGGTTGACGCGGGCTGCGCGAGCCATGGAACCCTTGCGCCCTGACGCGGCTCTCTCATTTGAAGCGCACTCGCGCCCTTGAACGTTTTTCCGGTGAACGGGCCTCGCCCTCCGTTCGCCGCCTCGGAGACCTTGATGAGCAGCACGACCCAGACGGCCGAAACCGAAGCGCCCGAAACCACCGGCGGTGACGGCCCCCTGCTCGACCTCACCGATGCCGGGGTCAAGAAGTTCATCAAGCAGGCCAAGGCCCGCGGCTACGTCACCATGGACGAGCTGAACAAGGTCCTGCCGAGCGAGGAAGTCACCTCCGAGGCCATCGAAGACACCCTGGCCATGCTGTCGGAGATGGGCGTCAACGTCGTCGAGGCGGAAGAAGACGCCCAGGACGCCGAGGGCGGCGAAGTGGTCGCCCGCGAAGAACAGAACGTCATCGAGAGCGAGAAGCCGGCGACCTTCGACCGCACGGACGATCCGGTGCGGATGTACCTGCGCGAGATGGGCAGCGTCGAGCTGCTGTCGCGCGAGGGCGAAATCGCCATCGCCAAGCGGATCGAAGCCGGCCGCGACACCATGATCCGCGGCCTCTGCGAGAGCGCGCTCACCTTCGAAGCCATCATGGTCTGGCGCGAGGAACTCGGCACCGGCCGTATCCTGCTGCGCGAAGTCATCGACCTCGAACAGACCTACAGCGCCATCAACGGCGTCGCCGCGCCGGGTGCGCCGGGCGGCCCGGTCGCTGAAGGCGAGGAAGGCGAAGAGGAAGAAGCCGCAGCCGAGGGTGCGGCCGAGGGCGAAAAGCCGGAAGGCGAGGGCGACGACGACGACTTCGACGATGGCGCCGGTCCGACCGTCAGCGCCATGGAAGGCGAACTGCGCGAAGGCGTCATGGCGACGCTCGACAGCATCGCCGCCGAGTTCGAGGGCTTCCGCAAGCTGCAGGAAAAGCTCGTCGACCGCCGTCTGAAAGGCGAAGACCTCACCGACGCTGAGCGCAAAGCCTACATCGCCGCCACCGGCGAGATCGTCGGCAAGCTGAAGACCCTGAAGCTCAACAACAACCGCATCGAAGCCCTGGTCGACCAGCTCTACGCGATCAACCGTCGCCTCGTGGCGCTGGAAGGGCGCCTGCTGCGCCTGGCCGACAGCTACGGCATCAGCCGCACGGAATTCCTGAAGGCCTACTTCGGCGCCGAGCTGAACCCGAACTGGGCGGATAACGTCAAACAGCTCGGTGTCCGCTGGACCAAGTTCTCCGAGAACGACGGCAGCTCGATCGCCGACATCCGCCAGGAAGTCGCCGCCCTGGCCACCGAGACCGGCGTGCCGATCGACGACTATCGTCGCATTGTCCAGACCGTTCAGAAGGGCGAGCGCGAGGCCCGTCAGGCCAAGAAGGAAATGGTCGAGGCCAACCTGCGCCTCGTGATTTCGATCGCCAAGAAGTACACGAATCGCGGCCTGCAATTCCTTGATCTTATTCAGGAAGGCAACATCGGCCTCATGAAGGCGGTCGATAAGTTCGAGTACCGCCGCGGCTACAAGTTCTCGACCTACGCCACCTGGTGGATTCGTCAGGCGATCACCCGCTCGATCGCTGACCAGGCCCGCACCATCCGTATCCCGGTGCACATGATCGAGACGATCAACAAGATCGTCCGCACCAGCCGCCAGATGCTGCACGAGATCGGCCGCGAGCCGACCCCGGAAGAGCTGGCCGAAAAGCTGGCCATGCCGCTGGAGAAGGTCCGCAAGGTCCTGAAGATCGCCAAGGAACCGATCTCGCTCGAAACCCCGATCGGTGACGAGGAAGACAGCCACCTCGGCGACTTCATCGAGGACAAGAACGCCGTCCTGCCGATCGACGCCGCCATCCAGTCCAACCTGCGCGAGACCACTACCCGCGTGCTGGCGTCGCTGACGCCGCGCGAGGAACGCGTCCTGCGCATGCGCTTCGGCATCGGCATGAACACCGATCACACCCTCGAAGAGGTCGGCCAGCAGTTCAGCGTGACCCGCGAGCGGATCCGTCAGATCGAGGCCAAGGCGCTGCGCAAGTTGAAGCACCCGAGCCGCAGCCGGAAGCTGCGCAGCTTCCTGGACAGCTAGGCTCCGGAACAATCGGATACGGGAAAGGGCGGCTTCGGCCGCCCTTTTTCGTTCGTGCACCGGGCTTTAACACCCGTCCCCTAGCTTCCCCCGCATCAGGAAAGCTCCCGCAAGCGGAGCGGAGGAAGCGTCAATGGCCACGAGCCGCACGTCGCTGGTGAAGTCGCCGCTCGATCACTTCGAGCCCGAGGAGGTTTCAGACCCCCAGGCCCAGCGCCGGCTGCGCGGCCAGCTCGAACAGATCGACTACACCGCCTTCGCCGCCAACAAGGCCGCCATCGGCGCCCTGATCGGCCATGTCGACCCGCAGCAGATTCAACGCCTGGCCGTCGCCACGGCCCAGGCCCGCGCCCAATGGATCGCAGCCGCCCTGGCCTCGGCCGAGCAAGGTCGCCCAGCCGAACCGGCGGACGTCGCCCGTATCGCCCAACTGCGCGAGGCGTGGAACGAGCTATCAGAGGCCTACGAAGGTCTCCGCCGCATGATCGGCCGGGGCTACGTCACCTACGAGGCCGGGCACTAACCGACCCTCGGTCAGCCTTCGAAGATATTCGCGAAGCCGCCGTAGATCATGCGCTTGCCGTCAAACGGCATGTCCATGTTCTTCATGCGGGTGTCGTCCATCATCTTGGCCCAGCCCGCGTCGCGCGTCGCCTTGTCCGGCCAGACGACCCAGGAAAACACCACCACCTCGTCGGCGCTCGCCTGCACCGCGCGCTTGAAATCGGTGACCTTGCCATCGGGCACGTCGTCGCCCCAGTTCTCCATCACGGCCAGGGCGCCGTTCTCCTTGAACACCTCGGCCGCTACCTTGGCCGACTTCAGGTATGCGTCCTTGTTGCCGTTCGGCACGGGACACAGAAAGCCATCGACGTAGCTCATGGGTCGTTCCTCCGGGGTTTGTTGAGAGCACCCTAACCCCGGAACGGTCGGACCGTCAGGCGGGTTCAGCTCAGGCCTTGATCCAGCGCACCGGCTTGCCGTAGCGCACCACCGTGCCGCGCGCCTCCTGATCCAACTGCACGCACTTGGTCCACCAGCCGGCGGTGGCGCCGCCGGGGAACAGGTCGTCGGGCAGGCGACTGCGCACCGCCTCGACCATTTCGGCCTGCAGCAGGCCGGGTTTCTCGCTTGGCAGGCCGTCGAGCAGGGCCTTGCAGGCGGCCTCGTACTTGCGGCGATCCTGGCGCGTCGACTTGCCGGGGTGATTGACGTTCAGAACCTCGACCTTGTCGTCGGCCATGGCGGTCTCTCCTCAGTCGGCGGCGCGCTTGCGCCCCAGCGGATGCTTGCTCTCCACCACCTCGCGCAGGCGATCGCCGGCGACGTGGGTGTAGATCTGGGTGGTGCCGATGTCGGCGTGGCCAAGCAGGGTCTGCACGACCCGCAGGTCCGCCCCGCCTTCCAGCAGGTGGGTGGCGAAGGCGTGGCGCAACACGTGCGGGCTCACCTTGTCCGGATCGACCCCGGCGGCGATGGCGGCGGCCTCCAGGCGTTGGGCGAAGCGGCGGGGCGTCAGGCGGCCGGTCGCGCCGCTGGAGGGAAACAGCCACGGGCTGTCCTTCGCGCCCTTCGGCAGGAAGGCCTTGCGGACCTCAAGGTAGGCCTTCACCGCCGTGCGGGCGGCGTCGTTCAGCGGCGCGAGCCGCTCCTTGCCGCCCTTGCCCTTGACCATCAGATAGGCCGGGTCCCGCGCCACGGCGACGTAGGTCAGGCCGACCAGCTCCGAGACCCGCAGGCCCGAGGCATAGGCCAGCTCGACCAGGGCGGCCATGCGCAGGCCCTGCTTGCCGTCCTCCGCCGCGGCGGCGGCGATCAGCCGGTCCATCTCTTCGCGGCTCAGCACCTTCGGCAGCGGGCGCCCGGCCTTGGGCGCGGCGACGCGGCGGGAGGGATCGTCGGTGCGCCAGCCCTCGCCGAGCACGAAGCGGTAGAACTGCCGCACGGCGGCGCGGCGGCGTGCGGCGGTGGCGGCTGAGAGCCCACGCGCGCCCAGGTCGGCGAAATAAGCCTCGATGGTCGCGGCGTCGGCGCCCGCCAGGCTGTCGCCCTTGGCGGCGAGGAAGCCCCGGGCGTCCTCCAGATCCTTTGCATAGGCCTTCAGGGTGTTGGCGGCGGCGGCGCGCTCGACCGCCATCATTTCCATGAAGGCGTCGATCCAGGCCCCATCCTTGCTTCCAGCAGACTCTGGGGCCCTGCTCATTTGACCTGCAGCAGCAGCAGCCCCTCGACGGCGAAGGCGCGGGCGTCGGTTTCGAGCCCCGCGCGGCGTAGGGCCTGGACGATGCGCGCCCGGTCGGCCGGCGCGGGGCCGGCGGCGCCCACGTCGGCGACGCTCAGCGCCAGCAGGGCGGCCTCGCCCTTCAGTCCCGCCTCGGCGGCGGCGTCCAGCGCGGTCAGGCGGGCGGGCAGGGCGGCGCCGCGCGGCGTGGCGAAGCCGGCGAACTCGGCCCGCGCCTCCGGCCCCATGGCCCCGCCGAACGCGGCCAGGATCAGGGCGGCGGGCTGGGCGTTCGATTTCGCCGCGTCGATGCGGCCGCGCTCGACCACACGGTCCAGCGTCGGGGCGTCCACCTTGCCGCCGGCCGCCGCGATCAGGGCGTCGAGCAGGGCGAGGTCGGTCGGCCCGGCCCCAGGAACGGTGTCGCCGGTGAGACCGGCGCGGATGGCTTGGGCGGAGGCGAGGTCGCCGGCGGCGACGGCGGCGCGGGCGAACAGCACCGGATCCTGCAGCACGGCCTTGGCTTGGGCCTGGGCGGCGATGGCGGGCGCCACGTCCTTGGCGGCGGCGGTGAACTCGGCCAGCCCCTTGGCCTTGCGCAGGAACGCCAGCGTCGAGGCCTCGGCCTCGGTGTAGTCGCCGACGATGGCCGGGTTGGGCGGCGGCGGTGCGGCGAGCTTGGCCTTCAGCGCCGGCGCGGCGCCGGCCACGGCTGCATCGAGCGGCAGTTTCAATTGGCGCGATAGGGCGTAGTCGAGCCCATTGCGCAACGAGGCTGCGCCGGGCTCCCCAGTCCCGAGAGCGGCGCCCATGAGCCGTGCGTAGGTGGGGTCGCGAGTTTGGTTGGCGAGGGTGAAGCTCAGCTGCGCCGCGTCGGTCTCGCCGGCCCGCGCCTGGCAGAAGGCGCGCAGCCGCACCCAGTAGATGTTCGCTCGGTCGACGGTCACCGCCTCGCCGATGCGGCAGGCCTTGTCGTCGTCGCCGTCGATCAGGGCGGCTTCGGCCGCGGCCTGGGACAGGGTCGCGCTGGCGCTGAGATTGGGCGTGCGGTCGATAATGGCGTGGGCGGCGTCGACGTCGCCTAGCGCCAACAGCCCTTTCACACGGGCGCCCGCAAGCTCGGCGTCGTCACCTGCGCCCTCCGGAGCAGCGGCGCCGGTCGCCAGCAGGCGCTTGGCCAGGCCGGCGGCGGCCGGCGACATCGGCTTGGCGCCGAGAGTCGGCAGGATGTCGCGCACCAGCGGGGCCGAGGTTCCCCTCCACAGGTCCGCCGGGAGCCCGGTGTTCGCCGATCCGGCGGAGAACAGGTCGAGCGCGCTCAGCGACTGCACCTGCATGCCGGCGGGCGCCAGCGGTTGCACCTCCACCGGCCCGGGCGTCGGCGCCTGGGCATGTGCCAGGCCGGCGGTCAGGAGAGGAAGAGCCAGGGCGGCGACAACCTTGCGGACCATGGAATCCCTCGAAAGCGGCGACTGGCTTCAAGACTAAGGCGCGCCTCGGGTTGCGCCAAGCGCGGTGGCCAGCTTGGCGGTTGGGGCCGGTCTCGTGTAAAGCCCCGTCCGGCATGTCCGCCGACCCCGATCTTTCCCGCCAGACCATCGCGCTCGTCGGCCTCATGGGCGTCGGCAAGACCAGCGTTGGCAAGCGCCTGGCCGCCGCGCTGGACCTGCCGTTCCGCGACGCCGACCACGAGGTGGAGCACGCGGCCGGCCGCACCATCCCCGAAATCTTCGAGACCATGGGTGAGGCCGCCTTCCGCGAGGGCGAGCGTCGCGTCATCGCCCGCATGCTCGACGAGGCGCCGCACGTGCTGGCGACCGGCGGCGGCGCCTTTCAGAGCCTCGAGACCCGCGCCCTCATCAAGAGCAAGGCCGTCTCGGTCTGGCTGCGGGCCGATCTTGAGGTGCTGGTCCGTCGCGTCGGTCGCAAGGACAACCGCCCACTCCTGCGCGGCAAGGACCCGCTGGAGGTTCTGCGCGGCCTCGCCGAGGTGCGCTATCCGTTCTACGCCGAGGCCGATATCGTCGTGGACACCGGCGATACGCCGCACAGTGTGACCGTGGAGGCGATCCTCGACGCCCTGCGCCGTCGAAAGGAAGCTCAAGCATGAACGCCGCTCTCACCGTCCCCGTCGGCCTCGGAGCCCGCGCCTACGACGTGGTCGTCGGCCCGCGCCTGATCGATCGGGCGGGCGAGCGCTGCGCCCCGCTGCTGAAGCGCGGCCGCACGGCGGTGATCACCGACCGCAACGTCGGCGACCATCACGGCGAGCGCTTCGCCGTCGCGCTGGAGAAGGCGGGAATCTCGGTCGACATGATCGTCATCGAGCCCGGCGAGCAGACCAAGAGCTTCGAAGGCCTGGCCGACGTCTCCGACCGGCTGCTGGCGCTCGGCCTCGATCGCGGCGACCTGATCGTCGCCCTCGGCGGAGGCGTGGTCGGTGACCTCGCGGGGTTCGCGGCCTCGATCTACAAGCGCGGCATCGACTTCATCCAGGTTCCGACCACGCTGCTGGCCCAGGTCGACAGCTCCGTGGGCGGCAAGACCGCCATCGACACGCCGCGCGGCAAGAACTTGATCGGCGCCTTCCACCAGCCGCGCCTGGTTCTGGCCGACCTTGACGTCCTGGCCACCTTGCCGGCCCGCGAAATGGCCTGCGGCTACGCGGAGGTCGTGAAGTACGGCCTGCTCGGCGACGCCGAATTCTTCGCCTGGCTGGAAAAGCACGGCGCGGCCGTGCTGGAGGGCGAGCTTCCCGCCCTGACCCACGCGGTCGGCCGCTCGGTGGCGATGAAGGCCGAGATCGTCGCCGAGGATGAGAAGGAGCAGGGCCGCCGCGCCCTCCTGAACCTCGGCCACACCTTCGGTCACGCTTTGGAGATCGAAACCGGCTTCGGCGAGGCCCTGAAGCACGGCGAGGCTGTCGCCGCCGGCTGCGCCCTGGCCTTCCGCTTCTCCGCCCGCCTGGGCCTTTGCTCCGCCGAGGATGCGGCCCGCGCCGAGACGGTGTTCACCGCCGCCCACCTGCCGACCCGCCTCGACCAGCTGCCGGTCACCGGCATGAACGTCGACGCCCTGGTCGATCACATGCGGCAGGACAAGAAGGCCGAAGGCGGCAAGCTGACCTTCGTGCTGGCCCGCGCCATCGGCGACGCCTTCACCGCCAAGGATGTCGACGCCGCCGCCCTGCGCGCCTTCCTCATAGATGAAGGCGCTGTCGGATGATCCTCGCGGTCCTGCTCGGCCTTGCGCCTTCGCTGATCGTGCTGCTCGGGCTCTCGGGCCTGATCTCGGCGGCCGAGACCTCGATGACGGCGGCCAGCCGTGGTCGGATGCACCAGCTGGAGCGCGACGGCGACAAGGCCGCCGCCCGCGTCAACAAGCTGATGTCCGATCAGGAGACGATGATCGGCGCGGTTCTGCTGTCGAACAACGTCATCAACATCGGCGCCTCGGCCCTGACCACCAGCGTGCTGGCCGCTGTCTTCCCCGGCCCGCTGGGGGCGGTGATCGCCACGGCGGTGATGACGGTGCTGATCGTCGTCTTCTCCGAGATCCTGCCCAAGACCCTGGCCATCGCCCGCGCCGACGACGTGGCCCGCGCCATGTCGATCCCGACCCTGATCGTCGTGAAGGTGTTCGGCCCCCTGGCCTTCGGCGCCCAGTGGATCGTGCGCCACACCCTGCGTCTGTTCGGCATCAAGATGGGCATGGAGACCGACGTGCTCGCCGCCCACGAGGAGATCCGCGGCGCGGTCGAGTATCATCACTCCGAAGGCCTCGTCGAAAGCGCTGACCGCCGCATGCTCGGCGGCGTGCTCGACCTCTCGCAGATGGACGTCTCCGAGGTCATGGTCCACCGGCGGAACATTGAAGCGCTCGACGCCGGCCTGCCGCCGCGCGAAGCCATCGCCCTGGCGCTGGAGAGCGCCCATACCCGCCTGCCGCTCTATCGCGACCAGCCGGACAACATCATCGGCGTTCTACACGCCAAGGATCTGCTGCGCGCCCTAGCCGCCAGCGAGGGCAAGATGGGGACGATCGACATCGCGGCCATCGCCAAGGAGCCGTGGTTCATCCCCGACACCACCAATCTCAAGGATCAGCTCGACGCCTTCCTCAAGCGCCGCAGCCATTTCGCCCTCGTGGTCGACGAGTACGGCGCCTTGCAGGGCCTGGTGACCCTGGAGGACATCCTCGAGGAGATCGTCGGCGATATCGAGGACGAGCACGACGCCGCCGTGGCGGGCGTGGCGTCCGAGGCGGACGGCTCGGTTATCGTCGACGGCTCGGTGACCGTGCGCGACCTCAACCGGGCGATGGATTGGCAACTGCCGGAAGACGAGGCGGTGACCGTCGCCGGCCTGGTCATTCACGAGGCCCAGGCCATTCCCGACAAGGGCCAGACCTTCATTTTCTACCGCCACCGCTTCCAGATTTTGCAGCGCCAGCGCAATCAGATCACAAGCGTTCGAGTCAGCGCTCGCCTCGAAGAATCGGACCTCTAGAAATTCTCTATGGAACCGGCTTCCGAACCATGCGTTTGCGGCACTGGTTCTAGGGGGGAACCGGAGGGGCTTTGGTGATCGAGCGGTCTGACGGGCCCACGCTCGGCCCGTCCGTTTTTGACGCGAACGAACGGCTGCTTGCGGCCGAAGCCGCCCTTGCGGCCGAGCGCAGGCGCGCCGACGCCCTGAGCCGTATCGCCCTGTCGATCGGGACCGACGGAAATCTTGAAAACGTAGTGCAGGCGGTGGTCGACGGCGGCGTCGAACTGACTGGGGCCCGCTACGGGGCGTTCTTCTACAACACGGTCGGGGAGGCGGGGGAAAGCTTGACGCTCTACATCCTCTCCGGCGCGCCGCGGGAAGCCTTCGCCAGCTTTCCCATGCCGCGGAAGACGATGCTGTTCGCGCCGACCTGGGCGGGGCGCGAGGTCGTGCGCTCCGGCGACATCAAGGCCGACCCCCGCTACGGCCACAACCTGCCGCATCACGGGATGCCGAAGGGGCATCTCGAAGTCCGCAGCTACCTGAACGCCGCAGTGGTCTCGCGCAGCGGCGAGGTCCTGGGCTCGATGTTCTTCGGCCACCCCGAGCCGGATGTGTTCGACGAGGCCTCCGAACGCCTGCTGGTCGGCCTCGCGGGCCAGGCGGCCTCGGCCATCGAAACGGTGCGCCTGCACCGCGACATGGCGCGCGAACTGGAAGAGCGCCGGCGCGTCGAGGAGCGCCAGAAGCTGCTGCTCAACGAGCTGAATCACCGGGTGAAGAACACCCTGGCGACGGTGCAGTCGATCGCCTACCAGACCCAGCGCAGCGCCCGATCGCCCGCCGCCTTCCGCGAGGCCTTCGAGGCGCGCCTGATGGCCCTGTCCCAGACCCACAACCTGCTGACCGAGCAGGGCTGGCAGGGGGCGGACCTCACCGAGGTCCTGCAGGCCGAGTTCGAACCCTATGACACCGCCTCAGGGCGTTTCATCTTCGAGGGCGGCCCAGCGCTGCGCCTGTCGCCGAAGGCCGCCGTCGCGGTCGGCATGGCGGCGCACGAGCTGGTCACCAACGCGGCCAAGTACGGCGCCCTGTCGAACGCCCGCGGCTCGGTGGGCGTCCGCTGGTCGGTGTCCGACGGTTCCGACCCCATCCTGACCTTCCAATGGACCGAGCGCGATGGCCCGTCCGTCGTCGTGCCGCAACACCGCGGTTTCGGCCGGCGCCTGCTGGAGCAGGGCCTGGCCAATGAACTGTCTGGTCAGGTCCAGATCACCTACGACCCCGATGGTCTGCGCTGCGTCATGCGCCTGCCCCTGCGTTCCCTGGAGCCCGAAGATTGAGTGACAACAAGTTGAGTGGGCTCCGTGTCCTGGTGGTCGAGGACGAGGCGCTGGTCGCCATGCTGGTCGAGGACATGCTGACCGACCTCGGCTGCACCGTCGTCGGGCCGCTGGCCGATCTCGATGAGGCCCTCGCCATCGTGGGCGACGCCGAAATCGATTGCGCGGTGCTGGACGTGAATCTTGGCGGCAAGCCGATCTTCCCGGTCGCCGACGCCCTCAAGGCGCGTGGCGTGCCGTTCGCCTTCGCCAGCGGTTACGGCGAGGCTGGCGTGCGCGAGGATCACCGCAGCGCGCCCGTGCTGCAGAAGCCGTTCCGCGAGGCCGACCTCGCCCGGGCGCTGGACGTCCTGGCCGCCGCCAGGGCCGTCTAGAAAAAACTTCTGCGCGGTTGTCGATCGTCGCGCCGCTCGTTCGTCTTCTAGGCATGGACCGCACGAAGCGGCCCGCTGATGCGATGGAGGATGCGATGCGTGTGATGGTGTTCGTCAAGGCGACGGAAGACAGCGAGGCCGGTCTGACGATCGACGCCGAGACCACGGCGATGTTCGAGGCCATGGGCCGCTTCAACGAAGAGCTGATCAAGGCCGGCATCATGATGGACGGCGACGGCCTGCGTCCGTCGTCGGATGGCAAGCGCGTGGCGTTCGACGGCGCCAGCCGCACCGTCATCGACGGCCCGTTTGCGGAGACCCGCGAGCTCGTCGCCGGCTATTGGATCTGGCAGGTCAAGGACATGGCCGAGGCCGTCGAGTGGGTGAAGCGCTGCCCGAACCCGATGAAGGGCCCCAGCGAGATCGAAATCCGCCCCTTCTATGAGATGGCCGACTTCGAGGCGGCGCTCAGCCCCACGGCCGAAGCGATCCACAGCCGAAACGCCGAGGCCATGGCCAAGTCGTGAGGCTTGCCAGCCGCGCCGCCGGGGCCTTAATCCGGCGGTGTGGCTCTCGACCCTTCCAGCGACGTTCAGCAGGCGATCGAGGCTGTGTTCCGCATCGAGCGGGCGCGGCTGATCGCCGGTCTCGCCCGCGTCGTGCGCGACGTCGGCCAGGCCGAAGAGCTGGCGCAGGACGCCCTGGTCTCGGCCCTCGCCGACTGGCCGCGCTCCGGCATTCCGACCAATCCGCTGGCCTGGCTGCTAGCTGCGGGCAAGCGCCGCGCCATCGACGGCTTCCGTCGCAAGGAAATGCTGGCCCGCAAGCACGCCGAGATCGGCCGCGATCTGGAGGACGAGCGCGACACTCAGGTCGAAGACCTCGAGGCGGCCATGGATGATGACATCGGCGACGAACTGCTCGGCCTGATCTTTGCCGCCTGCCACCCGGTGCTGTCGGCCGAACAGCGCGCAGCCCTGACCCTGCGCCTGATCGGCGGCCTCTCCACCGAGGAGATCGCCCGCGCCTTCCTGACCAGCGAGCCGACCGTCGCCCAGCGCATCGTCCGCGCCAAGAAGGCCCTGGCCAACGCCGGCCTCGACTTCGAGGTGCCGCGCGGCGCCGAGCTGCAGGCCCGGCTCGCCTCGGTGCTGGCGGTGATCTACCTGATCTTCAACGAGGGCTATTCGGCCACCGCCGGGGAGGACCTGATCCGACCGGCCCTCTGCGCCGAGGCCCAGCGCCTGGGCCGCATCCTGGCCGGCCTGATGCCCGACGAGCCCGAAGTCCTCGGCCTCCTGGCGCTGATGGAGATCCAGGCCTCGCGCCTCAACGCCCGCACCGCGCCGGACGGCTCGCCCATCCTGCTCACCGACCAGAATCGCGCCCGTTGGGATCAGCTGCTGATCCGCAGGGGCCTGGCCGCCTTGCAGCGCGCCGAGGCGCTAGGCGGCGCCAACGGACCCTACGCCCTGCAGGCCGCCCTCGCGGCCTGCCACGCCCGCGCCCGCACGGCGGAGGACACCGACTGGCCGCGCATCGCCGGCCTCTACGACACCCTCGCCGGCGTCATGCCGTCACCGGTGGTCGAGTTGAACCGCGCGGTCGCCCATTCGATGGCGTTCGGTCCCGAGACGGGCCTGGCGATGGTCGAGGCGATCGCCGAGGCGCCGGCCCTGCGCAGCTACGCGCCGCTTCCCGCCGTTCGCGGCGACATGCTGTTCCGCGCCGGGCGGCCGGAGGAGGCGAGGGGCTATTTCGAGGCGGCGGCCTCGCTCAGCCAGAATGCTCGCGAGCGCGAGTTCCTGCTCGGCCGCGCGGCGGCCTGTTAGTAAACCCGCTCCCCCCGGCAAACGCCGGGGTCCAGATGGCGAGCGCTGCGTGGGCTCTGGAGGCGAAACAGAAATCCATCCGCTCTGAGTCCTAGATCTGGGTCCCGGCGTTCGCCGGGATGAGCGGAAAGTTTAGCCTAGCCCAGCTCGCCCGGGGCGTAGGCCTTCAGCGACAGCGCGTGCACGGGGCCCGCCAGTTCCTCGGCGAGGGCGGCGTAGACCATGCGTTGTCGCGCCACGCGGCCCTGCCCCTCGAAAGCGGCGGCTTCGATCACCACATTGAAGTGGCTTTCGCCGCTGCCGTTGTGACCCGCGTGCCCGTGATGACGGTCGCTGTCATCGACGATTTCGAGGCGGAGGGGGGCGAAAGCCTGGGTCAGCTTGTCACGCATCGCCTCGGTGATCTGACCCATACGCTTGTCAATCCTTGATCCAGTTTTGTTCGGCCATAAGGTTGTCGCATGAGCCGCGCGTTTCAATACCGTCCAAAGTTCGTGGACATCCGCGTTCGTCCCCCCGTCGAGGGTGAGGAGGAACGGGCTCAGGACGTGCATGCGCTGAAGCCGGGTGAACGCGCCTGCGACCACGCCGGCTGCCGCACGGCGGCGGCGACGCGCGCGCCGAAATCGCGCCACCTGATGAACGAGCACTACTGGTTCTGTCAGCGCCACGCGGCCGAGTACAACAAGCAGTGGGACTTCTTCGCCGGCATGAGCGAGGGCGAGATCCGCAAGGAGCAGGAAGACCGGTTCACCGGCGGTCGGCCCACCTGGGACATGCGCGCCTCCAACCGCTCGCGCGAGGCCGCCGCCTCCGCCGGTCGTCAGGACAAGGCTGGCGCCACCAACTTCGCCGATCCGTTTGGTGTGTTCGGCGCCGCTCGCGCCCGTGCGGACCGGGCTCAAGCCCGCGCCGAGGAAGCCGCCCAGCGCATGGGTAAGCTGGAGCGCAACGCCCTGGCCGACCTCGACCTCGATCCCGGTGTCGACGCCGCGACCATCAAGGCCAAGTACATCGACCTCGTGAAGCGCTGCCACCCGGACACCAACGGCGGCGACCGCTCGGCCGAGCACAAGCTCCAGCGCGTCATCAAGGCCTACAAGACCCTGCAGAAGGCCAAGCTGGCCTAGCCGGCCGCACCGGCAGAAAACGTTTTCATTTCTGCTTGCTGCTCTTCGGAGCCGCCCATAGGCTGACCCCAACAGACGCAGATCTGATGGGAGGCGACCTATGCTGAGACGGGAACTGTTGGGCGCCGGCGTGGCCGCCGGTGCGGCCTCGCTGCTGACCGCCAAGGACTCCTTCGCCCAGGCGCGGGTGGAGCAGGCGGCGCGGGGCATGCCCTCGCCGAAAATCAAGGACATCAGCGTCATCGAATGCGCGCCGCAGGGCGTGCGCCTGACCGTCGTGAAGGTCACCACCGACCAGGCCGGGCTCTACGGCTACGGCTGCGCCACCTACACCCAGCGGGCCGACCTCGTGCGTCCGGCCGTCGAGCGCTACCTGAAGCCGCTGCTGGTCGGCCGCCCGGCCGATCGCATCGAGGACACCTGGCAGCTGGTGTTCAACTCGTCCTACTGGCGCAACGCCGCTGACCTGAACAACGCCATGAGCGGCGTCGACCAGGCGCTGTGGGATATCAAGGGCCGCCAGGCCGGCCTGCCGGTCTACCAGCTGCTCGGCGGCAAGGCGCGCGAGGCGGTCGACCTCTACGGCCACGCCGACGGCGCCGACATCGCCCAGGTGATCGAGCGCTCGAAGCAATACATGGCCCAGGGCTTCCGCCACGTCCGGAGCCAGGTCGGCGTGCCCGGCATGGCCGGCTACGGCGCGCCGCAGGGCGCCAATCAGCGCATCCCGTCGCTGCACGACGCCCCGGTGTTTGAGCGCGAAGGCTACATCCGCCGCGCCTTCAGCCTCTTCGAAGCCGCCCGCAAGGATCTCGGCGAGGAGATCGAGCTGCTGCACGACGTGCACGAGCGGATCACCCCGACCCAGGCCCTGCGCTTCGTGAAGGACGTCGAGAAGTACCGCCTGTTCTTCCTCGAGGACCCGGTCTCGCCGGAGGACCTCGAGTGGTTCCGCCTGATCCGCCCGCAGAGCTCGACGCCCCTCGCCATGGGCGAGCTGTTCAACAATCCCAATGAGTGGACGCCGCTGATCCGCGAACGCCTGATCGACTACATGCGCATGCACCTGTCGCAGATGGGCGGCCTGACCCCCGCGCGGAAAGTCGCCGCCATGGGCGAGCTCCTCAACGTGCGCACCGCCTGGCACGGCCCGGGCGACGTCTCGCCCATCGGCCATATGGCGATGGTCCATCTGGACCTGACGATCACCAATTTCGGCATCCAGGAGTACACGCCGTTCAACGCGGCGACCCAGGAGATCTTCAAGGGCTGCCCGGAGATGAAGGGCGGCTATCTCTACGCCAACGAGCGGCCCGGCTGGGGCATCGAGGTCGATGAGGCCGCCGCCGCCAAGGCGCCGTTCCGCCGCGACCAGCTGCTCAACGGCGGCTGGGGCGAGATCCGCCTGCCCGACGGCCAGATCATCAAGCAGTAGGGCGACTAGCGCCGCGACACATCGTTGCTGTAGGGCAGGGCGATGGGCGGCGGGCCCGGGAGACCCTGCGGATGGGCGATCGCTTCGTCGGAACTCTGATCGCCTCGGCGATGCCGGCGGTTGCGTTGGCATGGAGCGACAAGCCCCTCGACGGAAACTTCCCGAAGGTCGTGGCCAATCGGGACGCCTATGGCCGGGTCGTCTTCCTGTTCGGTGATTCTATCTTCCGGGGCTGCGCGCTCGACGGCTGGGCCGACGACATCGAGGCCGCGGGTCTCGTCGATCCGCTCTCCGCCGTGCGTTCGCCCGCCGCCATGCTGAACGCGATGAAGACCGAAACCGACGACAGGCTCTTCGCGGTCTACGTCGGCAATCTGGGCCAGCCCTTCGCCGCGCGGGTCGACAAGACGGTCGCCCAGATGCGGTCGATGGCCGCCATCGTCAGGCCGGGGGACGTCTTCGTCTTTGAGGACGCCGGCGCTCACCTCAACGATCCGCGAGACTACGAAGCGAACTGGCGCACGCTGCGCGCCACGGCCGCGGAGGTCGGCGCCCAGGTGGTCATGATGACCATGCCGGATAGCCTCACCGTCGAGACCTATGCGGGACTGCCGGCGGACCAGTTCCGCTATGACGTGAAGTTCGGCGGCGTCTCGCACAACGATGTCACCCGTTCGGCGGCGCGCGCCAAAGTCGGCGGCAAGGCCGCGATCCTGCTCGACTACGATGCGAAGATGGCCGCGCTGGACAAACGGATCGCGCGCCATGGCCTCGCCGGCCTCAAGTCGGATGGCATTCACCCAAACATCTGGGGCCAGTGCCTGCTGGTCACCCAACTGGCCAAGGCGATCAAGGCGCCCGTGCGTCACGATGGCGTTCGGGATCTTGTCGCCGCCCACCATGAGCAGGCTCACCTGCCGTCGGCGGAGGTCGCCAGGCGGGTCATGGAAGCCTGCGTGCCCGCCGCCCGCTGAGGTGCGCTTCTAGAGGCGCTCAGCCTTCGGCGCCCGCCCGCCGCGACGCTCCCATGCCCAGGCTCCGAGCCAGCAGGCGCTGGCCCAGGCCGCGCCGACGCACCAGCCGGCCAGCACGTCGGTCGGCCAGTGCACCCCGAGGTAGACGCGACTGACACCCACCAGCAGGGTCGCGGCAATCCCCGCGCCGAGGGCGAAGGCCTTCAGCCGCGTCTTGGGGGTGAACTCCGCCGCCAGGGCGCCGAGGGTCAGGAACACCGCCGCCGATAGCATCGCGTGACCGCTGGGGAAGCTGGTGTTGATCACCTCCACCGCGTGCAACGACAACTCCGGCCGCTCGCGATGGAAAATCGACTTCAGCACCTGGCTGATCGCCACGCCGCCCGCCGAGCAGGCGATCAGCAGCAGGGCCTCGGCGCGTTTGCCGACACCCACGAACAGCCCGGCCACCACCAGCACGATGAAGGTCAGGATGGCGATCGAGCCGAGGCCGGTGATGTCGGTGGCGTAGATGTGCAGCCACTCGGGGCCGATCAGGGCGGACGGGTCGCCCGGCTTGCGCAGGGCCAACAGCAGGGCGCGGTCGATGGCGTGGGTCTCGCCCTCCATCACCTCATCGGCGACCGAGAGGAACGCCCAGACGCAGATCGCCACGGCGGCGAGGGCGATCACCGCGGCCGGTTCGGCCCGCGCCGCACGGGCGAGGCGGCCGGGTCGGGCGGCGAACAGCAGGCGGCGTCCGGAAAGGGGCATGGCGATGCAACGGTCGAGTTGGTCCACAGGTTCGCATCAAACCTTCACCAAAGGCGCATGCCCGCGTCATCCGCCATGGGCGGGGACGTCACGAAAGCGCGTTACTGGCCTCCTCGTTTTCCGGGGACGGAGGCGCTGCTGTCCTCCACCCCCGTCCAGCCAACCCCCTCAACTCAGGGGCCGCACCGTGAGGTTCGGCCCCTTTTTCTTGCGAGATTGCGCGCCTGCATGGCCTGCTCGCGCTTGCGAAACGTGGGCGCTGCGGTAAGTCCTCCGCATGGCCGAACTTCTGCACGAAACCGACGCCCTGCTGACCCTGACGCCCGACCGCACCGTCTCGGCGCGCGAGGTATTCGGCATCGACAGCGACATGAAGGTTCCCGCCTTCTCGACGCGCGACGCCCATGTGCCCGACATCGACGACGCCTACGTCTTCGACCAGCAGACCACGCTCGCCATTCTCGCCGGCTTCGCCCACGACCGCCGCGTCATGGTCCAGGGCTATCACGGCACCGGCAAGTCGACTCACATCGAGCAGGTCGCCGCCCGCCTCAACTGGCCGCTGGTGCGCATCAACCTCGACAGCCACATCAGCCGCATCGATCTGGTCGGCAAGGACGCCATCGTCCTGAAGGACGGCAAGCAGGTCACCGAGTTCCGGGAAGGCATGCTGCCCTGGGCCCTGCAGCGGCCGATCGCCCTGGTGTTCGACGAGTACGACGCCGGTCGCCCCGACGTGATGTTCGTCATCCAGCGCGTGCTGGAAGCCGGCGGCAAGCTGACCCTGCTCGATCAGAACCGGGTGATCCGCGCCAACCCGGCCTTCCGCCTGTTCTCGACCGCCAACACCGTCGGTCTCGGCGACACGACCGGCATGTACCACGGCACCCAGCAGATCAATCAGGCGCAGATGGACCGCTGGTCCATCGTCACCACGCTCAACTACCTCGACCACGACATCGAGGCCGAGATCGTGCGCGCCAAGGCTCCGGGCTACGACGACGCCGATGGTCGCCGCACCATCGCCGCCATGGTCCGCGTGGCCGACATGACCCGCAACGCCTTCATGAACGGCGATATTTCCACGGTCATGAGCCCCCGCACGGTGATCACCTGGGCCCAGAACACCCAGATCTTCTCCGGCGACGTCGGCCTCGCCTTCCGCCTGACCTTCGTCAACAAGTGCGATGAGCTGGAGCGCCCGACCCTGGCCGAGTTCTACCAGCGGGCCTTCGGCAGCGAACTGCCCGAGAGCGCGGCGCGGGTGAAGGTGGCCTAGCAGGCTGTCGATTCCGCGAGGGGTCGTTCGTCCTTGTCGCAGGACATCGAAGGAGACCCCATGTCGTTCCAGGCTTATCTCGACACCATCCAGGCCAAGACCGGGCTCGACGCCGACGGCCTCAAGGCGGCGGCCGACGCTCTCGGCCTGTCGGAAGGCGGCAAGCTGAAGCCCGACGTGAAGGCCGGCCAGGTCGTCGAGTGGGGCAAGGGAACGCTTGGCCTCGGCCACGGCCATTCGATGGCCATCTACGCCCTGCTCACCGGCAAGCGCGGCCCCGGCGACTGACCGCGGCGCCCCATTGACCGCGGGGCCTTGGATAGGGAACTTCCGTCACCGGATCGTCATGTCCGAGAGGGAAGCTTTCGCGTGCGCCACGCCCGCCCATTGCTGAGGATCGGCGCCGCCATGCCGTTGATCATGGTGGCGGTGGTCTGGATCGCCCAGGCGCTCTATCCCGGCTTCAACATGGGCTCGCAGTACATCAGCGAGCTCGGCGCCCTGAAGGCGCCGCACCCCCTGGTGTTCAACCTCGGCATGATGCTGGTCGGCGTCGTCGGCATCCTGGCCGGCGCCGGCTTCACCCATGCGCTGGAGGCGGCGGGCGGGCGCCGGATCGTCTCGGCCTTCGCCGGCCTTTGGGTCGCCATCACCGGCCTTGGCCTCGTGTTCGCCGGCCTCTTCCACTTCCCGGACGACATGCACCGCACCGTCGGCATCGCCCTGGCCGTGCAGGTCGCCCCGATCTTTTCGGCCTGGGCCCTGTGGGGCGTGGTCGCTCACCGCCGGCTGATCTGGCTGTCACTCGGCTGGTCGGTGCTGATGCTGCTGGTCTTCATGCTGATGGCCGGCGCCTGGGACGTGCGCACCGGCTCCGACGTCGGCCTCTGGCAGCGCTGGCACGGCTTCCTCGGCGCCCTCTGGATCGGCATCGCCTGCTTCGCCCTGGAGCGCGGCCTTGAGGACTCGGTGTTGGACGAGAGCGAGGTCGAGGTGCCGGCCCACTAGGCCGTTCCGCGCAAAGATCGCGCGCTACGCCTTTGATTGCGATAGCTCGCGCAAAGGTGGCGGCCCGGAATGCCGCGCTTCGCGGCGCCGCAGCATTGTTCGGGTTGCAGCTGCGTAACGGAGCGGCATTCGCCGCGAGGGCGGCCGCCGCCGGGAAATTCCAACGCCGGCCGCTGTCGCAAAACGATCAAGCTGCTTGAGACGGGACCGCTGGTCGTGTCCGGAGCCAGAGCGCCATGTCGCAGAGCCGTAGAGAGATCGTCGCCTGGGTGGGGGCCCAGGTGCTGCCTCACGAGGCGGACGTTCGCGCCTGGCTCCGCCGCAAGGGCGCCGCGCCCGACGAGGTCGATGATGTGGTGCAGGAGACCTACTGCCGCCTCGCCGCCCTGCCTCGCGTCGACCACATCGCCAACGGACGCGCCTACTTCTTCCAGTCCGCGCGCAACGTCGCCGCCGAGCGGGCCCGCCGGGCGCGGGTCGTGCGCCTCGACTGGCTGACGGAAATCGAGTTGGAGCGCATCGTAGATAGCGAGCCCATCGCGGATCGGGTCCTGGCCGGTCGCCAGGAACTCCGCCGGATCGAACGTCTCATCGAAGCCTTGCCCGAACGATGCAAAGAGATCTTCAGACTGCGGCGCATCCAAGGGATCTCCCAAAAGGAGATTGCCCAACGCCTGAACGTGACCGAAAACGTGGTCGAGACCCAGGCGACACGAGGTCTCCAGCTGATCCTGGCCGCCCTGGCGACCAGCGAGGCGCTGAGCGATGAGCGGACACGGGAAGCGTCCAATGAGAAGCGGGCAAACCGCCGGCGAGATCGACGACGAGGCGGCGCGCTGGGCGATCCGCTGTGACGACGCGGGCTTCGACCCGGACCACGACCCCGACCTTCAGGCTTGGCTCGCCGGCGACACTCGCCGGAGCGGAGCTTTGCTGCGCGCCCAGGCGGCGCTGAGCCTCGTCGACCGGGCTCGCGCCCTGCCGCAGCCGGCTGCTCCCGCCAACGATCGCGGCCTCGATCGCCGATGGCTGCTGGCCGGCGGCGGCGCCGCGGCGGTCGCGGTGGTCGGCGCCGGCCTCGGCGGCGTCGCGCTGCTCGGCCGCAAGCCGGTGGAGATTGTCACCCATCGTGGCGAACTGCGCCGCGTTCCGCTGGAGGACGGGTCGCTCGCCGAGGTGAACACCGACAGTCGCCTCGCCGTGACAATGGCCAAGCGGCTGCGGCGGGTTCAGTTGCAACAGGGCGAGGCCTGGTTCGCGGTGGCCAAGGACGCCGCCCGCCCCTTCGTCGTCGAGGCCGCGGAACTGCGGGTCGCGGCCGTGGGCACGGCCTTCGCCGTCTGCGACGCCGGCGAGCGGCTGGAGGTGCAGGTGACCGAGGGCGTGGTTGAGGCTTGGCGACGGCAGGACAAGGCGACCCGAGTCCGCATCGCGGCGGGTTCGCGCCTGTCGGTCAGCCGAGACGGGCGCTTCACCATCGCCGAGGCGACCGACGCCATCGCGCGAGACCTCGCCTGGCGCAGCGGCCAGATCGACCTGGCCGGGCGCACGGTCGCCGAGGCCGTCGCCGAATTCAATCGCTACAACCGCCGCCAGATCGCCCTGGACGACCCCGCGGTCGGCCGTGAAAGCTTGGTCGGCCTGTTCCGCACCAGCGAGGCGGAGAGCTTCGCCCAGGCCGTCGCCCAGACCTTCGGCGTGCCGGTGTCGGAAACGCCGGACCTGATCCGCATAGGGGCGTGACGCCCTGATTTTGAGCTTCGCCGCCGCGAAGCCCCCAAATCCCTGCCGCCAAAACAGACATTAGCCCACGGCGCGCCCTGATCGGCGGCCGCACGCCCCGGAAATCCGTCGGCCGCCGGTCGTCCCCAGCAGGGGCGCGGGGATAGGGCGAGCGCCTCTCTGAAATGAGAGGGTGACATGGGGTTCAAGACATACTCGCTGCGCAAGGCGGCTCTGGTCGGGGTGGCGCTGTCGGCGATCCTGGCGTGCTCGGCGCATGCGGAGGCCAAGAAGTTCGACATTCCGGCCCAGCCGGCCAGCACCGGCATCACGCAGTTCGCACGCCAGGCCGGCGTTCAGATCTTGGCTCGGGCGGACATCATCGCCGGCCAGCGCACCGCCGCCGTGAAGGGCCAGATGCCCTTCGACCAGGCGCTGGCGAAGCTGCTCGACGGGGCCGGCCTCGTGGTCATCTCGAACGACGGCCAGACCATCACGCTCGGGCGGGCGAGGGCGGCCGAGACCTTTCAGACCATGAAGCCGATCAAGGTCGCCTACATCCCGCAGGCGGCGGAGTCGCTGGTGGTCGCGGCCGCCGCCGCCGAGCCGGCCGCCGCCTCGATTGAGGAGGTAGTCGTCACAGGCACGCGTCTGACCGCCGCCGGCTTCACTGCCCCGACCCCGGTCACGGTGATCGGCGCGGCCGAAGTGCAGGCCAAGGGCGGGGCGACGCTCGCCGAGTTCGTCAAGGACACGCCGGCGTTCCGCACCCCGGTCGGTCAGAGCCAGAACTCCAACGGCGCCCAGAGCGCCGGCAAGGCGACGCTCGCCCTGCGCGGCCTCGGCGCCAGCCGGACCCTGACCCTGGTCAACGGCCGCCGCCACGTGCCGGACGGCACGGGCAACGTCTTCGACTCCAACCTGATCCCGACCAGCATGATCGACCGCGTGGACGTGGTCACCGGCGGCGCCTCCGCCGCCTACGGCTCGGACGCCGTGGCAGGCGCGGTCAACATCATCCTCAAGAACCGCTACGAGGGCTTCTCCGCCGATCTGCGCTACGGGATCAGCCAGCGCGGCGACGCGGTCGAGATGAATCCGTCCTTCATCATGGGCAAGTCGTTCTTCGACGACCGGCTGCATGTGGTGTTCGGCGGCGACTACATCGACAACCGCGGCACCGGCACGATGTACGTTCGCGACTGGGGCAAGAAGGAGCCAGGCTTCCTGACCATCGCCGCCAGCGCCATTCCCAACCGCGTCGCGCTCGGCCTGCCGGCCAACATCTTCTCAAACTACGTCGAGACCAGCGCCTACAACGACCAGGGGATGATCACCTCGGGTCCATTGCGCGGCACCGTCTTTAACGGCGGCGGCCTGACCTCGACCTTCAACTACGGGACCATCAACGGCGGCACGGAGATGATCAATCCGGCCCAGACCAACTACGGCAGTGTCGAGAATCCCGACGGCTTCCTGCGCGCGCCCTACAAGCGGCACGCCTACCTCGCCCGCGCCGAGTTCGACTTCACGCCCGACATTGTCGGCTTCGCCCAGTTGCAGTTCGCCGAGTTCCTGCCCTTCGGCCGCTCGTTCGGCGCCCGCATCCCGAACTTCAGCAACTATCCGGTGCTGATCACCAACCCCTTCCTGCCGCCGCAGGTCGTGGCCGCGATGCAGGCCAACAACCTTACCTCGTTCAACTACAGCGCCACCCGCCACGCCGACCTCGGCTCCATCAAGTCGCGTAACCGCACCGACACCCTGCAGTGGGACTTCGGCCTCAAGGGCAAGGCGTTCGAGAAGTGGGATTGGGACCTGGGCGTCGGCATTGGCCGGGCGAACTTCGTGCCCAAGCTGATCGACACCCCGCGCACAGCCGACTTCTTCCAGTCCGCCTATGTGGTCTCCGGGCCGAACGGGCAGCCGGTTTGCGGTCCCGTGGCGACCAACCCCTACTTCAACGCCCAGAACGCCATCACCAAGGCGCTGCTGCTGGCCAATCTGTCGCCGGGCTGCGTGCCCTTCAACATCTTCGGCTCCAACATCGAGTACAACGAGGCGGCCAAGCGCTACTACAACTCGGCGTCCAACGCGGACTTCGAGTTCGAGCAGTACGACATCGCCTTCAACATCGCGGGCGCGCCTTTCGAGCTTCCGGCCGGTCCGGTCGCCCTGGCCGCTGGTCTGGAATGGCGCAAGGATACCCTCAGCAGCCTCAACTCCGTCGATGGTCAGCGCGGCGCGCTGATGAACCAGAACTACTCGCTGTTCAGCGGCGAGGTGAAGGTGTTCGAAGGCTACGCCGAGGCGGGCGTCCCGCTGCTGGCTGACAAGCCTTTCGTCCAGGCTCTGGATCTCAACGGCGCGGTGCGCCGCACGGACTATTCCACCTCCGGCGCCGTCACCACCTGGAAGGTGGGCTTCACCTGGGACGTCAACGACATGCTGCGCCTGCGGGCCACCCGCTCGCACGACATCCGCGCACCCAACATCAACGAGCTGTTCAACCCGGGCTCCGAAGGCAACCCGAACGTCGTCAACCGCCTGACCGGCGGTTCCGGCTTCATCAAGAGCAACACCGTCGGTAACCCGAACCTTGCGCCCGAAATCGGCGAGACGGTCACCGCCGGGGTGGTCTTCCAGCCGCGCTGGGCCTGGGCCGAGGGCGTCCGCATCGCGGTCGACTGGTACGACATCGAGCTGAAGGGGGCGATCGCCACCCTCAGCGCCCAGGATATCCTCGACGACCTCCTGCTGCGCGGCAACACCGCCTGGGAGCCCTTCGTGGTGCGGGACGGCACGTCGCTGGGCTTCTCGCGCGTCAATGCGACCCAGCTCAATCTCAACGCCATGCGGACCAACGGCGTCGATATCGAGATCGCCTACCGCGTGCCGCTGGCGGACCTGCCGCTCAGCCTGCCGGGCAACCTGAACCTGCGCGCCATCGGCAGCTGGACCGACGACGCCCGCTCGATCACCTCCACCGGCGTCGACATCGACTCGGCCGGCACCATTACCAACCCGGAATGGTCGTGGAACGTCACCGGCGTCTACAACCTGGATCGGTTCAGCGCGAACCTGCAGGTCCGCTATGTCAACAAGATGAAGTACAGCGCCACGCTCGTGGGGCCGGACGACCCCAACTACAACATCGCCAACAGCAACAGCGTGAACCGCAACCTCTGGCCGGAGGCGCTGCTGTTCAGCACCGGCGCGTCCTACATCGTTCAGGACAACGGGGCCCGTAAGGTCCAGGTCTACGGCAACATCGACAACCTGCTCGACAAGACCCCGCCGATCGTCGCGATCACCAGCCAGGGCCCGTACGACCTGATCGGCCGCGCCTTCAAGATCGGCGTGCGCCTCACCTACTGACCTTCTCGATCCGCCCGGTTCCGCGCGGACCGGGCGGCGCTTCCCACAAAAATCACACCTCAGGAGACGCCCGAATGCCGTCCAGACTGAAGCTCGTCGCCCTCGCCGCCGCCCTGGCCCTGCCGGGCCTCGCCGCCGCCCAGACCGTCACCCCGCTCGGCTCCACGCCGCAGACGGTGATCCGCGGCGAAATCAACAACACCCGCACGCCGGTGCTGCGCGTGAAGTCCGGCCAGACCGTCCGCATCGACACCGTCTCCCATGCGGGCGCCACGGAGGAGGCGGTCTCGTTCTTCGGCGGGGCGGGCATTGCGCCTGACGGCGTGCTGAAGGACGTCATCGACATCGGCAAGATGCCCCGGCCTGAAGGGTTCGGCGGCCACGTCCTTACCGGCCCGATCTATGTCGAGGGCGCCGAGCCGGGCGACCTGCTGGAAGTGAAGATCATCGAGGTGAAGCCGCGCGTGCCCTACGGGGTGAACACTCCCGGCCCGGGCGGCGTCGCCCCGACCCTGGTCAAGGAGCGCACCCCTAAGATCATCAAGTTCGACCTGGCGCGGAAGGTCGCCCTGTTCGCCCCGGGCGTTGAAGTGCCGTTGAAGCCCTTCATGGGCATCATGGCGGTGGCTCCCGACCCGGCCACCACCGGCGGCAAGGTCGGCTCCAAGGCGCCGGGCCGCTTCGGCGGCAACATGGACGTCAACCGCCTGACCGACGGCTCGACCCTCTACCTGCCGGTGATGAACCCGGGCGCCCTGTTCTACACCGGCGACTCCCACGCCGTTCAGGGGGACGGCGAGGTGGACGGCACCGCCATCGAAGCTTCGATGACCGCCACCCTGCAGTTCGTTCTGCACAAGGGGGCAGGGACGCCGCTGGCCTTCCCGGTCGCTGAGGACAAGGACAACTTCTACATCATGGGCATGAACGAGGATCTGGACCTCGCCCTGAAGAGCGCCGTCGAACAGACCGTCGCCTTCCTCCAGCGGCGTGCGAAGCTTTCCGCCTCAGACGCCTACTCCCTCGCCAGCGTCGGGATCGATTTCTCCATCGGCGAGGCCGTGGACGTGAACCTCCTCGTCTACGGCATCGTGCCGAAGAAGCTGTTCAAGACTCCTGTGAGCGTAAACTAGACCGCCCTGGCGGCCCCGCGCGCCGGGTGAGCGGCGCGCGGGATCTTCTTAACCAAGCCTCGCCTTAGGAACTGGCATCGACCAGGCCACGTTTTCGCGCTGTCCGTCGCGCCGCGGCGGCGTAGCCGGAGGCCGAGGCATGGACACCAACACCCTGATCGTCGTCGCTGTCGTGGTCCTGATCGTGGTCGCGATCGTGGCCTTCGCCCTCAACAAGGCGCGGCGAACGGCGCATCTGAAGTCGAACTTCGGCCCGGAATATGATCGCGCCGTCGAGGAGTCCGACAACGCCCGCCATGCGCGGGCCGAGCTGCGCGAACGCGAGAAGCGGGTGAGGTCGTTCGACATCCATCCCCTCGACGCCGGCGACCGCTCCCGCTTCATCGCCGCTTGGACCCAGGTGCAATCCGAGTTCGTCGATGATCCACGCGCCGCCGTCTCCCACGCCGACGACCTGCTGGCGGACGTCATGGCCGCCCGTGGCTATCCGGTCAGCGACTTTGACCAGCGCTCGGCGGACCTTTCAGTCGATCACCCCGTCGTCGTCCAGAACTACCGCTCCGGCCACGACATCTTCCTGAAGCACAAGCGCGGCGACGCGGGCACCGAGGACCTTCGCCAGGCGATGATCCACTATCGCGCCCTGTTCGAGGACCTGACGAAGACCGACCTCGATCCGCCACCCGTTCGCGAACGAATCCGCGCCTAAGGTGATGACTTCACAGCGAATTCTGTCGTGGTAAATCTGCTTTAACTTTGCAACTAGACCCGGCTCGGCGTTACTTCAGCCCGTAGTTGAAGCTGACGCTGATGCGTTCGGCCTCGGCCTGGTTCGCCGGCACCTCGTGGCGCAGCCAGCTTTCCCACATCAGCACGGTTCCGGCCTGGGGGCTGACGGAGACGAAGGTCTGCAGGTCTTCCGCCGCGTCCGCCCGGCGGGTCGGGGCGGCCATCATCATCGGCAGGCGCGGGTCCTCGAAGCGGATCGCCGAGGCGCCGTCCGGGATGTCGACATAGACCGTGCCGCTGATCACGCTGTGGGGATGGATGTGGCCTGAGTGGGCGCCGCCCGGCTCCAGGATGTTGATCCAGATGCTATCGAGCACCAGCTTCTCGCCGCCGAGGTCGAAGCCCAGTTGCTCGGCGAAGGTCGCCGCGTGGCGATCCAGCTTCTTCTTCAGGTCGGCGAAGATGCTGGCCCGACGCGGCAGGTCATTCAGCGAGGCGTAGGAGGTGTAGCCGGCATAACCCTTGGCCTCGCACCAGGCCTGACCGGCCTCGTCGTCGTCGGCCACGCCGCGGCAGGCGTCCTCCAGCTCGGCGATGAAGTCGTCGAACCCGCGGTCGGCTGCGAGCGTGGCCTCGTACAGGCGTGTGGCGAATAGGGTCTTCATCGTCGCGGCCTTAGCAGGAGCAGACGGACTCGCCTATATCGGGGCGGTGAGCGAAACGACCCAAAACCCCCTCATCGGCGCCGCCCTGATCGCGGACGAGGTCAAGCGCCTGCCCGACGCCCCGGGCGTCTATCGGATGATGGGCGAGGACGGCGAGGCGCTCTACGTCGGCAAGGCCCGCAGCCTGAAGAAGCGGGTGATCCAGTACGCCCAGGGCCGCTTCCACACCAACCGCATCGCCCACATGGTGGCGGCGACGCGCTCGATGGAGTTCGTCACCACCCGCACCGAAGCCGACGCGCTGCTGCTCGAGATCAATCTGATCAAGCAGCTGAAGCCGCGCTTCAACGTCATGCTGCGCGACGACAAGAGCTTCCCGGAGATCGTCATCCGGCGCGAGCATCCGGCCGCGCAGCTCCGCAAGCACCGCGGCGCCCATTCGATCAAGGGCGACTATTTCGGTCCCTTCGCCAGCGCCTGGGCTGTGAACCGCACGCTCAACACCCTGCAGAAGGCCTTTCTGCTGCGCTCGTGTTCAGACAGCGTCTACGAGAGCCGCACCCGGCCCTGCATGCTGCACCAGATCCGCCGCTGCTCGGCGCCCTGCACGGGGCTGATCTCGCTGGAGGACTACAACGCCCTCGTCGACGAGGCCGGGGCCTTCCTGCACGGCAAGAGCCGGGCGGTGATCGGGCGCATGGCCGCCGAGATGCAGGCCGCCTCCGACGAGATGGAGTTCGAGCGCGCCGCCCGCCTGCGCGACCGCATCCGCGCGCTGTCGTCGGTGGCGCAGGAGACTCAGGTCAATCCTGAGACGGTCGACGAGGCCGATGTCGTGGCTCTGCACGCCGAGGGCGGCCAGGCCTGCGTGCAGGTGTTCTTCTTCCGCGCCGCCCAGAACTGGGGCAACCGCGCCTACTTCCCGCGCCTCGGCGGCGCCGATGGCGACACCGACGCCGAGGTGATGACCGCCTTCCTCGGCCAGTTCTACGAGGACAAGCCGGTCCCCAAGCTGATCCTGGTCAGCGCCGATCCGGACGAGCGCGAGCTGCTGGAGGAGGCCTTCCGCCTCAAGAGCGGCCGCAAGGTCGAGATCAACCGGCCGCAGCGCGGCGAGAAGAAGGATCTTGTCGCCCATGCCCTGACCAACGCCCGGGAGGCCCTGGGCCGCAAGATGGCCGAGAGCTCGGCCCAGTCGAAGCTGCTGTCCGGCGTCTGCGACACCTTCGGCCTCGAGGCGCCGCCGGAGCGGATCGAGATCTACGACAACAGCCACATCATGGGGACCAACGCCGTTGGCGGCATGGTCGTGGCCGGGCCGGAAGGCTTCCAGAAGAGCCAGTACCGCAAGTTCAACATCAAGGGGACCGAGCTCACCCCCGGCGACGACTACGGCATGATGAAGGAGGTGCTGCGTCGCCGCTTCGCCCGCCTGGTCAAGGAGGAGGAGGCCGGCGAGCCGGCCGTGCGCCCCGACCTCGTGCTGATCGACGGTGGCAAGGGCCAGCTCGACGCGGCGGT
>JAFKGN010000044.1 GCA_017307205.1 Caulobacterales bacterium
GAGGTGGAGTTGGCCCGCATGGTGGCCACCGCCGCCGCCATCGACGATCGTCCGAGCGCGTTCCGCTATCCGCGCGGCTAGGGCCTGGGGCTGGAGATGCCGGCCGTCGTCGATCCGCTCGAGATCGGCAAGGGCCGGATCGTGCGCGAGGGGACCTCTGTCGCCATCCTGTCGTTCGGCACGCGCCTGCAGGAGAGCCTGAAGGCCGCCGACCTGCTGGCCGCGCGCGGGCTCTCCGCCACCGTCGCCGACGCCCGCTTCGCCAAGCCGCTCGACATCGACCTGATCCTGCGGCTGGCGCGCGAGCATGAAGCCCTGATCACCGTCGAGGAAGGCGCCATGGGGGGCTTCGGCGCCTTCGTGCTGCAGGCCCTGGCCGACCACGGCGCGTTCGACCGCGGCCTGAAGGTGCGCACCCTGGTGCTGCCCGACGTCTTCCAGGACCAGGACAAGCCGGACGTGATGTACGCCCAGGCCGGCCTCGACGCCGAGGGCATCATGCGCGGGGCGCTGCGCGCGCTCGGCATGGACAACATGGGCGTGGCGGGGCGGCGGGCTTAACGCCGTCCGCTCATCCCGGCGAAGGCCGGGACCCAAGCTGAACTTCCGAAAAATCCGCGACGGCGCTGGTGGCGACGCCTCGCCTACGTCCGCGACTCGGCATGGGCCCCGGCCTGCGCCGGGGTGAGCGGAGTCAGGGGCAGGGGTTCGGCTGGCGGTTGTGCAGCTTGTCCACCGCCGCATCCATCTCCGACGTCCAGTCGAGGTCGAAGGCGGCGAGGTCGGCTTGCAGCTGGGCCATGGTCGAGGCGCCGATCAGGGTCGAGGTGACGAAGGGCTTCGAGTCCACGAAGCGGTAGGCGAAGGCCGCCGGGTCGATGCCGTAGGACGCGGCGAGGTCGAGGTAGGACTGGATGGCGGCGTCGGCCTGGACCTTTTCGTAGCGGCCGAGGCGCTGGAACAGGGTCTTGCGGGCGCCGGCGGGCATGGCGCCGCCCTGATACTTGCCGGTCAGGTAGCCCTGGCCGAGCGAGGAGTAGGCCAGCAGGCCGACGTGTTCCTGCAGGGCGATCTCTGAGAGGCCGAGTTCGAAGGTGCGGTTGACCAGGCTGTAGGCGTTCTGGATCGAGGCGATGCGCGGCAGGCCGAACTTGTCGGCCGCGGCCAGGAACTTCATGACGCCCCAGGGGGTCTCGTTGGAGACGCCGACATAGCGGATGCGGCCGGCCTCGACGTGGCGGGCGAGGGTTTCGAGCTGGGCCTCGAAGGACTGGTAGTCCTCCGGATAGTCGACGTGGGTCAGGGTGCCCCACTTGTTCACGTCCCGGTCGGGCCAGTGGATCTGGTAGAGGTCGATGACGTCGGTCTTCAGGCGGCGCAGGGAGTTTTCGACCACATAGTCGACCTGCTCGCGGGTGATGCGGTTGGGGCCGCCGTTCGGGCGCATCCAGTCCATGCCGCTGTTGCCGACCACCTTGGTGGCCAGGAAGACCTTATCGCGGGCGCCGGCAGCCTTGAACCAGTCGCCGATGATGGTCTCGGTCGCGCCCTGCGTCTCGCGCGTCGGCGGCACGGCGTAGACCTCGGCGGTGTCGAACAGGTTGATGCCGCGCTCCAGCGCGAAATCCATCTGCGAGAAGGCGTCGGCCGGGGTGACCTGGCTGCCGAACATCATGGTGCCGAGACCGACGCGGGAGACCTGCTCGCCGGTGCGGCCGAGTTCCGAGTAACGCATGACGCCATCCGTGTGTGGGAAGCGCGCGGGGAGGCGCGCGCGGCCGTCGATAGCGGCGCGCGCCTTGGAGCGTCAAGCGGTGGGGATCAGACGCCCTGCGCCTTGCGGACTTCGGCGACGATGGCGCGGTTGTAGTCCTTGAAGGCCTGGCGAACGAGGCCTTCCCAGACCGGCAGGTCGACGACCACGGCATCGCCGCGGGCGGCGTCCTGGGCGATGTAGCTGGAGTTGACCACCTGGGTGACGGACATCTGGCGCACGGCGCCTTCGCCGGTCAGCACCGTGCCGAAGGCGGTGGGGACGCCGATCTCCTTGCCGCCGAGGGCCATGAGGCCGGGCGACGAGGCGCGGCCGTTGTTGAAGCTGGCCATCAGCGAGACCTTCGAGAACATGTTGATCGAGAACTTCAGGCGCGAGGAGACGTTGGCCGCCTCGCGGCCGAGGAAGTCGCGGCCCCCCTTGGCGTCGGTGTCGGCGAAGTCGATGGCCAGCAGCGGCATGATCGCCACGCTCTTCTGGGCCTGGACGACCGGAGCGATCTTGCGGCTGACGCCGAGCGAGTTCATCGCGCCCATCGGCGAGTTGGTCGGGGCGTGCAGGCCGGAGATGATCGGCGCCTCGGTGGCGCCGAAGGCGGCGTAGGCCGTGGCGACGCCCGCGCCGATGGTGATGGTGCGGCCGATCTGGGTGATCTCGGAATTGGCGGGCGCATAGGGCACGCCGGCGGACATCGCCTTCATCTTGAAGTCGTTAGCGTCGGCCATCGGCACGTTGGCGGCCTTGAGCTGGGCGACGAGATCGGCGTGCGCTTCGTCCGCCAGCTTGCGCATGGTGGCCTCGGGCACATTGCTAAGGGTCGTGGTCAGGCGGCTTTTGGTCAGGACGCCGCCCGAGGCGGTGCCCTGCTGCTGGGTGAAGAAGGCCAGTTCGTAGGACGGCACGACGATCGGCCCCTGCTTCAGCACCTGGCCGGGCGATCCGTAGAACTTGACCGGGAAGGTCTGAGCCATGGCCGGTGCGGCGAGGCCCAGGCTGACGACCACGGCGCCGGCGAGCGCGCCGCGACGGATGAACGATTGAATAGTCATAGGAATTAGCCCCAACCCGGCGCGGGATGCGCCCCCGGGGTCAGATTACGAGCGGTTTCCGGTCGGGCAACCAGACTCGCCGAACGATGATCTTACAAAGTGTGTCTGCGCGAGCTCAGACCGAGGCGCAGGCCTTGAAGAAGCGGTCGACGGCGGGCTTGTCCTTGGCGCCGGCGGCGATCTTCACCTTGCGGCGGCCGTCGATGAGGGCGAGGTCGCCGGTGCGCCGGAAGCCCTTCAGCGGGGCGGCGGTCGCCGGGGCCGAGGCCTCGATCAGGGAGACCGCGCCGTCGAAGCCGACGGTGGGGGCGCCGCTGAACTCGGCCTTGTCGGCGCCGCTGGCGAGGGTGACGCCCGAGGGGGCCTTTTCGGTGGTCATGGCCGAGAGGGCGATCCGGCTGGAGCCGGGCGCGCAGGTCATCATCAGCACGACATTGTCGCTGGCCGGAGCCCCGAAGGCGAGCTTGGCGCCCTCGTCCGGGTTCTGATTGAAGGCCCAGGCCATGTTGGCCGGGCCCGCGATGGGCGTCATCTGGGTTGCGCAGGCGCAGACCCCGATGGCGAGACTCAGTCCGATGATGGCGCGACGTTTCATGACGACGACCCTCCGTTCAGACAAACGCTCCGACC
>JAFKGN010000045.1 GCA_017307205.1 Caulobacterales bacterium
GTCTCCGGCCCCATCCGCTCGACGATGCGCTGGGCGAGGCTCCAGCGGGCGGCGTTGATCCCGAGCACCCAGCGCAGCGCCGCCGTCGGCGCGGGGGCGTCGAACACCTGGGGGCGGCCGAGGGCGAAGCCGGAGCCGCCGATGCGGTCGAAGAAGGCGTCGCGGGCGAAGTCGTAGGTCCCGGGCGCGGCGGGACCCGGCGGCGGACCGACGATGGCGCGGAGGCGGACGTAGGCGCCCGGCCCGACCACGGCGTCGGGGCCGACACTGATCCGCACGCGATGCGGCACGGCCTCGGCCGGCAGGTCGCCGACGCGGGAGGGGGCGATCAGCAGGCGGCCGCCGGAGGCGCCGGGGCTGAGCACGTCGACCACCCAACCTTCGACGACTCGCGGCCGGTCGCTGGCCGCGAGCACCGGCGCGGCGACGCTGAGGGTGCGGACCTTGCCGGCCAGGACGCCGCCGGCCGCGAAGGCGACGAGGCCGAGAGCGATGGCCAGCGAGCGCCAGGGCGACCAGCGCTGGGCGGCGAGGGCCAGACAGGCGGTGGCGAGGGCGAGGCCGAGCGCGGCCCACAGCGGCGGCTCGGTCAAAAGGGTGAGGTAGGCGGCGGCGCCGAGGCCGAAGGCGACGGGCGTCCAGAGGGTCCAGCGCTCGGCCTGGGCTTCGACCTCAGCCCGCACGGCGGCGAGGTTAGGCTTCCACGAAAGGCTCATGCTAAGAGGCCAGCCCTTCTGAGCCGCCCTCCCCGAACCGGTCGTCCCGCCTATGTCCTCCCCCGTCGTCACCCGCTTTGCGCCTTCCCCCACCGGCTACCTGCACATAGGCGGCGCCCGGACAGCCTTGTTCAACTGGCTTTATGCGCGCCACACCGGCGGGACGTTCCTGGTGCGCATCGAGGACACCGACCGCGAGCGCTCCACCCAGGCGGCGGTCGACGCCATCTTCGAGGGTCTGGACTGGCTGGGCCTGACCTCTGACGCGCCGGTGATCTACCAAGCCTCCCGCGCCGACCGTCACCGCGAGGCGGTGCAGCAGTTGCTGGACGCCGGCCGCGCCTATCGCTGCTGGATGGGCGCCGACGAGTTGGAAGCCGCGCGCGAAGCCGCCCGCGCCGCCGGGCACGCCCTGCGCTCGCCGTGGCGCGACCGCGCGGATGGCGATCCCGCCCAGCCCCACGTCATCCGCTTCCGCGGCCCGGTCGACGGCGAGACCGTGGTCGCCGATCTGGTGCAGGGCGACGTGCGGTTCGCCAACAAGGACCTCGACGACCTCGTGCTGCTCCGCTCGGACGGCGCCCCGACCTACAACCTCGCCGTGGTCGTGGACGACCACGACATGGGCGTGACCCATGTGATCCGCGGCGACGACCACCTGAACAACGCCGCCCGCCAGAGCCTGATCTATTCGGCGCTGGACTGGGCGGTCCCCGCCTTCGCCCACATCCCGCTCATCCACGGCCCCGACGGCGCCAAGCTGTCGAAGCGGCACGGGGCCCAGGCGGTGGGCGACTTCGCCGAGCTCGGCTACCTGCCCGAGGCCCTGCGCAACTACCTGGCTCGTCTGGGCTGGAGCCACGGCGACGACGAGATCTTCAGCGACGCGCAGGCCATCGCCTGGTTCGACATCGCCGACGTCAACAAGGGCGCCGCCCGGCTCGACTGGGACAAGCTGGCCCACGTCAACGCCCACTACATCCGCGCCGCCGACGATGACCGCCTGGCCGGTCTGGTCGAGGGCGTGCTGCAGGCCCGCGACCAGGCGCCCACGCCTAAGCAGACCGCGCGCATCGCGGCGGCCATGCCCTTCCTCAAGGACCGCGCCAAGACCATTCCCGAGCTGGTCGACCAGTGCGCCTTCCTGCTGAAGACCCGCCCGCTGGCGCTGGACGACAAGACCCGCGGCCTCTTGACCGACGAGACCCGCGACCGGCTGGGCCGCCTGCTCTCGCAGCTTGAGACGCAAGCCGATTGGGACGCCGCGACGCTGGAAGCCGCCCTGAAGGCGTTTGCCGAGGCTGAAGGCGTCGGATTCGGCAAAATCGGGCCGCCGCTGCGCGGAATCCTGACCGGCGGCGCGCCAGCGCCTGACCTCGGCAAGACGTTATCCGCACTAACAAAGGCCGAGAGCGTCGCTCGTATACAGGACGCTCTTTCGCACCGCAGCTAAAGCGCTATAAGGCCATGCCGCATAGCGAAAGCGTGTGGCGTTTTGTGTCTCGCGAAGGGGATTTCGGGGATGAGCGATAAAGCTTCTCTGACGATCGGCGACAAGTCGTACGATCTGCCGATCATGAAGGGCTCGGTGGGTCCGGACGTGGTGGATGTGCGCAAGCTGTATGGGGAAGCCGACGTCTTCACCTACGATCCTGGCTTCACCTCGACCGCGTCTTGCGAAAGCAAGATCACCTACATCGACGGCGACGCCGGCGTGCTGCTGCACCGCGGCTATCCGATCGACCAGCTGGCCGATCACTCGAATTTCCTCGAAACCGCCTACCTGCTGCTGAACGGCTCGCTGCCGACCGCGGCCGAGTACGCCGACTTCGAGAACACCATCACGCGGCACACCATGCTGCACTCGCAGTTCGACCGCTTCTTCGAAGGCTATCGCCGCGACGCGCACCCGATGGCGGTGATGACCGGGACGGTCGGCGCCCTGTCGGCCTTCTACGCCGACGCCATCCAGGTGGATGACCCCAAGCAGCGGATGATCTCGGCTCATCGCCTGATCGCCAAGATGCCGACCATCGCGGCGCGCACCTTCAAGTACTCGATCGGCCAGCCGTTCGTGAGCCCGCGCAACGACCTCTCGTACTCCGAGAACTTCCTGCACATGTGCTTCGCCGTGCCGGCGGAAGAGTACAAGGTGAACCCGGTCCTGGCCCGCGCCATGGACAAGATCTTCATCCTGCACGCCGACCACGAGCAGAACGCCTCGACCTCGACCGTGCGTCTGGCCGGCTCGTCGGGCGCCAACCCGTTCGCCTGCATCGCGGCCGGCATCGCCTGCCTCTGGGGCCCGAGCCACGGCGGCGCGAACCAGGAAGCGCTGGAGATGCTGGAAGAGATCGGCACCGTCGATCGCATCCCGGAATACGTCCAGGGCGTGAAGGACAAGAAGTACAAGCTGATGGGCTTCGGCCACCGCGTGTACAAGAACTTCGACCCGCGCGCGAAGGTCATGGAAAAGACCTGCAAGGAAGTGCTGGGCCAGCTGGGCATCAACGACCCGCTGCTGGAGGTGGCCATCGAGCTGGAAAAGGTCGCCCTGAGCGATCCCTACTTCATCGACCGCAAGCTCTACCCGAACATCGACTTCTATTCGGGCATCACCCTGCGCGCGATGGGCTTCCCGACCAACATGTTCACCGTGCTGTTCGCCCTGGCCCGCACCTCGGGCTGGATCAGCCAGTGGAAGGAAATGTTCGAAGA
>JAFKGN010000009.1 GCA_017307205.1 Caulobacterales bacterium
GTGGCAGTGCCAGGTGCGGCCGCCGTAGTACCAGCCGCCGGTGCATACGATCCGCTCGCTGGGATCGACGCCGGCGCCGAGGCAGGCGAGGGCCACCGTGGGCTTGAAGGTGGAGCCCGGCGGGAAGGTGCCGTTCATGCACTTGTCGAGCAGCGGCTTGCGCTCGTACTCGCTGAGCGCGCGGTACTCCGGACCCGACAGGCCCTTGACGAAGCGGTTGGCGTCGAAGCTCGGCGCCGAGGCCATGCAGAGCAGGTCGCCCGAACGACAGTCCATCATGACGATGGCGCCGCTTTCGTCGCCCATCACCTCCAGCGCCCGGTTCTGGATGTCGGCGTCGAGCGAGAGGCGGACCTCCTTGCCGGGCGTGCCGGGGATATCGCCTTCGGGATCGAGGCGCACGGTGCGGCCCTGAGCGTCGACCTCGGCCTTGATGGCGCCGGCGCGGCCGCGCAGATCGCGGTCGAGGGCCTTTTCGACGCCCTGCTTGCCAATGCGGAAGCCGGGATTGCGCAGCAGCTGCTGGTCCTGGGCCGGGTCGCCCTTGGCCTGTTCAAGGTCTCGGTCGGAGACCTTGGCGACATAGCCGATCACGTGGGCGAACGCGCCGCCGTAGGGATAGACCCGCACCTCGCCCATGTCGGCGGTGACGCCGGGCAGCTCGGGCGCGCGGATGTTGACGCGGGAAAACTCCTCCCAGGTCATGTCCTCCATGACCGGCATGGGCGTCTGCTTCGGGGTGCGGGCCAGGTCCTTGGACAGGCGTTCGCGCCGCTCGGCGTCCATCGGCACGAGTTCCGACAGCTCCAGCAGCGTCTTGTCGACGTCCATGTCGTCCTCGCGCGCCACCATGAGGCGGAAGTTCGGACGGTTGGAGGCCAGGGCGACGCCGTTGCGGTCGAGGATCAGCCCGCGGGGCGGGGGCGTCAGGCGGTAGTTGAACTGGTTGCCCGAGGCCAGCTTCTGATAGCGGCCGGTTTCCAGCACCTGCAGGTGCAACAGCCGCCCGGTCAGGGCCAGCAGGCCCACGCCGGCGAAGCCGCCCAGCAGGAAGGCCCGGCGGTGGAAGGCGCCCTGCCGTTCGTTGACGTCGGAAAAGTAGATCGACGGTTCGCTCATCGGAAGCGCACGTCCGCGTCCTCGAACCGGTCGATCAGCCGGTAGGCGAAGGGAAACAGCACGATGGTGGCGAGGTACTGCCACAACACCGCCAGCAGGCTGGGGGCCGCGAGCGCGTCGAGCATGGTCACCAGATAGCCGGTGGCCATGGCGAGGGCGCATATCACTGCGTACCAGACGAACATCATCACCGGGCTCTGGCCGGTCATCATACTGCGCGAGAAGAGGGTGGCGCCGTAGGCGACCAGCAGCGACAGGGCCCAGAGCCCCATCGGTCCGCCCCAGAAGAGGTCGAGCGCCAGGCCCATCAGCAGCACAAGGAAGGGCGCCAGCACCGCAGGGCGGATCACCGCCCAGGCGAAGGCGGGCGCGAGGGCGAACACCGGCTCGGGCAGATGCAGGCCGAAGACGCGGATTGGCGCGGCGAACAGCACCGAGGCGATCAGCGCCAGCAGCAGGGGCGCGACCAGCCAGCGCCACGGATCGAGCGGGCGGGCTGAGGACAGGCTCATTGCGGCGGGGCCGTCGTGGTGGCTGGCGGCGTCGGGCGCGAAGTCGCGGTCGCCGGGGCCTGGGGCGCCGGGGTCCGGGCCGCCGGCGGGGTGGTCGTCGCCGGGCGCGGCGGGGCGGGCGTCGGCGTGGGGGCGGGGACGGCGGGGCCGAGGATGCTCTCGCGCTGGTTCTCGGTGGTGACCGGCGGCATGACCGTCTGGCGCAACTCGGTCTCGTTGGCCAGCTGGGCGAAGTCCTTGAACAGCAGGATGCGCACGAAATCGATGGGGGCCGAGTCGCTGGCCAGCTGCACGCGCCAGCTGCCGTCGACGCCCTTGACCGCCACGCCCACCGGCAGGCCGCGGGGGATGACCCCGCCGTCGCCGCTGGTCATCACCCGATCGCCGCTCTTCACCGGATCGCGGCCGCGCAGGTAGTCGAGCTTGGGGTTCGGACCGCCGTCGCCGGCCAGGATGGCCCGGGCGTTGGTGCGGTCGATCATCACCGGCGTGCGCGAGGCGATGTCGGTGAGCAGGACGACGCGGCTGACGCCGCCGCTGACGCCCACCACGCGGCCGACCAGGCCACGCTCGGAGAGCACCGGATTGCCGATGGTCACGCCCTTGTCGCGGCCGGCGTCGGCCAGGCGAGCGTTGGCGAAGGGGCCGCGGCTGTCGGAGACGACGCGCGCGGCCACCATCGGCAGCGGCGGATCGGTCTTCAGGCCGAGCAGGGTCTTGTAGCGGTCGTTGGTGTCGCGCAGGGCGATGGCGACATCGCGCCACTGGCGCATATCCTCCAGCTCCTTGCGGAGCCGGCGGTTCTCGGAGACCGCAAAGAAGTAGCCGCCGACGAAGGCCAGGCCCTGACCTGTCGCCCGCACCGGAGCCGCCACTACCTGCCCGACGGGGGCGGCGACCGTATCGACGGTCTGGCGCGCGGTGCCGTAGGCCTGCTCGCGCAGGGCCTCGCGCCGATCGGTCAGCAGCAGGGCGACGGCCAGGATGGCGGCCACGACCAGGGCGACGGCCGCCGTCCAGGTCAACGGCACCTTCAGTTCGCCCAACGGACTTTCGCGGAACGCCAAGGCGTCTCTCCAGGGAGCGCCCCAGCTCCCGCGTTAAGTGTCTACGCGAGCGTCGATTCGAGCACGCCCTTCATCCACTTGGGATGTTCGAGCACCTTGCCGCAGCCCAGGGCGACGCAGGACAGCGGATCGTCGGCCACGGTGACCGGCAGGCCGGTGTGGTCGCGGATCTCGGCGTCCAGGCCGCGCAGCAGGGCGCCTCCGCCGGTGAGCATGATGCCCTTGTCGGCGATGTCGCTGGCCAGTTCCGGCGGGGTGGCTTCCAGGGCGACCTTCACGGCCTCGACGATCTGGTTCACCGGGTCCTGCAGGGCGTCGGCCGCCTGCTTCTCGGAGATGCGGACTTCGCGCGGCACGCCCTGCATCAGGTCGCGGCCCTTGACGTCGATCGACAGGCCTTCACCGTCGGCCGGAGCGCGGGCGGTGCCGATTTCCTTCTTGATGCGCTCGGCGGTGGTCTCGCCGATCAGAAGGTTATGGTGGCGGCGCATGTAGCTGATGATCGCCTCGTCCATCTTGTCGCCGCCGACGCGGACCGAGCGCGAATAGACGATGCCCGAGAGCGAGAGCACGGCGACTTCCGTGGTGCCGCCGCCGATGTCGACGACCATCGAGCCTGTCGGCTCGTGGATCGGCAGGGCGGCGCCGATCGCCGCGGCCATCGGCTCGTCTATCAGGCCGACGCGGGCGCCCGACGGCACGCAGACGATGACCTTGGGGTTCACGAAGCCCTTGCGGTTGTGAACCTTGCGGATGAAGTACTTGATCATCTCCTCGGCGACTTCGAAGTCGGCGATGACCCCGTCGCGCATCGGGCGGATGGCTTCCATGTGGCCCGGGGTGCGGCCCAGCATCTGCTTGGCCTCTATGCCCACGGCGTGCACCTGCTTGCGGCCGCCGACGTTGCGCAGCGCCACCACCGAGGGTTCATTGAGCACGATGCCCTTGCCCTTCTGATAAATCAGGGTGTTGGCCGTGCCGAGGTCGATGGCGATATCGTTGGAGATGGCGCCGAAAAGGGATGAAAACATCGGTGGCCTGAGAAAAGCGTCGAGGATCGGGGCGGGGGCGGGAGACATGTCCGCCGAGCAGCCACGGAGGGGGCCAAATGCTCGCCGAACGCCGTGGGTTTGCCCTGCGAACGTGTTGAATTCAAGGTCTATCGATATGAACCGTCACGGAGTTCGCCATGCGCGATGACGCAGGCGGAAGCTAGGCCAGAGCGGCCAGGACGACGCCAGCGGCGGTGAGGGCGGCCGAGGCCCACTGCAGCAGCGTCAGCCGCTCGGCGAACAGCTTGCGGCCGGCCAGGGCGGCGATCGGCATCTCGACGACGCCGACGGCGCGGACCGGGCCGGCGGGCGCCATGGCCAAGGCTGTGAACCAGCAGCACGAGGCCGCAGCGCCGAAAAATCCGGCGCCAAGCGAAGGGCGCCAAGAGCGCAGGGCGGCCATCAGGGCGGGCCGGTTCAGCGCCGCCAGGACGGCGACCAGAAGGGCCGACTGCAGGGCCTGAACCAGGCAGACGGTGGCGGTCGAAGCCGCCACCAAGTGA
>JAFKGN010000010.1 GCA_017307205.1 Caulobacterales bacterium
GCGACCGAGGCGGGTGAGGGCGGCCTTGAGCGGGCCGTCGGCGGCTTCGGCCAGGCCATCGGCCAGGGATTTCTCCTTGGCGGCGTCGAGCGGGCCTTTGCGGCGCGGGCGGGGCGGGGCGGCGGCGACCGCCTTCACCGGACCCTGAATGATGCGCAAGCGGGTGACGACGCCCTGGCCAAGCACGAGGTCCAGCCTCTGCATGATCTGCGGCGCCTGATGCTGGATGAGCGCGGCCACCGGCCCGTCGACGCGCAGTTCGAGCGCTCCGCCCGCGCCGCCGCGTCCCTTGACCAGCTTCACCGGCTCGGTGCGCTTGGCCAGGGTTTCGCCGACGATCTCCTTCCAGCGGGTCTGCAAGGGGCCGGCGCCCTGGCCGAACCGCTCGTCCAACTGCTTGATGATCGGGGCGATGGAGCGCGCGATCGGCGGCGGTGGCCGGATCGCCGGCCGCGTGCGCCGGGCCCGCAGAATGGCGAGAGCTTCTTCGGCGCTGGGCAGGGGGCGGCGGCGACGCATCCGATCTATATATCAGCCCGCATGACCGACGTCCCGGCGCGGAGCGCCACCACCTTTGACAGAACTGCGGTGCGCCGCGCTCTTCTCGACTGGTACGACGCCGAAGCCCGCGTCTTGCCCTGGCGCATCGGCCCGGCCGAGCGGCGTGCCGGCGTGCGGCCCGACCCGTATCGCGTCTGGCTTTCCGAGGTGATGCTGCAGCAGACCACAACCCCGCATGCGACGCCTTACTTCCTCAGCTTCACGAAGCGCTGGCCGACGGTCTCGGACCTGGCGGCGACGCCCGACGCGGACCTCATGGCCGCCTGGGCGGGCCTCGGCTACTACGCCCGCGCCCGCAACCTGCTGGCCTGCGCCCGGGCCGTGGCGGACGAGCACAGCGGCGTGTTCCCCGATACCGAGGCGGGCCTGCGAGGCCTGCCGGGCGTCGGCGCCTACACGGCCGCGGCGGTGGCCGCCATCGCCTTCGATCAGGCGGCCAACGTCGTCGACGGCAATGTCGAGCGGGTGATGGCGCGGCTGTTCGCCGTCGAGACACCGCTGCCGGCCGCCAAGCCAGAGCTGGCGCGTCGGGCGGCCGAGCTGGTCAGCGACGACCGCCCGGGCGACTGGGCTCAGGCCCTGATGGACCTCGGCGCCACCGTCTGCCGGCCGAAGTCGCCCCTGTGCGACCGCTGCCCCCTTACCGCCTTCTGCGCCGGGCTCGCGACCGGGGCGCCGGAGACCTATCCGCGCAAGACCGCCAAGGCCGCGCGCCCCCGGCGGCACGGCGTCGCCTATGTGCTGACCCAAGGCGACCGGGTCGTCCTTGTGCGGCGACCGCCCAAGGGTCTGCTCGGCGGCATGCTCGGCCTGCCGACCACCGACTGGCGCTCAGAACCCTGGAGCGAGGCCGAGGCGAAGGCCGCGGCGCCGGCGAAGGCGGACTGGCGCTACGTCGGTGAGATCGAGCACGTCTTCACCCACTTCGCCCTCGGCCTGAAGGTCATGCGGGCGGAGGGGGATTGGAGCCACGGCGAGTGGACCGCGCCGGCCGGCCTGGATGGCCTGCCGAGCGTCTTCCTCAAGGCCGCCCGGCTGGGCCTGGCGACCGACCTCTTCAGCTGACCTCAGGCCGGCTTGCGGAACCGCAGGGTCATCCGGTCGCTCTCGCCGATCGCCTCATACTTGGTGCGGTCGAACTGCGGATTGGCCGGCTGGCCCATAGGCGCGGTGTTGCGCGTCGGCGGCAGAGTCCAGACGCCGAAGGGGTGATCCTTGGTGTCCTTCGGGTTGGCGTTGATCTCGGACCGGGCGTCCAGCACGAAGCCGGCCTTGGTCGCGGCCTCGATGACATAGGCCTCCGAGACGTAGCCGTCGCTGGCCCCGGGCTTCATGTTGACGGCCCTGTGTTCCTCGACGCCGAGGAAGCCGCCCGGCTTCACCACGCGGTAGAGATCGGCGAACACCGCGTCGACGCGGCCCGGTTGGCCCATCCAGTTGTGGACGTTGCGGGCGGTGAAGGCGACGTCGACGGAATTGTCGGGGCCCAGGCCCTTCACCTGCGTCCCGAAGGGCGTCACCGAAATCTTCCCGTAGGTCGCGGCGTCCTCGTACTTCTTGACGAAGGCGGCATGGCTGGCGCGCGACTGATCGCTGGAGCCCGGGCCTTCGATGATCGGGCCGGTGGCGACGTAGCGGCCGCCGGTCTTGGCCGTGTAGGGCGCGATGATCTCGGTCCACCAGCCGGCGCCGGGCGCGATTTCCAGCACCGTCACACCGGGTTTCACGCCCCAGAACTGCAGGGTCTCGACCGGGCGACGGGCGCCGTCCCGCGCCTTGTTCGCGTCGGAACGCAGCGGCGAGGTGACGGCGGCGCGCAGCGCCAGGTCAGACGCCGGGGCCTGCGCGACGGGCGGGGCGACAACGGCGGCGCGCGTGGGCGGCGCCGCCGGAGCCTGGGCGATCGCCGGACCGGCCACGACAACGGCGGCCGCAGCGGCGGCGAAGCTGGTGGAAAGACGCATGGTTTCGCTCCCTGGATTTTGGGGGCGAGTGTCCGCGCCGACGCTGTTTCCGTCGAGTGACGTTTTATGACGTCAGGTTATAAGCGCCGACGGCCTCAGGCCGCCGCCATCTCCGACCGCAGCTTGTCGCGCAGCACGTCGATCTGGGCGAAGCCCTTGTCGGTCTTGAAGCGCCAGTAGGTCCAGCCGTTGCAGCTGGGGGCGTTGTCGATCATCGCCCCGACCTTGTGGATCGAGCCGACGAGGTCGCCTACCGCCAGGCTGCCGTCGGCCCGCACGCGGGCGGCGCGCTTGCCCTTGGGGCACCAGAGGGTGTCGCCGGGCTGCAGCAGGCCGGCCTCGACCACGCGGCCGAACGGCACCCGCGGCTCGGACTTCTTGGAGCCCATGACGTCGAGCTCGGCCGGGGCGATCGGAACCACCTTGGCGATCCGCTCCTTGGCCACCGCCAGGTATTCCGCCTCACGCTCGATGCCGATGAAGCGGCGGCCCAGGCGCTTGGCGGCCGCGCCGGTGGTGCCGGTGCCGAAGAACGGATCGAGGATCACGTCGCCCGGCTTCGTCGACGACAGGATCACGCGATAGAGCAGGGCTTCCGGCTTCTGGGTCGGGTGGGCCTTGGCGCCGTCGGCGCCCTTCAGGCGCTCTTCACCAGTGCACAGCGGCAGGGTCCAGTCGGACCGCATCTGCACTTCGTCGTTGGCCATCTTCATGGCGTCGTAGTTGAAGGTGTAGCGCTTGGCGCCGACGCCCTTGCTCGCCCAGATCAGGGTCTCGTGGGCGTTGGTGAACCGCGTGCCCTTGAAGTTCGGCATCGGGTTGGACTTGCGCCA
>JAFKGN010000176.1 GCA_017307205.1 Caulobacterales bacterium
GACAGGTCCGCCCCGATCACCCCCTGGGCCTGCACCGTCCGCTTGCTCTCGTCACCCGGCAGGTCGCCGATGTCGTAGCCGGTCAGGCGGCCCTGCATGAAGGGCGACAGGCGGATGCCGGCGCGGCTGGTGTAGTTGGCGCGCCAGTCTAACTCCCCGGCGGCGCGACGGCTGTCGATGCCGGCGGGACGCGGGTCGGCCGCGCTCGGCGAGATGGTGTTCGATTGTTCGCGGGTCAGCATCACCGACTGGCCTTTGACGCGCAGGCGTCCGCCCAGAATCGTGAAGTCCGGATCCCAACGGCCTTCGATCAGCGGTGCGATCAGCGGGAAGGTGCGGTCGTTGTCGCCGCTGTTGCCGTCTCTCGACGGGATGAGGCCCTGGATGGAAACCGCTGAAATCGAAAGATAAGTCCGCTCGTCCTGACGGATGGCGTAAAGCTGGGACGAGAACCGCCGCTCCTGATCGGGGAACAGGCCGCGGGCTTCCTGCAGGTAGATGTCGCCGATGTCGTACTTGTCGAGCACCAGGTCTTCGGAGGCGCGCTCAGCGCTGAAGCCCCAAAGCCACTTCTCATTCAGGTCGAACCGGCCCTTCGCCAGGATGTAGCTGCGGAAGGTGTTGTCGCCGAACTTGTCGCCCTTGCTGTCGTAATCCTGGTCGTGGGTGAAGCCGCCGCGCACCTCCGCCGTGCCCGAATAGAAGCGCTTGCGGTAGTTGACGTTCAGGAACGGATTCACCGCCGTGTTCAGCTGCGGGCTGACGATGATGTCCGACGAGGGGCCGAGCAGCTTCAGGTAGGGCTGTTCGTAGGAGAAGCCGCGGCGCTTCGAGATGGTGATCTTCGGCTTCAGGAAGCCGCTGGCCCGCGTCGCCTTCGGGTCGGTGGTCCAGAACACCGGCAGATAGACCGTGGGAACGCCCCACAGATAGAACTTGGCCTTGCGGTAGTAGATCACCTGCTTCTGGTGATCCTGAACCACCTTCTCGGCGCGGAATGACCAGCTGGGAGCCTTGGACGGATCGTCCGCGCAGAGCTCGCAGGGCGTGTAGAGCGCGTCGTTCAGCTCGCTGACCGACTTGCTGCGGCGCACCGCGGTGCTGGCCGCCATGGTCACGTTCTCGGCCAGGCGGGCGGAGAAGTTGCGGGCGAAGCCGGTGGAGGTGGCGTCGTCCAGCACCAGTTCGTCGGCGAACTCGATGCCGCCTTCGGTGTCGACCAGCACGGCGTTGCCGCGGGCGGTGACGATCCCGGTGGACTGGTCGTAGGTCACCTGGTTGGCGCGAAGGGTGCGGCCGCCGTAGCGGCTCTCGACGCCGCCGGTGGCGGTGATGGTCCTGGCCTTGTTGTCCCGCGTCACGAGATCGGCCTCGAGATAGAAGCCGTCCTCGCCGAGACCGTCGTCGTTCGTGGCGGCAAGCTCGGCGGCACGGCGGGCGTTGTCGCGGTCCTCCAGTTCCTGCTGGGTCAGCAGGCGGACTGGCTCCGCCGGCGCGACGATCAGGGGCGGACCGCCCAGGCTGGGCGCCAGCGGCCGCGGCGCCGAGCCGTCGACCGGGTTGGGCGAGAGGTTGCTGGGCGCGCCGTCAAAGGTCTGCGAGGCCACCGCGCTGGCGGAGGATCCGACCGAATAGCCGCGGTTGTTCCCCGTCTGGGCCACGGCCGGCGTGATGCTGATCACCAGACTTCCGGCGGCCGCGCCCATCATCAAGGCCACGCGCACCGGACGGTTCGGGCGAACAGCAGTCATAGAGAATCCCCCGGAGCGGCGCACTAGCCGTCCTCCGTATAGCAAAGCAGAGTGAAGCCCGCCAAAAGCGCAAGCACGGGCGGCGCCCAGGCCGCCGCGAAGGGGAACAGCACTTCGGATTTCCCCAGCGCTTCGCAGAGCTGATTGAAGAAGAAGATCACGAATCCCAGGGCCACGCCCGAGCCCGCCAGCACCGCCAAACCCCCAAGCCGCATAAGGCGCAGCGAGAATGCGGCCGCCAGAATCGACATGGCCGCGAACAGCAGCGGCGTGGCGAACAGCTGCTGCAGCCGCAGACGATAGGCCGTGGCCGAGAAGCCGGCCTGCTCGGTCCGGCCGATGGCGCCGGGCAGGCGCCAGAAGGCCACGGAGCCTGGCGCGCCGAATCGCTCGTTGGCCGACTGCTGGTCGAGCGTGGAGGGAATCGACAGGCTTTCCGACGACAGCGAGCCGGCCCCGGGCAGGGCTTCGCGCACATTGTTCAGCCGCCAGAAGCCGGCGACCAGTCGCGCGTCCTCGGCCTCGATACGGCGCGAGAACTCCAGCGCGCCGTTGGCGCCGCGGGTGAAGACGAACAGCGAGACGCCGCGCAGGTGCAGGGAATCGTCCTGCCGGTCGCGACGGGCCGCGCGAATGACGATCTGGGTGTTGGCGTCGCCCTGACGCAGCCACGAGGGCTTGTCGGTATTGGCGAGATAGCCCTCCATCATCTCCGTGCTGGCGGTTTCATAGCGCGCCGTCAGCCAGGCGGTGACCGGATTCAGGGTCGTGACCGTCAGCACCCCGATCAGCAGGGCCGCCGCCGCCGCCGGCAGGATGAACCGCCAGGCCGAGACGCCGGCCGCGCGCATGGCGATCAGCTCGCTGCGGCGGTTGAGGCCCACAAAGGCGAACAGGGTGCCGAACAGGAAGACGAACGGGCCCAGCGCCAGCACCGTCGCCGGCGCCTTCAGCAGGGTGAGGTAAAGCAGCGAGGCGAACCCGGCGTCGTCCGAGCGCACCCCGATGTTCTTCGAGATGTCGACGAACTCGACGAGCGTGATCATGCCGCCGATCACCGCCAGGGCGCCGGCCACGGCCGTCAGGGTGCGGCCGAGCACATAGCGTTCGAGACGACCGATCATGCGGGACCCAAGGCGACGAGTTCGCCCTTCTTGGCCTTGGTGCGCGTGCGGATGCAGAATGTTCAGATAGGCGCTGTCCGCGCAGGCCGCCTGGATACCCACGCCCAGCAGGCGCACGGCGGCGGCGGCAGCTCCCACGCGGGCGATGCGGCGGCCGTAGCCGAGGCGGCTGAAGCTGGAGCCCAGCACGGCGGCCAGGGCCATGGCCATGAAGGCGATGTTGTAGAGCGGGCCGGCCAGGCGCGAATGGCCCTCGGCCAGCAGGCGGTCCTTGTTCTTGCGCTCCCAATCCTGCTGCAGGTCGGGGAAGAACAGCTCGTGCATGTAGCGGTCGGCCTCCTTGTAGTGCAGCAGCTCGTCGCTCTGCACGAAGGGGGCGAGGTCGAAGATGTACTCGTCGAACCGCAGGAAATTCAGCGTCCCGTCGTTGGAAAATTCCTGCGTCGAGCCGTTGGTCATGATCAGCACGGGCGCGCCGTTGCGGGTGCCGACGCGGCCCTCGCGCGACGAGTAGGTGGTGTCGCCGCCGCCCTGCTTGGTCTGGTGGATGAACAGGTCGTGGATCAGGCCGCCGCGATCGATGGTCCGGGAATAGACGGTCAGGCCGGCCGACGGCTCGGTGAAGGCGCCTTCGCGCACCAGGGTGGCGGCGATGTCGGCCCGCACCTGGAAGCTCGTCTCGCGGATCTCGCGGGCAGTGTAGGGCTGCAGCCACAGGCCGATGATCAGCGACAGCAGCGCGGCCACCGAGGCCAGGCGCACGGCCGGCGAGATCACGCGCCAGCGGCTCATGCCCGAGGCGAAGCAGACCACGATTTCCTGCTCGGTATGCAGGCGGTTCAGCGCAACCAGCGCCGCGACGAACACCGAGATCGGCATCACCGTGTTGAGCAGCTGCGGCACGGCCAGCAGGATGATCTTCAGGAAGACCAGCGCGCTCTGGCGCTGCTCGACGATGATCTCCAGCTCGGAGAGGCTGCGGCCCAGGAGGGTGACCAGGCACAGAGCCGCGGTGGCCAACAGGGTCGGCCCCAGCAATTGCCGCAGGAAATACCGTTCAATCAGGCGCATGGACCGGGGGGAGGGCAGGACGAACCCCTTTGGGGTCGGCCCGTTCTAGGGGGCGGCCTTGAGCCGCGCAACTACACCGGCGCCACAGCGGCCGCCGCTTTCCAGGCACGCGCCTTTGGACTAAGCCGCCAGGAGTAGGATTTTGGAGCAGGCCATGCAGGTGGAATTCGTTGCGGTGGGCGCCGAGCCGACCAACGGGACGGCTTTGGCGGTGTTCGCCTTCGAGGGCGGAACGCTTTCGGCGCCGGCCGCGGCGCTCGATTCGGCGCTCGGCGGGGCGCTGAGCCGCGCGGTCGCCGCCGGCCGATTCAAGGGCTCGAAGGGCCAGAGCCTGGAGCTTCTGGCGCCGCAGGGCGTCGAGGCCTCCCGCGTGCTGCTGATCGGCCTCGGGCCGGAGGCGGACCTCAACGGCGCGGCTGTCGAATCCGGCGCCGCCAGCGCCTACGCCGCCGCCAAGCTCTCGGGCGCGACCGAGCTTCTGATCCGCCATCCGCAGTGCCCGACCAATCCGGCCGCGCGCGCCGCCAAGGCCGCCTTCGGCGCACGCCTGGCCAGCTATCGCTTCGACCGCTACCGCACCACCGAGAAGGCCGACAAGAAGCCCTCGATCACGACCGTGAAGGTGGCCGTCGAGGATGCCGCCGCGGCCCAGGCCGCCTATGCGCCGCTCGCGGCCCTGGGCGACGCCATCGTCTTCAGCCGCGACCTCGTCTCCGAACCGGCCAACATCCTCTATCCGGCCGAGTACGCCCGCCGCGCCAAGGAACTCGAATCCCTGGGCCTCAAGGTCGAGGTGCTGGGCGAGGACGATATGGCCAAGCTCGGCATGGGCAGCCTGCTCGGCGTCGGCCAGGGCAGCCGCCGTGAAAGCCAGCTGGTGGTCATGCAGTGGCTCGGCGCAGCCGATCCCGCCTCGCAGCCGATCGCCTTCGTCGGCAAGGGCGTGACCTTCGACACCGGCGGCATCTCCATCAAGCCGGCCGACGGCATGGAGGATATGAAGTGGGACATGGGCGGCTCGGCCGCAGTCATTGGCCTGATGCACGCGCTCGCTGGCCGCAAGGCCAAGGTCAACGCCATCGGCGTGCTCGGCCTCGTCGAGAACATGCCCGACGGCAACGCGCAGCGTCCGGGCGACATCGTCACCTCGATGAGCGGCCAGACCATCGAGGTCATCAATACCGACGCCGAGGGCCGCCTCGTGCTGGCCGACGCCCTTTGGTACACGCAGGATCGCTTCAAGCCGCAGTTCATGGTCGATCTGGCCACCCTGACGGGCGCGATCATCATCGCCCTCGGCAAGGACTACGCCGGCCTCTACGCCAACGATGACGCCCTGGCCGACAAGCTGCTGGCCGCCTCCAAGGCCGAGAACGAACTTCTGTGGCGCATGCCGCTGCCCGCCGCCTACGAAAAGCAGATCGAGAGCCTGGCGGCCGACATGAAGAACGTCGGCGGTCGCCCGGGCGGATCGATCACCGCCGCCCTGTTCCTGCAGAAGTACGTCGCCGGCCTGCCGTGGGCGCACCTCGACATCGCCGGTGTCGCCTGGCGGCAGCCGTCGTCAGATCCGACCATCCCCGAGGGCGCGGCCGGCTTCGGCGTCCGCCTGCTCAACCGTCTCGTCGCCGACAACTACGAGGGCTGATGGCCGAGGGCGCCTGCGAGGTCTGGTTCTACCACCTGGAGCGCACCCAGCTCGACCAGGCCTTGCCCGAACTGCTGGAAAAGACCCTGCAGCGCGGCTGGCGGGCGCAGGTCCGCACGGCCGACGTTCAGCGGATCGAGCATCTCGACGGCTGGCTGTGGAGCTATCGCGACGAGAGCTTCCTGCCGCACGGCCTCGCCGAGGAGCCGCTCGCCGCGCGCCAGCCGGTGCTGCTGACCTCCGACGCCGAAAACCTCAACGGCGCCCAGGCCCTGTTCCTGATCGACGGGGCCGAGCCGGGCGAACTATCCCCCTACGAGCGGTGCCTGATCCTGTTCGACGGGCGAGACCCGGCCCAGGTCGCCGTGGCGCGTGAGCGCTGGACGCGGCTGAAGGGGCAGGGGCATCCTGTCAGCTACTGGCGACAAGGCGCCGAACGCGGATGGGAGAAACAGGCATGACGCGGATGGCTGTCGCCGCCCTGGCCATGGTCCTGCTGGCGAGCTGTGCGCCCAACGAAACGCCTGCTCCGGCCGCCCCGGCTCCTGCGCCGGCCGCCCCGGCTCCTGCGCCGGTCGCGCCTGCTCCGGCGCCCGCCCCGCAGCCCGCCCCGCCGCCTCCGGCGCCGGTCGCGGAAGCCCCGCTCGCTCCCGACCAATGCGGCGCCCGTGCGTTACAGGCCCTGGTGGGCAAGCCGCGCAGCGAGATCCCGGTCCCCGCCGATCCCAGCAAGCGGCGCGTGGCCTGCACCACCTGCCCGGTGACCATGGATTACAGCCCCGAACGGCTGAACATCTTCTTCGACGCCGAGACTGGCATCATCAAGGAAGTGAAGTGCGGCTAGGCGACTAGCCGCACATCCTCATCCTATTGTCCCGGCAGCTCGCACTTGGCGACGCCGCCGCGCACGGTGACCGCCACCGGGCGGCCGACGCCCGGCGTGTAGTAGTCGTGCTTGCCATTCAGCTCGACCTCGAGGATGGCGGGGCCGGAGAAGTTGCAGACCGCGTACTTCTCGAAACCCATGAAGCCGCCGTTGCGGTCCTCGCAGTCGGCGTTGCCCAGCGCGCGGCCGAAGGTGGTCTCGGCGTACATCAGGCGCAGGTTCTGGCGCACCTTGTAGGGATTGGCCGAGAAGGTGGCCGCATCGACCGGCGCGCAGGCGGCGCCGAGCACGATGTTCTTCTCGCCGCAGCCGCTCAGGGCCAGGGCGGCGCAGGTCAGGGCGAGGGCCGTCATCGCCGGCCGCAGCGTCTTACGCATCATCGGAAACCTCGTTGGGATCAGTTGCTGGCCGCCTCGACCTGTTCGGCGAGGGACATCCATTCGGCCTCGGCGGCCTCGACCTGGCCTTGCGCCTTCGCCCGCCGCTCGGTCAGCGATTGAGCCTTGGCGGGCTCCTTCACATAGAGCGCCGGGTCGGCCAGGGCGGCGTCGATCTCTTCAAGCTGGCGGGAAACGCGCGCCAGGGTGGTTTCCGCCGCCTCCAGCTTGCGCTTTAGCGGCTCGATGGCGACGCGGGGCTTGGGCGGCGGCGGAGCTTCAACCGGCTTGGCCGTCTCCTTCACCCGTTCGACCTGGGTCGGCGCGCGCGCGGCGACGCGGGCGCGGTCCAGCACCAGCTTGGCGTAGTCGTCCATGTCGCCGTCGAACGGCTTGATCGTGCCGTCGGCGGCCAGCCACAGGCGGTCGGCCACCAGTTCCATCAGCGAGCGGTCGTGGGTGATCAGGATCACCGCGCCCTGGTAGTCGTTCAGGGCGTCGAGCAGGGCCCGGCGGCTGTCGATGTCGAGGTGGTTGGTCGGTTCGTCGAGAATCAGCAGGTGCGGGGAGGCCATGGCCACTAGATTCAGCAGCAGGCGCGCGCGCTCGCCGCCGGAAAGGCTGGCCACCTTGTTGTCCTGCTTCTCGAAGTTCAGGCCGAACTGGGCGAGCTTCGACCGGCGCGAGCTTTCGCTGGCGTCCGGCATCGCCCGCCGGATGATCTCCAGCGGGGTGTCTTCCGGATCCAGCGCCTCGATCTGGTGCTGGTGGAACCAGCCGACCTGGGTGCGCTTGTCGCGATGGAATTCGCCGGCCATCACGTCGAGCGCCCCGGCCACCAGCTTGGCGAAGGTCGACTTGCCGGCGCCGTTGACGCCCAGGAGGCCGATGCGGTCGTCGATATCCATCCGCAGGTTCAGGTTCTTCAGGATCGCGTGGCCGTCGTAGCCCACCTGCGCCTTCTCCAGCCGCAGCAGCGGCGGGGCGATCGGGCGCGGCGGCGAGGGCAGGGTGAAGGGCGCGACATGCTCCTCCACCAGGGCGCTGACCACGGGCAGCTTCTGCAGCATCTTCAGGCGGCTCTGCGCCTGGGCGGCCTTCGAGGCCTTGGCGCGGAAGCGGTCGACGAAGCTCTGCAGGTGGGCGCGCTGGGCCTCCACCTTGTTGCGGGTGGCCTCCTGCAGGCGGGCCTTCTCCTCGCGGCGACGCTCGAAGTCGTCGTAGCCGCCGGTGTAGAGCTCCAGCTTCGCATCCTTAAGATGCAGGATGTAACCCACGGAATTATTGAGCAGTTCGCGGTCGTGGCTGATCACGATCGCCATGTGCGGATACTTCTTCAGCCGCTGCTCCAGCCAGAGCGCGCCTTCGAGATCGAGATAGTTGGTCGGCTCGTCGAGCAGCATCAGGTCCGGCTCAGCGAACAGGGCCGCCGCCAGGGCCACGCGCATGCGCCAGCCGCCCGAGAACTCGGCCATCGGCCGCGACAGGTCTTCCTGGCTGAAGCCGAGACCGACGAGGATTTCGGCCGCCCGGCTGGGCGCCGCGTCGGCGTCGATCTCGATCAGCCGGGCCCAGATCTCGCCCATCTCCTCGGGCTCGGCCGTCTCCAGCCGTTGCGTCAGCGTCTCGCGCTCGATGTCGGCGGCCAGAACGGTGTCGAGCAGGCTCACCGGGGTGGCCGGGTGCTCCTGATCCACGGTCGCCATGCGGGCGTTGCGCGGCATGGAGAAGTCGCCGCCGGCGGGCTGGAGTTCGCCCTTCAGCAGCTTGAACAGGGTGGACTTGCCGACGCCGTTACGCCCCACGAGGCCCACCTTGGCGCCCGTCGGCAGCATGACGCTGGCCTTGTCCAGGAACCGGCGGCCATAGGCATCCAGCGTCAGGTCTTCGATCTTCAACATTGCTGCGATGCGGGAGGTTGGCGCGGATGAGGGGCGAGGCTATAAGCCGCCGACCTTCCGGGGACAAACCCCTTCCGGCCTCATCGTCAGGCCGTCACATAAGAATATGAGACTACTCGCATGACCGAACGCACCTTCTCGATCATCAAGCCGGACGCCACGAAGCGGAACCTGACCGGCAAGGTCAACGCCGTGATCGAAGACGCCGGCCTGCGCATCGTCGCCCAGCGCCGCATCCAACTGAGCCGCGCCCAGGCTGAAAAGTTCTACGAGATCCACAAGGAACGCCCGTTCTTCGGCGAACTGGTCGATTTCATGATCTCGGCTCCGGTCGTGGTTCAGGTGCTGGAAGGCGAGAACGCCGTGGCCCGCTACCGCGACGTCATGGGCGCCACCAACCCGGCCCAGGCCGCTGACGGCACCATCCGCAAGCTGTTCGCGGAATCGGTCGGCGAGAACTCGGTCCACGGTTCGGACAGCGCCGAGAACGCCGCGATCGAAATCGTCCAGTTCTTCACCGACGACCAGATCGTCGGCTGATCCCAACCGGATCGCTGAGTTGAAGACGGCCGGGGCGGCGACGCCCCGGCCGTTTTTCGTGGATAACGCCGCCCACGTTCTCGACGAGAACAAAAGGTGAACATAAGCTGAGGTCTCCACCCACGAGGAGCTCTCGATGCCGCCCTACCGACGCCCGCCGCTCGCGGGCCCTCTCGCGTCTCGGGGATATGGAACGGAGCCTGACCCCCAGAGCGCGGAGCCCTGGGCGGCCGACGATGACTTCGCGGCGTTCGAGCGAGGGGCGGATCAGCTTGCGCAGGGGGCGCAGCCGCCTTCGCTAACGCGCGAGGAAAAGGTGCGCCTCATCCAAGAGAGCATCCCCCAGGCCCTGAAGGACATCGGCGCCGCGGCCTTGTCTCCGAACCTCAAACCTGGGGAGAGAAGCGACCTGGCGAAGATCGCCGCGACCCTGGGCGTCGATCTGACGCCGTCCTTGGAGGGGGCGCAACTCGCGCCGTGGGAAAAGGCGTCCATGCAGGAGACGGCGCGGCTCTTGGGCGGCTACGGCAACATAGAGTATGCCTTCGATGCGCAACCCGGGACCGATGGAGGCGCCACGATGATAAAAGGCGTCGGCCGCCTGCAGCTCAATCCGGAGCAGTTGGTGTCGTCGCAGGGCGTCGTCGATGTCGCGAAGCTGAGAGCAACGCTCGCGCATGAAGCGCGGCATTTTCATGATGAGCGCACGCTCGGCTTGACGGACCAACCGGATCCTCAAACGTGGTTCACCAATCTGGATCAGTTTCGCTGGACGAGCGAGAACGCCTGGCGAGCCGAGGACGCCCTGAACAAAGCCTTGGGGCTCAAGGTCTCGGAGGAGCCCGTGGATCAGCGTGCGGAGGGAGAGGTCTCCTGGGTTCGCAATTGGTCTCCGCAACTCAAGGATCACGGCAGTGGCAAGGGGACGACGCCATGGAAATTTTGAGCGTGGCGCGAAGAGGCGCGGCTCTTCTCGGCGTAGTGGCGGCGCTGTCTTGCTTGGCGGCTGGCTTTGGGGCGTCGGCCGGCGAGGCTTTCGACGCGACCGTCAGAGGAAAGCTGATGGAGACGGGCGCGACAAGCATCTGCGACCTGGATCTCGAAAATAGTCTCGGACGCAGGTTTGAGGTCTACGGCAACGTAGTTGCGACCCGCGGAAGCGACATCGTGATGTCCGACCCTCCTTGTCCACATGTAGTGATTGGCGTCAATTCTGCGCCTCCGTTTATACCGAATAATCCACTCCAAAGACATCTTTTTTTCAGAGAGCTAGTATCTGCGGCGTATTGGTACAGGCCTGGATTTCTCTCGTATTGTCTTTGTGTCGGGACAATTATGAGGGCGTCGATCCCTGAAAAGTACTATCTCGATGTGCATTTTTCGCGGTCTGACGACTACCTGCCCATTCAGGACGCGCCCGCCTACCCGTCCAAGGTCGTGCTGGAAGATGGGCGTATCGTCCCCGGGCCGGAGTTTCTGCCCCGCCGAGCCATCAAGAAGATGACGGAAGCAGAGTGGCGGGCGACGACGAGAAAGCCCGACTTCATCCCGCCTTCGCCTTGGTAGGCTCATCAGAGTGTTGCGCGGCCGTCTTTCGTTGTTAGCTCGGAGTATTCGTCATCCTGAGGAGGGCCGCGCGAGCGGCCGCGTCGAAGGACGCAGGGCGGCGATGCAGTGCGTCCTTCGACCGCGCTCCGTGCGCTCAGGATGACGCAGGCTTTTGCTGCACCAGCTCCGCCAGCGCCGCCGGATAAAGCCGGTGCTCTTCCACAAGAATCCGCTCGGCCAGCGCATGAGCGTCGTCGCCCGTTCGGATCGGCACGCGGGCCTGGCCGAGGATCGGGCCTTCGTCGACCCCCTCGGTGACGAGGTGCACCGTGCAGCCGGCTTCCGCGTCACCGGCGTTCAGCGCCCGTTGGTGGGTGTCTAGACCTGGGTATTTGGGCAGCAGCGAGGGGTGGATGTTGACCATCCGCCCGGCCCAGGCGCGCACGAGGAACGGCGTGAGCACCCGCATGTAGCCGGCGAGGGCCACATACCCGCAATCGGCCTGGCGCAGGGCGGCGTCGAGTTCGCGCTCGTGGGCCTCGCGGTCCTTGCCGAACAGCTTCTGGTCGATGGCCCAGGCCTCGATGCCCGCGGCCCGCGCCGTCTCCAGCCCGCCGGCGTCCGGCTTGTTGGACAGCACGAGAGCGATCTCGAACGGGCAGTCGTCCGCCTTGGCCGCCTCGATGAGCGCGGCCATGTTCGACCCGCGTCCGGAGATCAGGACGCCGACTTTCGCCTTGCTCAACGGCCCTTACTCCTTGGGCGCCTTGGTCAGTTCGCCGATCACAAAGGCGTCCTCGCCGACGTTCAACAGCGCGGCCAGCACCGGCTCGACGTCGCTCGGAGCGACGATCAGCATCAGGCCGACGCCGCAGTTGAAGGTGCGGCGCAGCTCGTGGTCGGTGACGCCGCCCGTGCGCTGCAGCCAGTCGAATACCGGGGGCAGGGGCCAGGCGTCCCAGTCGATCTTGGCTTCCAGGCCCGGCGCGATGGCGCGCGGCGGGTTCTCGATCAGGCCGCCGCCGGTGATGTGGGCCAGGCCTTTGACGCGACCGGCCTGGATCAGCGGCAGCACCGACTTCACATAGATGCGGGTCGGCTCGGTCAGGGCCTCGGCCAGGGTCTTGCCCTCGGCGAACGGGGCGGGGGCATCCCACGCCAGGCCCGAGCGCTCGACGATGCGGCGGATCAGCGAATAGCCGTTGGAGTGCGGACCCGAGGAGCCCAGGCCGATCAGCACGTCGCCGGACTTCTGCAGATCAAAGCGCGGCAGCACCCCGTCGCGCTCCACGGCGCCGACGGAGAAGCCCGCAAGGTCATAGTCGCCGTCGGCGTACATGCCCGGCATCTCGGCCGTCTCGCCGCCGACCAGGGCGGAACCCGAAATTCTGCAACCCTCGGCGATGCCGCCGATGATGCGCCGCCCGGCTTCAACGTCGAGCTTCCCGACCGCGTAATAGTCGAGGAACATCAGCGGCTCGGCGCCTTGCGCCAGCAGGTCGTTGACGCACATGGCCACGAGGTCGATGCCGACCGTGTCGTGGCGGTTGGTCTCGATGGCGACCTTCAGCTTGGTGCCCACGCCGTCGGTCGTCGTGACCAGCAGCGGGTCGTGGTAGCCGGCGGCCTTCAGGTCGAACAGGGCTCCAAAACCGCCGAGGCTGGCTTCCGCGCCAGGCCGGCGCGTGGCCTTGGCCAACGGCTTGATCGCCTCGACGAGGGCGTTTCCGGCGTCGATGTCCACGCCGGCGTCGGCGTAGGTCAGGCCATTGGTCATTTCAGGTCCGAGTTACAAGTTACTGGCGAGTTGCGGCGTACAGTCGTGCGGTTTGGCCTTGCAGACTCGGCCCCGCGCGGGCGTATAGCTACCCGATGACGCCGATCTCGACCACCGCCGAACTGGCGGCGTTTTGTGCTTCGTTGAAGGGTGAGCCCTTCATCGCCGTGGACACCGAGTTCATGCGCGAGACCACCTACTGGCCTAAACTGTGCCTCGTGCAGGTTGCAGGGGCCAAGGACGCGGCCTGCATCGACCCTCTGGCGGAGGACATCGATCTTACGCCGCTGCTCGATCTGATGCGGGATACGAGCATCCTCAAGGTGTTCCACGCTGCCCGGCAGGACGTGGAAATCTTCAACAATCTCGGGGCCATGCCCCTGCCGCTGTTCGACACCCAGGTCGCCGGCATGGCCGCCGGCTTCGGCGAGCAGATCGCCTACGACGCCTTGGTGCGTCAGATGCTGAAGATCGAGATCGACAAGTCGAGCCGCTTCACCGACTGGTCGCGCCGTCCGCTCAGCGAGGCGCAACTGTCCTACGCCCTGGCCGATGTGACTCACCTCGCGAAGCTGTTCCCCATGCTGCGCGAACGGCTGGAGAAGGCGGGACGCTGGGCTTGGGTCGCTTCGGAAATGGGTTCGCTCACCGATCCGGCCATCTACGACGTCGATCCCGACAACGCCTGGAAGCGCCTGCGTCCGCGCAAACACACGGTGAAGTACCTCGCGGTCTTCCGCGCCGTCGCCGCCTGGCGCGAGCGCACCGCCCAGCAGCGCGATCAGCCGCGCGGCCGCATCCTCAAGGACGAGGCGATCGACGAGATCGCCACCCAGGCGCCGACCAGCGGCGATGCGCTGAACAACATGCGCAGCGTGCCCAAGGGCTTCGCCGGCTCGAAGTTCGGCCCGGACCTGATCGCCGCCGTGAAGGCCGCCCTGGCCGATCCGGACGCCTACGCCCCAGTGCTGGCCAAGCCCGGCCCGCCGCCGCCGCAGTCGGCCGGCGCCGTCGTCGAGCTGTTGAAGGTGCTGCTCAAGGCGCGGGCGGAGGACGCCGGTGTGGCCTCGAAGCTGATCGCCACCGTCTCGGACCTCGAAAAGATCGCCGCCTCTCAGGACGATACGGCCGACACCCCGGCCCTGACCGGCTGGCGTCGCGAAGCCTTCGGTGAGGACGCCCTCAAGCTGAAACGCGGCGAACTGGCCCTCGTGCTCGACGGCTCCCGCGTTCGCGTGGTCGAGGTGCGCCGCACCCCGCGTCCGGCCGGCTGATATCCTTCGAAACACCCTTCGGGGTGGACGCGACCTGACGACGACGGGCAGAACGGGGCATGGCCTCCGTTTCCACCATCCTTCTCCTGCTGTTGGCGGTGATCGTCAGCGGCGTCGCCGCGCGTGCGTCGCGCCTGCCGCTGCCCCTCGTGCAGATCGCGCTCGGCGCCCTGATCGCCATTTCGGCGATCCCGACGGTGGAGTTGGAGCCGGACCTCTTCTTCCTGCTGTTCCTGCCGCCGCTGCTGTTCCTCGACGGCTGGCGCATCCCCAAGGACGACCTGCTGCGCGACCGCGCCGCCATCTTGGAGCTCGCCATCGGTCTGGTGGTGCTCACCGTCGTCGGCCTGGGCTTCTTCATCCACTGGATGATCCCGGCCATGCCGCTGGCTGTCGCCTTCGCCGTGGCGGCCGTGGTCTCGCCCACCGACCCCATCGCGGTGTCGGCCATCGCGGCCCGCGTTCCGATCCCGAAGCGGCTGATGCACATCCTCGAGGGGGAATCGCTGCTCAACGACGCCTCGGGCCTCGTCTGCATGCGCTTCGCCGTCGCCGCCATGCTGACCGGCGCCTTCTCGATCCAGAACGCCGTGCTGACCTTCCTGTGGGTGGCGATCGGCGGCCTGGCCATCGGCGTGGCGGTCACCCTGGCCGCGTCCCTGGCCAAGCGGTTCGTCTCGGCGCGTTTCGGCGAGGACACCAGCGCCCAGATCCTCGTCAGCCTGCTGATCCCGTTCGGCGCCTACATCGTGGCCGAGCATTTCCACTGCTCCGGCATCCTGGCCGCCGTCGCCGCGGGCGTGACCATGGGCTTCACCGAGCTCAGCGGTCAGACCCTGGCGGTCACACGCGTGCGCCGCGCCGGGGTGTGGGACACCGTGCAGTTCGCCGCCAACGGCGTGATCTTCGTCCTGCTCGGCGAGCAGATGCCGGGCCTCCTGGCCAAGGCGCAGGAAACGGCCCGCTCGGCCGGCCATGACCAGCCCTGGTGGCTGGCGGTCTACGTCCTGGCCATCTGCGGAGCCCTCGCGGTGCTGCGGTTCGTGTGGGTGTGGACCTCGCTGCGGTTTACGCTGTTCAAGGCGGCGAGGCGGGGCCTTGCGCCGCCGAAGGTCAGCTTGCGGCTGGTCGGGGCGATGTCCCTGGCCGGCGTGCGCGGCGCGATCACCCTGGCCGGCGTGCTCACCCTGCCGCTGGTGATGAACGACGGCACGCCGTTCCCGGCGCGCGACCTTGCCATCTTCCTGGCGGCGGGCGTGATCCTGGTGTCGCTGCTGCTGGCCAGCTTCGGCCTGCCGCGCATGCTGCGCGGTCTGGAGGTTCCGCCGGAGCATTCGGACCAGCGCTGGGTCGACGAGGCGCGCATTGCCGCATCCGAGGCGGCGATCCAGGCCATTGAGGCCGAACAGCACGTGCTCGCCGCCGGCCGGTCCGACGCCTACGTCTATACCGACGTCTCGGCCCGGATCATGGACACCTATCGCGAGCGGATCGAGGGCGTCGCCGGCGCGGCCGAGCCGACGGAGGCCTCCGACCTGATCGACAAGGTCGAGAAGCGCCTGCGGCTCGTCGGCCTCAAGGCCGAGCGGGACGAGATCTTCCGGCGGGCGCGCTCGCGGCAGCTGCAGGACGAGCAGGTCCGCAAGCTGGTTCGCGAGATCGACCTCAACGAGGCCCGCTACTCAGCCTAGGTTTCCAGCACCAGCTTGCGACCCAGCAGTTCGGCCAGGGTCTTGGCCCGACGAGCGGTCTGTTCGCCCAGCAGCATGTCGGCCCAGCCGTCGTCGGCCGAAAGGATCAGGCTGTCGCTGTCGATGGTCAGGCGGGCGCGGCTGAGCAGGCCGGCGTTGCGGCCGGACAGGTCGCAGCCCAGGCGCACGGCGGCGCCCAGCACCCGCGCCCGGTGCAGGCGCTCGGCGTTCAGCAGGCGGCCCAGGGTCGGGCGCTCCGGCGGATCGAAGCTCGAGGTGTGGCGGGCGTAGGCGGCGGCGGCGAGGAAGGCCCGCTCGGGATGGGTCTGGCCCGCGACCGGCGCGCGCAGCACCTGCTCGAACACCAGATCGGCCCTGTGGTCCGGATGCAGGCGGGCGCCCAGCTCGGCCAGGCGACAGGCGGCGGCCACCAGCCGGCGGTCGTTGCCGAACACCGGGGGAAGGGCCTCGAAGGCGGGCGAGAGCCAGGTCTCCAGGGCCGCGCCGAGGTCTTCCGCCGCGCCTTGGCGGGCGCCGAGGGCGGCAGAGCCCTCGACCAGCGGATCGAGACGGCGCACCGCCGGGGGCATGGCCTCGAACAGCATGCCCTCGCGCACCCCGTAGGCGCTGATCGAGACGTGCTCGACCTCCAGCTGCTCGATCGGGGCTTCGAGCACTGTCGCGGCGTAGGGCAGGGTCTCGATGCGCTTCTTCGACATGCCCTGGATGCCTTCGAGCGAGCGCTTCGACTGGCGGGCGATCAGGCGCGCGGCCTCCAAGGCCTCGTTGCGGTCCATCTCGTACTGGTGGACGACCGCCAGCGGGTAGTCGGACATCCGCATGTGCAGCAGGGCGAGGTTGCGCCAGGCGCCGCCGACGGCGTGGAAGGTCTTGGCGCGGAAGCCGGCGGCCACCGGGGCGAGGCGCTGGCGGGCGGTCTCGCGCACCCGGTCGGCGTCGAACGGGCCGAGGCTGAACGGCCCGAGCGGCAGGGTGACGCCTTCGCCGGCGCCGGCGGCGGTCAGCCGGATCAGCTCCAGGCTCGCGCCGCCCAGATCGCCGACCACGCCCTCGGCGTCGGGGGCGCCAGCCAGCACGCCGAGGGCGGCGTAGCGGGCTTCCTCCTCGCCGGAGAGCACGTTGACGGTGAAGCCGGCCTCCTGGCGGACACGCTGCACGAAGTCCGGCCCGTCCTTGGCTTCCCGCACGGCGGCGGTGGCGGCGACGAAGATCTCGGAAGGGCGGGCGGCGTCGAGAACGGCGCGGAACCGGCGAATGGCGGCCAGGGCGGTGGCGACGCCTTCCGGCGCCAGGCGACGCGTGGCGGCCAGATCGCGGCCGAGGCCGGCCAGCACCTTCTCGTTATAGACCGTCCACATGGAGCGGCCCTCGAGGGCGTAGACGACCAGGCGCACGGAGTTCGACCCGATGTCGATCACCGCCGCGTCGCGGGTGCGCAAAGTCGCAGAGCGCTGCGGCGCCCAGGAGGGTCGCTGGCGGTCAAGGGCCGTCGGCACGCGGGCTCCCAGGTTACAAAGGCCGGAGCGGTCTAAAGGGCCTTGTCTGCGACGTCTTAGCGCGAGCGAAGCGCGCGCGCCAAGACTTGTCGCAGGCTTAAGCGCGGGAGATCAGGGTCGGTTGCCGACGTGGTCGAAGGCCTGGGGCCGGTCGGTGGCGCGTTGGCCGCGGCCGGAGAGGCTGGGATTGGTCATGAAATAGTCGTGCGCCGAGAACGCGCCCTTGCGGGCCCAGGCGGCGTCGCGGGTGTAGTGGCCGGTCGCATCCAGCCGCCAGCTCTGGGCCTCGTCGTTCAGGTTGGCGACCATGATCTGGTTCAGCACCTGCTGGTGCACGGTCGGGTTCTCGATCGGGGTCATCACCTCGACGCGGCGGTCGAGGTTGCGCGGCATCCAGTCGGCCGAGGAGATGAACACCCGCGCCTGGCTGCTGGGCAGCTCGGCGCCGTTGGCGAACACCACCACGCGGGAGTGCTCCAGGAAGCGGCCGATGATGCTCTTGACCTGGATGTTCTCCGACAGCCCCGGCACGCCCGGCTTCAGGCAGCAGATGCCGCGGATGACGAGGTCGATGCGCACCCCGGCCTGGCTGGCGCGGTAGAGGCCGTCGATGATCTGCGGATCGACCAGGGCGTTCAGCTTGGCCCAGATGGCGGCGGGCTTGCCGGCCTTGGCGTTCTCGGCCTCGGCCTCGATCATCGCCAGCAGGCTCGGCTTCAGGGTGATCGGCGAGAACTGCAGCTTATCGAGGTAGTCGAGCTTGGCGTAGCCGGTGATGTAGTTGAACAGCTTGCCGGCGTCGCGGCCCAGCACCGGGTCGGTCGTGAACAGTGACAGGTCGGTGTAAACCCGCGCCGTCTGCGGGTGATAGTTGCCGGTGCCGAAGTGGCAGTAGGTCCGCAGGGACTCGCCCTCGCGGCGCACCACCAGGCTGATCTTGGCGTGGGTCTTGTAGTCCACGAAGCCGAAGACAACGTGGACGCCGGCGCGTTCGAGGTCGCGAGCCCAGCGCAGGTTGTTCTCTTCGTCGAAGCGCGCCTTGATCTCGACCAGGGCGGTGACGTTCTTGCCGTTGTCGGCCGCCTCGATCAGGGCGGCCACGATCGGGCTGTCCTTGCTGGTGCGATAGAGCGTCTGCTTGATGGCCACGACGTTGGGGTCGCGCGCCGCCTGCTTGAGGAACTGCACCACCACGTCGAAGCTCTCGAACGGGTGGTGGACCAGGATGTCCTTCTCGCGGATGGCGGCGAAGCAGTCGCCGCCGTGGTCGCGGATGCGCTCGGGGAAGCGCGGCTCGAAGGGCGGGAACTTCAGGTCGCCGCGATCCGGCGGGATCAGGGCGCTCATGCCGGCGAGGCCGAGCTTGCCGTCGACCAGCACCACGTCGTCGGGTTCGGCGCGCAGACCTTCGAGGATGAACTCGCGCAGGTCGGTCGGCATGGTCGACTGCAGCTTCACGCGCACGACCGAGCCCAGGCGGCGCTTCTTCAGCCGAGCCTCGAACTCGCGCACCAGGTCTTCGGCCTCTTCCTCGATTTCCACGTCGCTGTCGCGGATCAGGCGGAACAGGCCCCGACCCTCGACCTCGTAGCCGGGGAACAGGTGGTCGAGGAACAGGATGATGAAGCTCTCGAGGGCGATGATCCGCCGCTCGGCCTTGGCGCCGGGGCGGCGGCCGGTGGTGGGCAGTTCCCAGAAGCGCTTCACGTTCTGGGGCACGGGCACCAGGGCGTAGAGCGGCTTGCCGTCGGCGACGCGGCGCAGCTTCAGCGCCAGCGAGAAGCCGAGGTTCGGGATGAACGGGAAGGGGTGGGCCGGGTCGATGGCCAGCGGCGTCAGCAGCGGGAACATGCGGGCCAGGAAGATTTCCTCGGCCTGGGCGCGGTCGCGCGGGTTCACGTCCTTGGCGTCGAGCAGCGACAGGCCGACGCCGGTCAGCTCGTGGCGGATCTCGCGCCAGATGCGCTGCTGGTCGGCCATCAGCTCGGCGGCGTCGGCGTTGACGCGCGTCAGCTGCTCGCCCGGGGTGGCGCCGTCCTGGCTGGCCTTGCGGACGCCCTCGCGCACCTGGGCCTTCAGGCCGGCGACGCGCACCATGTAGAATTCATCGAGGTTGTTGGCCGAGATCGACAGGAACCGCAGCCGCTCCAGCAGCGGGTGGCGGGGGTTCTCGGCTTCCTCAAGGACGCGGCGGTTGAAGGCCAGCCACGAAAGCTCGCGGTTGAAGAACCGATCAGGCGAGGCGAGCAGGGCTTCGTCGAGCGTCAGACCCTCGCTGGCAGGGACGACGGGATTGGCGGCGAAATTGGCTTCGAGGATCGACATGTCGTCTTATCTGGGCGCGCACGGCGCGAAAGTCCCGCACCTTGCCATGGAATTGTTCCACTTTGTCTAAAGCGGCCGAAGGGCCGCTCAGGCTTCCAGAATTTGCCGCGCCACCAGGCGTCCGACGGGCCGGTGGTGGGCGCCCGCCACCTTGTCGATGCGGCTGACCAGGGCGTGAGCGGCCGGGATTGAACGCTCCATGCGCTTCAGAAGATAGGTGTAGAGGTCCGGGGCCGGGCGGATGTGATGGTCGCGGAACAGCTTTTCCAGCACGCCCAGCATCATCTCGTCGTCCGGCGCCTCGATCTCGACGGTGGTGATGGCGCGCAGGCGCGAGCGCAGGTCGGGCAGGGTGGACACCCACTCGGCCGGCGGCGTGCGCCCGGTGATCAACAGGCTGCCGCCCTGCTGGGCCGCCATGTTGATCAGGTGGAACAGGGTCACCTCGCCGATAGTGTGCTCGGCGTCGTCGAGCAGCACGGGCCGGCCGGCGAGATTGAGGAGATCGAGCGGGGCGCGGGGGCTGGGCACTTCGGCGCCGACGCGTTCGGCCCAGGCCATGGCCATGTGCGTCTTGCCCGAACCGGCGGGCCCGACGAGGGCGAGAACGCCATTGGGCCAGGACGGCCAGCGCTCCAGGGCGCGGAAAGCTTCAGCATTGCAATCGGCGCGCACGAGGTCGGTCGCCGCATAGTTCTCGGCGTGTTCGAGGCTCAGCTGCAACTGTTCGATCAAGGCGATCCCAACACTGGAGGGCGTCATCAAGGTAAACCCAACCCGCGCGAGGGTCGATGCAGGCATCCCAGATGGGCGGGGATGACTGGCCGCGATCTGTGGAAATCCCCGGCCCAAGGCGGCGAAATCCCTCGAATCCTTGACAACACCCCCTCGCGCGTGCGCCTTCCGCCGCTCGTTTTCCGACTTTTGCGGCCTATCCCATGCACGCCTATCGCACCCATAACTGCGGCGCCCTGCGCGGCGCCGACACCGGCTCCGAAGTGCGCCTGTCGGGCTGGATCCATCGCAAGCGCGACCACGGCGGCCTGGTGTTCATCGACCTGCGCGACCACTACGGCATGACGCAGCTGGTGCTGCACCCGGAGACGCCCGGCTTCGCGGTCATCGAGCGCATCCGCGCCGAGAGCGTGATCCGCGTCGACGGCGAGGTGATCGCCCGCACCGCCGAGACCGTGAACGCCAACCTGCCGACCGGCGAAGTCGAAGTGCGCGTGCGCGCCGTCGAGGTGCTGTCGGAAGCCGCCGAACTGCCGCTGCCGGTGTTCGGCGAGCCGGAATACCCCGAGGAAATCCGCCTCAAGCACCGCTATCTCGATCTGCGCCGCGAGACCCTGCACAAGAACATCGTGCTGCGCTCGAAGGTGATCGACAGCATCCGCCGCCGCATGGTCGGCCAGGGCTTCACCGAGTTCCAGACGCCGATCCTGACCGCCTCCAGCCCGGAAGGCGCCCGCGACTTCCTGGTGCCGTCGCGCCTGCACGCCGGCCAGTTCTATGCGCTGCCGCAGGCGCCGCAGCAGTTCAAGCAGCTGCTGATGGTGGCCGGCTTCGACCGCTACTTCCAGATCGCCCCGTGCTTCCGCGACGAAGACCTGCGCGCCGACCGCAGCCTGGAATTCTATCAGCTCGACGTCGAGATGAGCTTCGTGACGCAGGAAGACGTGTTCGCGGCCATCGAGCCGGTGATGCACGGCGTGTTCGAGGAGTTCGCCGACGGCAAGAGCGTGACGCCCTATCCGTTCCCGCGCATTCCGTACCGCGAGGCGATCAGCAAGTACGGCTCGGACAAGCCCGACCTGCGCAACCCGCTGGAGATGCAGGCCGTCTCCGACCACTTCCGTGGCGGCGGCTTCGGCCTGTTCGCCCGCATCCTGGAAGACGCCAAGAACGCCGTCTGGGCAATCCCGGCGCCGAAGGGCGGCAGCCGCGCCTTCTGCGACCGCCTGAACAGCTGGGCGCAGGGCGAGGGCCAGCCGGGTCTGGGCTACATCTTCTGGAGCGACGACCAGGGCGCCTGGGGCGGCCCGATCGCCAAGAACCTCGGCCAGGAGCAGGCGCAGGCCCTGATGGCCGACCTGGGCCTGGGGCAGGGCGACGCGGCCTTCTTCGTGGCTGGTGATCCGAAGGTCTTCTACAAGTTCGCCGGCTCGGCCCGCACCAAGGTCGGCTCGGACCTCGGCCTGATCGGCGACACCGAGTTCAAGTTCTGCTGGATCGTCGACTTCCCGATGTTCGAGCTGAACGACGAGGGCAAGGTGGACTTCAGCCACAACCCCTTCTCGATGCCGCAGGGCGAGCTTGAAGCGCTGACGACCAAGGATCCGCTGGATATCCTGGCCTACCAGTACGACATCGTCTGCAACGGCTACGAGCTGTGCTCCGGCGCGATCCGGAACCACAAGGCCGAGATCATGCTCAAGGCCTTCGAGCTGGCCGGCTATGGCGCCGACGTGGTCGAGGCCGAGTTCGGCGGCATGCTGAACGCCTTCCGCTACGGCGCGCCGCCGCACGGTGGCCTGGCGCCCGGCATCGACCGCATCGTCATGCTGCTGGCCAACCAGATCGCCATCCGCGAAGTGATCGCCTTCCCGCTGAACCAGCAGGGCCAGGACCTGCTGCTGAGCGCGCCGTCGCAGGTGCGTGAGAAGCAGCTGAAGGAACTGCACATCCGGACCGCTTTGCCGATCAAGTAGATCGGCGGGCGTCGCCTGACGCCGCGTCGAACGCCTATGGCCTCCCGCTTGCGCTGGGAGGTGGGTTGTCTGTTCGCGGCGGGCCGTGGCTAGGCGGGCGCAGGTGCGCAAGGCGGCGGGCTGGGGGCGAGACCGAATAGGTTCGCCACGCCTGGGGTGAGGGGCTCGGCTTCGCGCCTGGACCGCCGGGGCGGCATAGCCTCGATCAGGGCATTGGCCAAAATGCGGGCGACCTCGGCCGGGGCCGGATCTTCGCCGGCCCACACCGCTTCGGCCAGACGACGCCAGGCCGGGAAGGCGCCGAGGTCCTCGATGACGCCGGCGATGATGTCGTCCACGGAGCCCGTGAGATGGGGCAGGGCGGGCGCGAGGGCGGAGAGAGTCTCGGGGCGTTCGGGCCGCTCGCGCCAGTCGGGCGCTTCATGGTGTTCAGAGGCTTCGATCTCAGCGGGTTCGCCGTTATGCGCTGGGCTGGACGCGCCTTCCGACACCCATTCCGGCGAGGGTCGGACGCCGGCGTCGAGGCTTTGCAGGGCCTCCCGCAGGCGCTGCTCCAGCGCCGCGATGACGCGGACGGCGCGGCGCACACGCTTGATGATCCGCCACAGCCGGGACTGATCGGCGGGCGCCAACGCGCTGACCGCCATCCATTGGCGCAACAGCATGACAATGCTCTCGGCGATATCCGCCAGCCAGGCGAGGGCCGTCAGGCGCCGCAAGGTCAGGGCCTTGAGGTCGTCGAGGGAGGGGGGCGGTATTGCGGAGGGCGGCGGCATTGAGAACAAATATAGAACTCATGGCGCGCCGCGTCGATGTGGCGGGCGTACGCAACCGTGGAAAACCAGTCGTTGACGCCAAGACCGGCGAAGTCGATCGTTCGGTCCTGCCGCGAGATCGGAATGACCCGGCGTAACTATACGGGGCGCCAGCATGTTGGGTGCGAAGCGGTGTGCATTGGCTTTGCTGGCCGTCGTGTGCCTCATCGGCGGGCCGCAGCCGGGTAGAGCGCAGGGGCGGGCCGCGCAACTAGCTCAGCCTATCGATCCCGTTGTGGGCATCCTCGATGCCTTCAAGACCCATGACGTCGTCGCGCTGGATGAAGGCAACCACAACAATGAGCAGGGTGCGGCGTTTCGGGAGAAGCTCTATCGAGACCCGCGATTTCAGGAGGCTGTAAGCACTATCGTCGTCGAGAGCGGCAACGGTCGGTATCAGGCGATGATGGACCGCTACATCGACGGCGAAGATGTTCCGGAGAAGGAGCTACGCAAGGCCTGGCTGGAGACCATGGGGTTGGGCACGGCCTGGGACGTTCCGATCTACGCCGAGATGTTCCAGACCATCCGCGACATAAACCGCCGCCTGCCGAAAGCGCGAAGGTTGCGGGTTCTGCTCGGCGACGTTCCATATTTCGCAGAGCAGGGCGACGCCCTGCGTACGGACGCTTTTCCCGCCGGGCTGGTGCGCGATGAAGTGCTGGATAAGCGCCACAAGGTGCTCATCGTATATGGCGGCGTGCACCTTCTCCGCCACTCGGCCGCTCAACCCATCGGCCCGCCCGGAACGCCGCTCGCTCCACCCGGATCGAGTGATACGATCGTCACGATCTTGGAAAAAGCGGGCGTGAAGGTGTTTTCAATCTGGACCCACGCGCGCTACGGCGAGGACCTGACCGCCCTGCAGCCCGATATCACCGGGTGGCCGAGGCCCAGCCTGTCGGTGATCAAAGACACCACTTTGGGCCTGGCGCCGTTCAATTTTTACCAGCCCATGGGTTCGGGGATGATGATCGTCAACGGCGTGCGGACCTTGCTCGGGGGAGACAGCCCCTGGACCATGCAAGATCAGTTCGACGCCGTGCTCTATCTGGGTCCGAAGTCCGACATCACCTATTCGAAGCTCTCTGCCTCGCTCTGTTCAGACCCTGAATATGTTGCGATGCGCGCCGGGCGCATGGGCGACCTGAAGACGCTGGACGGCCGCTTGGTGAGCGATGACTTCAAGGCGCAGTGCGCGGCCATAGTGGCGGGGCGATAGCGCGGCTTTTTGAAAGCCCACAACACCGACCCGCCCTGCGTCCTTCGACTATCCGCTTCGCGGACGCTCAGGATGACGAAGGTTTTGGCAGGCTAACCCTAGCGCGGCTGGACGCTGAAGCGCGGGGCGGGCGGCACCGGCGGCGCGGGCGGGGCCGGGGGGACGAACCTGGGCGGCGGCGGGACGCGGATGGCGGCCGCGGCGGCGGCCTTGGCTTCCTCGGCGATGCGGCGGGTGTCGATATTGATGCTGATACGGCGCTCGCCGCGGCAGGGGCCGACGGTGAGGCCGCGCGGCAGCACGGCGCCGCCGCTGCTGCAGGCGTCGTCGAGCTGGCCCTGGGTGAGGTTGCGGGCGCCGGAGAAGTTGGCGTTGGTCAGCATGGCGTGGCTGAGGTCGGCGTCGCGGAAATCGGCGTTGCTGAAGTCGGCGCTGATCAGGTTGGCGCCCTTCAGGTCGGCGTCGCGGAACGAGGCCTTGGAGAACCGGCCCTTGATCAGGGTCGCGCCGCTGAGGTCGGCTTCACGGAAGCTGGCGTTCTGCGCTGACACGGCGGTCAGGTCCGAGCCGATCAGCTCGCTCTCGCTGAAGTCGCCGCCGTCAAGGTTGGCCTTGATGAAGATCACGCCGCGCAGCTCGGCGCCGTTGAGCTTGGCGCGCGACATGTCGACGTTGGTGAAGTTGGCGCCGGTGGCCTCGATGCCTTCGAGGTTGGCGGCGACGAAGTTGGACTGGGCGAAGTTGGTGCCCATCATCGAGGCGCCGCGCAGGTCGGCCCGGCTGAGGTCGGCGGCGGCGAAGTTGGAGCCCAGGAAGGAGGCGCCGCGCAGGTCGGAGGCGACCATCACCGCCTTGGTGAAGTTGGCGCCGGTGAAGCGGGCGCCGACCAGGCGACGGCCGGACAGCTCGCACGACACGCACTGACCGCCGAACGAGACCAGGCGGGCGACATCCTTGTCCTCGGCGGCAGGCGCGCGCGCTTCGGCGGCGCCGGCGAAGGCGAGGACGAGAAAAGAGGCGGCGGCGAAAGCGGTACGGATCATCGGCTACATCTCAGGTGACCGTTGCGGTCGCTATCGATTTGGGCCGTCGCACGCCAGATCGCTACTTAAATCGCCGTCATGAAAGGGAATTAACGGCAAACCGGGATGCGCAGACCGGCCGGGAGGCGGGTGGATTGATCGCCGCAGGCGCGGTCGAGCTGGCCCTGCCGCAGGCCGACGGCGCGGTCCATTTCGGCGCCCGAGAAGTTCACCCCGGCGAGGTTGGCGCCCGAGAGATTGGCCCCTTCGAGGTAGGCGCCGACGAAGGTGGCGTTGGTCAGGTCGGCCCCGGCGAAGTTGGCGCTGGAGAACACCGCGCCGTAGGCGTTGACGTCGCGCAGGTCGCCGCCGGCGAAGCTGGTGCGGTTCATCACCGCCAGGGAGAGGTCGGCCTGGCGCAGGCGGGCCTTGGCGAAGTTGCGGCTGTTGAGCTCGGCGCCGCCGAGATCGGCCTGGAAGAGGTTGCAGCCCGGGCAGTTGGCGCCCCGGCGGGCGCTGGCGATCTGGCTGGGGTTCTGAGCCAGGGCCGGGGCCACAGAGAGGGCCAGGAGCAGGCTGGCGGCGGCGATGGATTTCATGGGGCGTGAGCCTTCGGCTGTCGCAGTCGAGCAGCCATAACCTCAGCAACCTTAAGGCCACGTTGTTGCTAAACGACCTTCAGGCCGAGCCCCCCGGCGATGATCGCCGCCTGGGCGCGGGAGATCAGGGCGCCCTTGAAGCGCGGCAGATCGCCGGCCGCGATGGGGCCGATCTCGGCGCCGCGCAGGTCCGCCCCCTCGAAGCGGGCGCGGGCGAGGTTGGCGTCCTTGAGATTGCAGTCGGTCAGCACGGCCTCTCGGAAGTCGGCCTCGGCGAGGTCGGCGCCCTGGAAGTCGACGCCGTCGAGCGTCTGGCGGCGGAAGCTGAAGCCGGGCAGCTGGGCGCTGACCAGCAGGCAGCGCTCGAAGGTGAGGCCGAAGCTTCGGATCTCGCCGAGCAGCGCGCCGGTCAGCTTGCAGTCGCGGAAGACGGCTGAGGATAGGGAGGCGCCAGCCCAGCGGCTGTTGTTGAGGTCGCAGCCGAGGAACTGGGTTTCGGCCAGGCCGGCGTTGGCGAAGTTCGCCTGGCCGGCGCGGCAGCGTTCGAAGACGCAGCCCTGCAGGTCGAGGCGGCTGAGGTCGGCGGCGGTGAGGTTCCAGCCGCTGAAGCGGGCCGGGCCGTCGCGCGTGGCCGAGGCGACGTCCTGCCGGCCGGCGAGGCCGGCGGGCGCGGGCGGTTCGGGCAGGCTCATGGCCGGCTAGCCGTTGTCGACGCGGTCGGCCTGGACGCCGCAGGTTTCGCAGACGGTGACCGAGCCCTTGCGGACCAGGGCGAGGTCGCCGCAGGCGGCGCAGACATCGGCGTGGGCGAAGACGCTGCGACGCGCCTCGTCGCCGCGCGCGCCGAACGGCAGGAAGACCAGATTGTCGGGCGCCGCCCCGCGCGAGAAGCCCTTGGAGATGAACTTCGAGGCGGGCTGCACCTGCGGGCCCTGGGGCTCGGAGCCCTGTTCCTCGTCCTTGCCGCGGCCGAGGCCATCGGCGTCCAGGGTCTCGCCGCCCTCGGCGTTGGCCAGCTCGTTGCGGCCGAGGTAGCTGACGCCCAGTTCGCGGAAGATGTAGTCGAGGATCGAGGTCGCCGAGCGGATGCTGTCGTTGCCCGTCACGGGGCCGGCGGGCTCGAAGCGGGTGAAGACGAAGGCGTCGACGAACTCTTCCAGCGGCACGCCGTATTGCAGGCCGATGGAGATGGCGACCGCGAAGTTGTTCATCAGGCTTCGGAAGGCGGCGCCTTCCTTGTGCATGTCGAGGAAGATCTCGCCGAGCTCGCCGTCGTCATACTCGCCGGTGTGGAGGTAGACCTTGTGGCCGCCGACGGCCGCCTTCTGGATGTAGCCCTTGCGGCGGTCGGGCAGTTTGCGGCGCAGGCGGTCGCGCTCGACCACGCGTTCGACGATGCGCTCGGTCGGCTCCGGGGCGGCGGCGCGCGGGGCGACGGGCTCGGGAATATCGAGGCGGAAGGCGGCGGGGGCGGGATCGCGGGCCAGGCGGACAGCGCGGACGCCGGAGGCGGCGGCCTGGGCCTGCAGGGCGACGGCGTCGGCCGGGCGGGCGTTGAAGGCCAGCGGCAGCTCGGCGACGGCGGGCAGGTCGGCGAAGGCCTCGGCCGTGGCGATCATCGACAGGCGGGCGTCGAGGCCGATGGCGTCCGGTTCGGCCAGGGCGGCGCGGGTCGCCTCGTCGAGGAAGGGCGCGTCGTCCAGGCGGCCGGCGCCGATCAGCTCGCGGCCGACCGCGACGATGGCGTCGTCGTCGAGGCCGAGCAGGGCCAGAACCTCGCCTTCGCCGCCCAGCACATCGCTGACGAAGCCGGCGCCGAGCACCGAGGGGCCGAAGACGTCGTCCAGCGTGCGAGCCAGCGGCAGGGCGGCCTGAACGGCCGAAAGCTCGTGGTCGGTGAAACCCTTGGCGCGCAGCAAGCCGAGGTCGAGCGAGGCGGCCTGCGCGAGATCGCGCGAGCCGAGGGCGTGGCGACGGACGGCGGCCATGTCGGCGCCAGCCACGGTCATCAGCGCCGCGTCGGCGAGCACGGGCAGGACGGTGGCGTCGGCGGTCTCGGCGAGGGTGAGGGCCCCGCGCCACGGGGCGGCGGCGAGCGGGACGCCGAGGCGCAGCGTCAGCTCGGGGTCTTCGGAAAGGCCGAGGCGGGCGAGGTTGCGCAGGCCGACGGCGGCGGCGCGGGCGGCGGCCTCCTCCATCAAGGCGGCGGCGCGCTGGCTGAGCGGATCGGCGTTGCGGCGGGCGACGACGGCGCGTTGGTCGAGCGCGGCGAGGCTGGCCGAGGCGGCGTCGGTCCAGGCGGGGCAGGGGGCGAAGACGGACGCGAGGTCGGCGGAGGTCATGGCCGCGGCGGCGGAGGCCAGGGCCCAGAGGCCGCCGGCGACGGCGCGCCCGGCGTCGGAGTCGTAGGCGAGACCGCGGGCGGCCAGCAGGTCGGCGACGCCGCCGAGGGTGAGGCCCAGGCGGCGCTCGGGCGAGGCGGGGGCGACGAGGTCGAGGGCGATGACCGCCAGGCGGACGAGGCGCTCGAACGCGGCCGCGTCGAAGCCGTCCAGGGTTTCGAAGGCGCGGACATCGAGGGCGGCGCGGGGAACGCCGCCGTCGGCCAGGGCCTCGGCGTCGGCCTGATCGAAGGCGACGGTGAGGCCGCCGACTTCCCAACCGGCGTGGGCGGCCAGATCGCAGGGCGCGGCGCGGTCGGTGTGGGCCACGAGTTGCGGCATGGGTGGCGGCTCGGGCCGCTCCAGCCGGGCGCGGCCGGTCTCGGCCAGGGCGATGGCCTCGGCGATGTGGGCGTCGTCGACCCCGGCCTGACGAGCGGCCCAGGCGGCGCGGGCGAGGGCGGGGTTGCTGGCCGGATCGGCGCAGGCGGCGGCCTCGCCGTCGCAGCGGCTGACCGCCTCGGCGATGGCGGCGAGGCGGTCCTCGGTGACTTCCAGCAGGCGGGCCTGGAGGGCGGCCGAGCGCGCGGCGCCGAGGTGGCGGGCGACATGGCGCTGGAAGTCGGGGGCGGCGCTGTCGGTGAGCGGCAGGGGCTTGGAGCCGCAGAGCGGGCCGAAGGCGAGCAGGCCGCCGGCCTGGGCTTCGAACAGGGCTTCACGGAAGGCGACGGCGTCGGCCTGGCGGTCGAACAGCCCGGCTGTCCAGCCGAGAGCCGCGGCGTGCAGGGCGAACTGGGCGGGACCGCCGCCGAGCAGCGGATCGTCGTGCGTCAGGGTCTTGGGGGCGTCGGGGGCTTCGGTGCGGGGCAGGGCGGCGGACCAGTCGGCCCAGGCCTCGACGCGGGCGTCGCTCCAGCCCTTCGGGGCCAGCACCCCGACCAGCGAATCCGCCGCTTCGAGGGTGCGCAGTTCGACCTGCGGCGCGGTGGCCGGACGCCTCTCGAAACGCATACGCCCCACGCTCCCCTACGACTCGTGCGGAAGGGTATGATTCGAGTCGGGGGCATTCAATAGATGTTGGGGTCGCTGGGGCTTTGCTCCACAACATCTCGATATTGGGCGGGCGTTTTGGCGACGCTGGACGGTGCGGGGGGCGGCCCCTATAGTCCGGCCGTCCCTTCGACCCCCTCCCAGTTCGGACCCTCTGTGCTCAAAGCGATCTTCACTTGGTGGAACGGCGGCGCCCTTGGCCTGAAGTTCACCGTCGCCCGTCGTGGCAAATTCGTCGGCCAGGACGAGTTCGGCAACAAGTACTATGAAGCCCGCGACGACAAGGACAGCTACGACGTGGGTCGCAAGCGCCGCTGGGTGATCTACCCGGGCTATGCCGAAGCCTCGAAGGTGCCGCCGGATTGGAACGGCTGGCTGAAGTACACCTTCGACGAGCCGCCGACCGTGGAGCCCCTGAAGCGTCGCTCGTGGGAAAAAGACCACCAGCCGAACCTGACCGGCACCCTGCACGCCTGGCGTCCCAAGGGCTCGATCGCCCGGGGCGGCGAGCGCGCCGCGGCCACCGGCGACTACCAGGCCTGGACCCCGGAGTAAGCGGGTGATCCCGCGCGGGCGTGCTCTGCTGATCGCGGGGGTGACCACGGTCACCGTCGCCGGTCTCGCCCACGCCCTGGCCCAGACGCCGGCCCAACCCGTTGCTCCGCCCGCCGCCGTGGCGCCCGCGCCCGTCGCGCCGCCTGCTGCGGCGCCCGCGCCCGCGATCACGCCGCCGACGGCTCCGGTCGTGGCCCCCAAACCTGTCGAACCGCCGAAGCCGGTCGAGCCGCTGAAACGCTCGCGCGCGCCGACGGCCATCCTGCAGGCGCTGGACAAGGTGACGGCCGAGACCATGCGCTTCGAGGCGCCGGTGCTCGACTTTGTAAAGCACGCGCTCGTGGAGACGCTCAGGGACGCGCACCAGCGGGCCAAGTCGCGGTGGCTGGAGGAAATGTACGAGCAGCGGAGAGGACCGTGCGAGGAGCACGTCACCAAGGTCGTGGCAGCCTGCAAGAGCGGCTGGGAAGTCATCCTCCCACCCCTGGTCCTCCTCGGCGTCCAACTCGCTGACCTCACTGTCGGTCGCACCGGTACATCCCGGCCCATGCCATTC
>JAFKGN010000011.1 GCA_017307205.1 Caulobacterales bacterium
GAAAGCTCAGCCTGATCGCCACGCACATGGAAATCGACGCGCAGCGTGCCACCCCGGTCGGTGAAGGCATGCTTCTGAGCGTTGTTGATGGCCTCGACCGCGAACAGCGCCAGCGGCGCCAGGCGGTCCGGGTCGATGACCAGCGGATCGGCATGCACCTCGGTCCGCAGGGTATGACTGCTGTCCCCGGCCATCACCTGGGCGACCAGTTCCTCTAGGAATGGACGCAGATCCACGCGTTTCAGGTCCACGCCCTGATAGAGCGCGCGATAGATCAGAGCCAGGGCGGTGATCCGCTGGCGGGTATCGGAGATCGCCAGCCGGGCGGCCGGGTCTTCCAACGCCCGCTGCTGCATCGACAGCAGCGAGGAGATGACCTGCAGGTTGTTCTTCACTCGGTGGTGAATTTCCCGCATCAGCCCGTCCTTCTGCTCCAGGCTCTCGTGCAGGGAGCTGTCCTTGGCGACGATGGCGGCGGCCATCTCGTCGAGCGTGCCGGCGAGGTCGCGGATTTCCGGCGGCGCGTGCTCGGCCTGCAGCGGCCGCACGGTGAAGCGGCCACGCGCGTAGATCGACGCCACCCTCTGCAGGTAGGCGATCCATCGCACCACGGTGCGATCGGCGGCGTAGATCACCGCCCCCAGCGCCAGGACGAAGGCCAGAAGCGGCGGCAGCAGCCGCGAGATCGGGTTCAGCCGCGCCCAGGAGAACAGCCCCTGAGCCGGGGTCGAGAGCACCACGAAAAGATCGTCGCCAACCAGCGGCACGGCCGACACCGTCCGCAGGCGCCCCTGGCCATCACGTTCTGTCCACACAGCACCGCCGGGCTTCAGCGCCTGCGCGGCCAGGTCCGTGGGGGCAGGCGGAAACATCGCCGCGTCCGTCAGGGCGACATAGCGTCCGGCCTGGTCGGCGAGACCCGCCTCGGCGCCGTCCGGCAGGCCTGGATAGCTGGTGTCGGGCTTCAGGCTGGCGAGCGACATCACCGCCGCGAAGGCGCCGTCGAAGCGCCCTTCGGCGTCTTCGGCGCGTACAGCGGCGATCAGCGACGGCTCGCTGGCATAGACCACGCCCGGCGAGCCGCTGGCGGTGAGGTGATCGCCGGCGGCCAAGGCAGAGAACCACGGTCGCGTGGCGCGCACGGCGTCGGGCGGCACGGTGGCCGAGGCGCAGACCATGCGGCCGTTGCGGTCGAAACGGATCAGATTTTCATAGCCGGGCAGACGCCGGGCGATCTCCGCCAGACGTGAGGCGCACTCCAGCCCGGTGGCGCGCGGCCCCAGGGTCTGCAGCAGCACCCCGGCGGCCTCTACCCGTGCATGAGTGGTGGTGGCGGCGCTGAGGGCGGCTTGGCGCAGCGTCTCGCGGCGGGCGTTGGCGTCGTTGCGGAACGCCCAAACAGACTGCGCCGCCCCGATGGCCAGGACCGGCAACAGAGCCACGGCCAGCACGGCGGCCAGCCGAACACGGATCGTCGTGTCGGCGGACCACGCCAGCCAGAAGGGACGCTTCACCGGACTGTGCTCAACCGCTCCGCTTCGGCGAGGATGGCGAACATCGCCTCGCCGGCTTCGCCGCCGTCGCGGTCATAGGCGCCGGCTTCGAGGATCGCCTGCAGGGCGCGCCGCGCCCGGCTGACCCGGCTCTTCACCGTGCCGACCGCGCAGTCGCAGATGACCGCAGCCTCCTCGTAGGCAAACCCGCCGGCGCCGACGAGGATCAGGGCCTCGCGCTGTTCGGCCGGCAGCATGGCCAGGCTCATGCGGAGTTCGTCCAGCGCCACCGGGGCCTCGGGGTCGTCCACCGCCACCAGAGTGCGCTCGGCGGCCTCCTGGTCGAGCTGGCTTTGCCGCCAGGACCGGCGCTTGTCCGAGTAGAACTGGTTGCGCAGGATCATGAAGGTCCAGGCCTTCATATTGGTGCCCAGCTGGAAGCTCTGACGCGCGTCCCAGGCCTTCATCATGGCGTCCTGCGCCAGATCGTCGGCGGCGGTGGGATCGCCTGTCAGGGTCCGCGCGAAGGCGCGGAGGTGGGGGATCAGCTTGACCAGTTCGCCCTTGAACTGGTTGTCCCGGGCCGGATCGTCGACGTGGGCGGCCTTCGCGTTGTCCGCCATGATCAGCGTTCTCCCGCGGGCTTTTCAGCCTTGCGCAGGATTTCGAGAAACTCGTCGGGCACCGGCTCGTTGACCACCTGATCGAACATCTGCCGTAGCTTCACGCCGATGGCCTGCTGGCGCAGGCGCGCTTCATCCAGCGCCGGAGCGCCTTTACGTCGTTGGTCCATGTCGCGTTGTTCAATCATGCCAAACGGCGCTTCAGAGAGCGCCAACCCCCGGTTTGCGTGGTGCCTTCGAGCGACAAAACGGCGTTGCACGGCAAAGGGTTCCATCAGTGAAGCTAGTTTATTGTGCCTCAGACCGTTGATAAGCGGAACCATAGTGAACAGGGGGCGTTTGCCTCCCATCGCGGGGGTGGGCGTCAAGCGCCCTAGCCGCGTCTAATGTTTAGAGACCGTTCAATACGGGAGGGGTCATGAGTCTTCTCGCCCGGCTAGCGCCGCATCTGCCTTACGTTCGCCGCTACGCGCGCGCTCTCACTGGCGACCAGACCACTGGCGACCATTATGTGCGGATCGCGTTGGAGGCCTTGGCCGCGGGGGATCAGACCCTCGAAGCCTCGCTGTCGCCTCGCGTGGCGCTCTATCATGTGTTCCACGCCATATGGCTGAGCTCGGGCGCTCAGCTTGAGAGTCGCCCCCGCGAGGAAACCAGCGCCCAGGCCGAGGACGCAGGCCAGCGTCTGCTGCGCATCGCGCCTCGCTCGCGTCAGGCGTTCCTGCTCACCGCCCTGGAAGGGTTCACCCCGACCGAGGCCGCGCAGATCCTGGGCACCGACTTCGAAGAGGTCGAACGCTTGATCTCCGAAGCCCAGGCCGAGATCGACGCCGAACTGGCCACCGAGGTCCTGATCATCGAGGACGAACCGGTGATCGCGGCCGACATCGAGGCCCTGGTCACCGAACTGGGTCACAAGGTGCTGGAAGTGGCCGCGACCCGCACAGAGGCGGTCGACGCCGTGGCTCGCCGCACGCCCGGCCTGGTGCTGGCCGACATCCAGCTGGCCGACGGCTCCTCAGGCATCGATGCGGTGAAGGACATCCTGGCGCGCCTCGACGTGCCGGTGATCTTCATCACCGCCTTCCCCGAGCGCCTGCTGACCGGCGAGCGCCCGGAACCGACCTTCCTGATCACCAAGCCCTTCCAGCCGGAGACGGTGAAGGCGGCCATCGGCCAGGCCCT
>JAFKGN010000177.1 GCA_017307205.1 Caulobacterales bacterium
GTCATCACCAGCGGCAGGATCGCCAACACGACGCCTAGGGCGATGCCGCCGACGCCGATCTGGATGCGCCGCGCGCTGCGCTTGGCGAGTCCGCGCTCGATAAGGCCCAACAACTGATCAGCCGCCAGCGCCAGCAGGGCCGACGCCGCGCAGCCCACCAGCACGAAGACCCAGTTCTCGGTCTGAAGGCCGGAGAAGATGAAGTTGCCCAGCGAGGTCTGGCCGACCGGCGTCGCCAGGGTCGCCGCCCCGATCGTCCACACCGCGGCGGTCCGCACCCCGGCCATGATCACCGGCGCCGCCAGCGGCAGCTCGACCATCGTCAGGCGCTCCTGATCGGTCATGCCGACGCCGCGCGCCGCCTCGATCACCGCCGGATCGATCCCGGTCAGGCCGGTGATCGCCGTCCGCAGGATCGGCAGCATCGAATAGAGCGCCAGGGCCAGCAGGGCAGGCAGGAAGCCGAGCGCCGAGAACCCATGCCCGAACACCTTGCTGCTCAGGGCGGAAACCGCGAGCAGCACCGGGAAAAACAGCGCCAGCATGGCGATCGAGGGGATCGTCTGGGCCGTCCCCGCGAAGGCCAGGGCCGGCCAGCGCAAGCGCGGCCGTCGATAGGCCACCACCGCCAGCGGCAGGCTGATCAACAGCCCCAGCGCCAAGGCGGCGGCGCTCAGCAGCACGTGCCAGGCGAGGTATTGCGGCAGCAGGCCCAGGGCCACGCCGAGGGCGTCAGGCATCATCGCCGCCCTCCTTGTCCGCCGCTTCGTCCTCGCGGGCGGCGGCGCTCGCTTCCAGCTCGTTGTCGGCTTCGGTCCCCGCCTCGCCTTCGACCAGCAGGCGCGCCACCCGCCCGGCCTGGCGCCGCGGCGTCTCGAAGAGCGCCTTCACGCGCTTGTCCGCATGGCCCGCCAGCAGCGCCGCGGGCGTGTCGTCGGCGATGATCCGCCCCTCGTCCATCACCACGATGCGATCGGCCAGCAGCGCGGCCTCCATCACATCGTGCGTCACCATCACGGTCGTCAGGCGCAACTTGTTGTGCAGCTTGCGGAAATCGTTGCCCAAGCCGTCGCGGGTGACGGGGTCGAGCGCGCCGAACGGCTCGTCCATCAGCATCACCGGCGGCTTGGCCGCCAGGGCGCGCGCCACGCCGACACGCTGCTGTTGCCCGCCCGAAAGCGCGTCCGGCATTCGGCCCGCGAACTCGCGGGGCAGGCCGACCAGATCCAGCAACCCTTCCACGTGGTCGGCCAGGGCTTCCGGCGGCGCGCCGCCGCGCCGCGGCGTGATGGCGATGTTCTCGCCCACCGTCATGTGCGGGAACAGGCACACGCCCTGGAACACATAGCCGATCGAGCGACGCAGGAAGCTCGGCTCGATGGTCGCGACTTCCCGGCCGCCAACCTTCACCGAACCGCTGTCGGGCGTGATCAAGGCGTTGATGGTCTTCAGCAGCGTCGTCTTGCCGGCGCCCGAACCGCCAACCAGGGCCACGAACTGTCGCCGCCGGATGCTTAGCGACACGCCGTTCAGCGCCGCGGCTTCACCGTAAGTCTTGGAGACGCGGCTCAGCTCGATGGCGGCGGATTTCGAAGTCGGCGCCGGCGCGGCGGGCGCGGCTAGCGATTCATCGGACGGGGGCACGCCCCCGGTTTAGGCCCGCGGGCGGCCTTGCGTAAACAGCCGTCAGATCGGCATCCGCATGATTTCCTGGTAGGCGCTGATCACCTGGTCGCGCACGGCCATCACCGTTTCCAGGCTGGATTCCGCTGACGATATGGCGGTGACCACGTCGATCATGTCGGCCTTGCCGGCCACGCCCTGGGCGATCTTGCTTTCCGCCTGCTTGGTGGCGTGAACCGTGTCGTTCATCACGTCGGACAGCACATCGCCGAACGACATGCCGCTGGCCTTGTCGCCGCCGCCTATGCCCCCAATGCTCGAGCTCTGGTTGGCGGCGTAGGCCTTCGCGGCGGCTAGGGCGGTGATCATGGCTCAGTCCCCCTTAGCGCTTCAGAATATCGAGCGTGCGCGTCTGCATGGCGCGCGAGGTCTCGATCACATTGAGGTTGGCCTCGTAGGCGCGCTGCGCCTCGCGCATGTCCATCGCCTCGACCAGCGGGTCGACGTTGGGCAGCTTCACATAACCCTGCGCGTCGGCGCCGGGATGTCCTGGGCTGTACTCGACCTTGAACGGCGTGCGGTCCGGCTCCACGCGCGCCAACTGCACGCCCTCGCCGCCGACCACCTTCTGCGGCGTGAACACCGGCACCTGCCGGCGATAGGGATCGCCGCCGTCCGTCCGCGCGACAGAGTCGGAGTTGGCCATGTTCTCGGCGATCACCCGCATCCGCGCCTGCTGCGCCTTCAGGGCGCTGGCGGCGATGTTCATGGTGGCCCCGGGGGCGCTCTGGATCCTCGGCATGTCCTACGCTCCCCTTACTTGCCCGGCGCCTTGGCCGCGGTGCGCAGCAGGCCCAGCGACCGCTGGTAGAAGGTGATGGCCGCGTCGTAGTCCATCCGCGCCTCGGTCATCTTGACCATCTGCTCCTCGAGCACGACGGCATTGCCGTCGAGCGTCGTCTCGCTGTCGTTCTGGCCGTTCAGCACCTTGGCGCCGTGCGCGCTGCTGCGGCGTGAAACCATCGGCATGTGCTGCGCCTGGGTCTGGGTCATGCCGGTCGCGGCGGTGCTCGCCACGCCGTTGGCCATCACCGTCGGCCCGCCCGGCTGTTGATCCATCGCCGCCTGGAATCCGAAGGCCTTCAGATCGCGGGGCGCGTAGCCCGGCGTCGAGGCGTTGGCGATGTTCTCGGACAGCACCTTCTCGCGGTCGCCCAGATAGCCCAGGCGGCCCTTCAGCATGGCGAACAGCGGGATGGCGTCGAGGTTCATGAGGATTCGCGCGAGGTTCCTCATTATGGTGAATGAACAGGGTTAATCGGGCTTTAACCCTACGGGCGCAGAGGGTGGTCGTCCGCACCCTGGGTCCGCGTTTCCGATGGACATTCTCGAATTCATCCGCGCCGTGGCCGCCCTGGCCGTGACGCTGGGCCTGATCGGCCTGGCGGCCGTCGCCATGCGCAAGTACGGCCCCGAGTGGATGCAGCGCCTGCAGTCGGCGACCAACCGGCGCGAACGCCGCCTCACCCTCGTCGAAAGCCTGCCGCTCGATCCGACCCGCCGCCTGGTGCTGGTCAGCCTCGACGGCAAGGAGCGCCTGATCCTTCTCGGCGAAGGCCACCTGCTCGGCGACGCCGCCCCTGCCCCAAAACCCCGCGCCACCAAGGCGGAGACCGTCTCGTGAAGCGCCCGAAACTGCCGAAGCTGGTCAACTGGCATCGCGACGACATGCGCCGCGCCGGCTGGCTTGCCCTGATCACCACCCTCGCCTCGATCAGCTGGCCGGCCCTGGCCACCGCCCAGGCGCTCAACATCGACCTCGGCACCGGCGCCGGCCTGACCGAGCGCGTCGTTCAGCTGGTCGGCCTGCTGACCGTCCTGTCGCTGGCGCCGTCGATCGTCATCATGACCACCTCCTTCGTGCGGATCGTGGTCGTCCTCTCCCTGCTGCGCACCGCCATCGGCCTGCAGCAAAGCCCGCCCAATGTCGTGATCACCAGCCTGGCGCTGTTCCTGACCGCCATCGTCATGGGTCCGACCTTCCAGCAGTCCTACGATAACGGGGTCAAACCCCTGCTCGACCGCCAGATGGAGCTGCCACAAGCCTTCGAAGCCGCCGGCGAGCCGGTGAAGACCTTCATGCTGCGCCAGGTGGATCCGGACGATCTCGCCCTCTTCGTCCGCCTGTCGAAGATCGAGCGCCCGGCCAACGCCCAGGCCACGCCGCTGCGCGTCGTCACCCCGGCCTTCATGATCTCGGAGCTGAAGCGCGCCTTCGAGATCGGCTTCCTGCTGTTCATCCCCTTCCTGGTCATCGACCTCGTGGTCGCCAGCGTGCTGATGAGTATGGGCATGATGATGCTGCCACCCGTGGTGGTCTCCTTGCCGTTCAAGCTGATCTTCTTCGTGCTGGTCGATGGCTGGCGCCTGGTCTGCGGCAGCCTGGTCGAAAGCTTCCAGCGCGGGGCGGGCGGCTAGACCGCTTGTTATCAGACGCCCGGCGGCCTACCTCGCGCCCATGAACTCGATCGACGACACTCTCTCGGCCCTCGCTGAGGACTTCGACCTCCTGGGCGGCTGGGAGGAGCAGCCCGCGTATGTCCTCGATCTCGGCAAGGCCCTCCCCCCGCTCGCCGACGCCGACAAGACCGAATCCAATCGCGTCCAGGGCTGCGCCAGCCGCGTCTGGCTGGTCACCGACCCGCAAGCCGACGGCACGGTCGCCTTCCGCGCCGACAGCGACGGACACATCAGCCGCGGCAACGTCGCCCTGCTGCTCAAGCTCTATTCCGGCCACACCCCGGCGGAGATTCTCGCCTTCGACGCCAAGGCCGGCCTCGAGCGCCTCGGCCTGCCCGCCGCCCTGACGCCGCAGCGCTCCAACGGCCTGTTCTCCATGGTCGGCCGCATCCGCCGCGACGCCGCCGCCCTGGCCTGACACCCAGGCTCGGGCCTGAAAGCCCTTCTCGCGCGTTTACCTCTCGAAGCGGCGCCTTCGCCGCGACGATGAGGAGGCGGAGCCATGCAGGTTCAAGGCGAACACATCGAAGAAACCCCGACCGAAGCCCGTCAGGGCGAGAACGTCAAAGGCATGACCACGGTGCTGCGCGTCTCAACGGCGCTGGCCGTCGTCGCTCTGGCGGTCGTTCTGCTGTTCTACGTCTTCTAGAACCGGAGCGACTTGGGGCCTTCTTAGGCCGCGCGAATGCCCGAGGCGTCGGCCTGCACGCCGACCACGGCGTCGTAGCCGAGGATCATGTCGACGTTGCGCCCATCGCTCGACAGCGGCAGGCGCAGCCACAGGATCGAGGTATGCGACGCCCCGCGCCAGGCCATGCTGTGGCACCCCACACCAGGACGGCGACCATCGACGATCTTGTCCAGCTCGGCGCGCCAGTAGTCCGCGGCGGCGCTGTTGTAGACGTCGTTCAGGCTGTGGCCGGTGATCTCGCGGCCGTAGACGCTGTAAAGACCGGTGCCGGCGAGACGCAGGCGATAGTCGCGCGGCTCGTGCTTCACATCGATCAGGCTGACGGTGGGCAGCAGGCGCTTGACGAAACCGGGCTGAAAGTCGGCGCGCGACGGCAGGCGTCCGCCCTTACGCAGGGAGGCCCAATAGCTGAACATCTCCTCGTGAGCCCTTGCGGCTACGGCGGAGGCGCCCAGTTGCGCTGCCATGTTCAGATTCCTTAACAACCCGTTGGAATCACGGTGATTCACTATCGCTTAATCACCGAATCGCTGGCAAGCGCAAAGGCAGGCCTGCGACAAGATTTTCCATCTTGCACGACCTCAAGCCGTGAATCGCCCGCGAAGGCCTGAAAACGAAAACGCCCGCCGCTCGGAGGAGCGGCGGGCGTTTCGAAATCGATCTGGGATCGCTTAGCGACCCTTGCGGGCCGGCTTCCGGCCGCCCTGGCCGAGACCCATCTGCTTGGCCAGGTCCGAACGGGCCTTGGCGTAGTTGGGAGCGACCATCGGATAGTCCTTCGCCAGGCCCCACTTCGCCCGATAGTCTTCCGGGCTCATGTTGTACTTGGTGCGCAGGTGGCGCTTCAGCGACTTGAACTTGCGGCCGTCTTCCAGGCAGACGAGGTAATCCGGGGTGATCGAGCGCTTCACCGGCACCGCGGGCTCGCGCGGCGCGACTTCCACCGGGGCTTCACCGCCGGCCACGCCGGTCAGGGCGCGGTGGATGCTCTGGATCAGCGCGGGGAGATCGTTGGCGGCGACGCTATTGTTGCCGACATAGGCGGAGACGATGTCCGCCGTCATCTCGATGATTTCCGATTTGTCGTCCATGAGACCTGTCCAGACCTTGTCGGCTTGAATTGTTCCGCTGTTGAATCAAACACAGCTTGGAAGCCGACATATATACAGGTGTCGGACCATGCAACCACTGAATTGTAAGGACCGCCTGTCCTTACCCTGAGTCGGTAACTCTAGGTTGTCTGCCGCCCCCTAATGCCGCAGTAGCGAACAGCGATATTTGGTTTACCCGTCCTTGGGAGCGCTATCGGCCGAATTCGCGAGACAGCGCCAGCATCGCTGCCTTCTGCGGCGCGGAATATTCATCGATCGCCGCTTCGTCGCCTTCGCGGATAGCCTTCATCAGTGCAGGCGTCATTGCGGACGACAATGACCAATTCCAGTATCGCAATACAGTCTGCGCGCGATCGACGGCGACAGTATCGAAGATCTCCATCACCCTTTCCAACTGCGGCGTTATGCCGCCCGACGGATCGGCTTCCCGACGCCGCAGGCCGCGCCACAGCGCCTTGATGGCCACGCGCGGCAGCCCTGTCGCCTTGCACAGGATAGCCAACGGCTCCCCGCCAGGATCGGTGAAGATCTTGGCCGCCGTCATCGGCTTGAGACCTGAAAGGTAGGCGATCTCTTCGGCGGTCTCGCGCGTCAGTCCGTTCGCCGCGGCGGCCACGGCTTCGTCCAGGCTGGCGAAGGCGCTCTTGGCGATGGCCGCCCGGTTGCGCTGCCGGCGCTCGATGAACTGCAGGGCCTTGCGGGAGAGGGGGTCCTGCCATCCCTCTTCGGCCGCCATGCTGAAGATGTCGCTGACGGCCTCCTGCAGCACCTGCCGATCAACGGCGAAGCGTTGGAGAATGGTCTTGCGACACTGGGCGTCGGCCCACCAGAACATCACATAGGCATGGCTCGGCCTCAGCTCCGCGCGGCGCAGCAGCGGCGCGATGAGGTGGGCGTTGTCGCGCGTCGCCGCCACGATCAACTCGAGAGCCATGTGGCTGAGCTTGGCGGTCTCGTTGCGCAGCAGCGCCTCGATCACCAGCGCCTGCCCGGACTCGACCAGGGCGTCCGCCACCATCTCGCTCACCCCGCGGCGCAGGGCCACGAGGCGGCGATGCTCCAGAGTGGCGGCGCGGACGCAGTCCACGAGGTCAGCGTCGCCCAGGGTCGCGCAATCGACCAGCAGAGGCCTGGACACCTCGACGGCGTCCCGCAGCAACAGGCGCACCAAGATGCTGGGCACGTCCCCCAGGGTGGAAAGGCGGCGCGCGACACGGCCGCGTTCCTCGACGCCGGCCTCGCGCAGCATCTCGACCAGCAGGTCGGCGGTCACCGCCCGCTCGAACGCGTTCACCCGGCTGCTCGGCAGGCAGACCACGTCGGCCAGCCGCTTGAGCAAGGCCGATCGCGCCCGCGAAGGGCGCACCGCCGCGGCGACGGGAGCCGGCGCGGCCTCGTCCTCGTCCGGCAGTTCGATCAGGGGCGCAGGCTCGCTCATCAGCGATGCGGTCTCCGCGGCAGTCGGCGCGCCCACGGCGCGCACCGACATCACAACAGATGGCCGTTAACCAGGCGTTTGCGAAACCGCCGTGGGAGCGTCTTAGGGAACTGCGACCGCCATGGCGTTGACGGCGCCCTGCGTCTCGCTGATCGGCGGTGAGGCCTCCGCAAGGGTCGTCGACACTGTGGGGTCATCAAGCAGCGCCACGGTCTCGCGGATGTATCGGGCGTGGGTGACGATGCCGATCTCGAGCCGCTCGCCCGACATCTCCACCTGCTGGGTCAGGATGCCGGCGATGAACTGGGCGTCCTTGCCGTCGGCGGCCCCGCCGCGGCGACGGGCGGTCTGCGACATGAACACCGGCCCGCCGGAGTTGCCCGGAAACACCGAGAAATCGAGCAGGAACGTCGGGAAGGCGGCAGAGGGCGCCAGCGGATAGGAGGCGATGCGGCCGGCGCGCAGGATCGGGAATCCCGCCGCGTTGGCGGCCAGGCCGCGCGGGAAGCCGAGCGCCATCATCTCGTCGCCCGGACGGATGTCGTCGTCGGTGAAGGTGGCGTCGCTGGCCAGCCAGTCCAGCGGAATGGCCGCGCGCGCGAACTCGGGCGGAGCATCAATGACCATGGCGGCCACGTCGCGGGTCGGGTGCTTGGTCCAGACCGGCGCGGCGTCCTTGCCGGCGCGGATCTTCAAGGCTTGCGGGTCGTAGCGCCAGACGCCGTCCTGAGCCTGCACGCGGTAGCCGATGCGGGCGTCCGCCTTCGGCATCTTCTCCAGCACGTGGCCGGCGGTGATCAGGATGGTGCGCGGCTTGCCGTCCGCCGTGGGGGCGCTCACCAGGAAACCCGTGCCCACGCTGCGCGAGCCGTCGCCGAGCGGTTGCTCAAGCTGCACGGTCGCCTTGATCAGATCGACGGATAGATCGATGGGCATCGTTGAGAACTCTTCCCCCGTGCGGGTATTTGACCGTACGGGACCGCGTCGCCAAGTTGGCGGACTGACGCAGCCTCCCCCCAATTGGATTTCATGTCCGTTAACCATAGTTCAGCCCCGCCGCCTGCCCGCAAGCTAGGCAAGACCATTGAGCAACTCGGTCGTAGCCGCACCGACGACTACGCCTGGCTGAAGGACGAGAACTGGCGGGCGGTGCTGCGCGACCCATCGGTCATCCGCGCGGACATCAAGGCCCATCTCGAAGCCGAGAACGCCTACACCAAGGCCATGCTCGCCGGCACCGAGGCGCTGCAGGCCGCGCTGTTCGCCGAGATGAAGGGCCGCATCAAGGAGGACGACAGCTCCGTCCCCGCCCCCGACGGACCTTTCGCCTACGCCGTCCGCTACGAGACCGGCGCCCAACACCCGCGCCACGTCCGCACCGCCCGCGACGGCGGCCCCGAAACGGTGCTGCTCGATGAAGAAGTCGAGGCGCAGGGCAAGCCGTTCTACTCGGTCAACGCCGCCGCCCATTCGCCCGACCACGCCCTCTTCGCCTGGGCGGTCGACGAACAGGGCTCGGAGGTCTGCCGCATCTTCGTGAAAGACCTGGCGACCGGCGAGATCGTCTCCGAGCCTGTGGACAGCAGCACTGGCGACTTCTGCTTCTCGCCCTGCTCGCAATGGCTGTTCTGGACCTGGCGCGACGAAGAGGGCCGCCCCGCCAAGATCTTCCGCCGCCCCGCGCGCGGCGGTGACGACGCGTTGGTCTACGAGGAGCCGGACGATGGCTTCTTCCTCGGCGTCGGCGTCGTCGCTTCGGACGCCTTCATCGTGGTCGGCGCCGGCAATCAGGAAACCAGCGAAGCCTGGTTGATCCCCGCCTCCGATCCCACCGCCGCCCCGGTCGTGCTGGCCCCGCGCGAGACCGGTGTCCGCTACGAAGTCGAGCACTGGCGCGGCCAGTTCGTCATCCGCACCAATGTGGACGGCGCCGTCGACTGGAAGCTGGTCACCGCCCCCGAGGCGACGCCCGGCCGCGCCCACTGGAAGGATTGGGTCGCCCACGAGCCCGGCCGCCTGATCGCCGGAACCCTGGCCTTCAAGGACTGGTTCGTCCGCCTCGACCGCGTCGACGCCCTCAACCGCATCGTCGTCACCTCGGCTTCAGGCGAGGAGCACACCGTGGCCTTCGAGGAAGAGGCCTACGCCCTCGGGCTGGAGCCGGGCCTGGAGTACGACACCCGCAGTTTCCGCCTGATCTACAACTCGCCCACCACGCCGCGTCAGTGGTTCGACTACGACATGGCCACGCGCGAGCGGACGCTGCGCAAGACCCAGGAAATCCCCTCGGGCCACGATCCGGCGGCCTATGTCACCCGCCGCCTCGACGCCGTCGCCCCCGATGGCGAGCGTGTGCCGATCTTCGTCCTGGCCCGCGCCGACACCCCGCTCGATGGTTCCGCGCCGCTGATGCTCTACGGCTACGGCTCCTACGGCCACGCCCTCGACGCCAGCTTCTCGATCCGCAACCTAAGCCTCGTCGACCGCGGCTGGGTCTGGGCCACCGCCTGCGTGCGCGGCGGCTCCGAGAAGGGCTGGGGCTGGTTCCTCGACGGGCGGAAGTTCAAGAAGACCAACACCTTCACCGACTTCGTCGCCTGCGCCGAACACCTCGTCGCCGAGGGTTACGGCGCCAGGGACAAGGTCGTCATCTACGGCGGCTCGGCCGGCGGCATGCTGGTCGGCGCCACCGCCAACCTGCGCCCCGACCTCTTCGCCGGCGTGATCGGGGCCGTGCCCTTCGTCGATGTGCTGAACACCATGAGCGACGTCGATCTGCCGCTCACTCCGCCCGAGTGGCCGGAGTGGGGCGACCCCACCTCCGACCCGGCCGCCTATGACTACATCGCGGCCTACAGCCCCTACGACAACATCAAGGCCGAGCCCTACCCCGCCATCCTCGCCACCGGCGGCCTCTCCGATCCCCGCGTCACCTATTGGGAGCCTGCCAAGTGGGTCGCCCGGTTGCGCGAAGTGACGACAGGCGATGCTCCCGTCCTGCTCAAGATGAACATGGAAGCCGGTCACGGCGGCGCGTCGGGCCGCTTCGACTTCCTCAAGGAGATCGCCCTCGACTACGCCTTCGCCATCTGGGCGGTGGAGCGAGGCTGGACCCGATGAGCGACGTTGTCCTGCGCCCCGCCACGGCGGCCGACGCCCCTGCCCTGGCGGCCATCTACGGCCACCACGTCACTCATGGCCTTGGCACTTTCGACCTGACGCCGCCCAGCGCTGAAACCATGGCCGAACGCATGGCGGGCATCCTGGCCCACGGCCTGCCCTACCTCGTCGCCGAGCTCGACGGCCGTATCGCCGGCTACGCCTATGCCGGCGTCTTCCGCCCCCGCGCCGGCTACGCCCACACGGTGGAGGACAGCGTCTACATCGCCCCCGACGCGGTGGGCCGCGGCCTCGGCAAAACCCTGCTCTCCCGGGTCATCGCCGACTGCGAGGCTATGGGCCTGCGCCAGATGATCGCCTGCGTCGGAGACAGCGGAAACGCCGCCTCCATCGGTCTGCACAAATCCCTCGGCTTCACCCACTCGGGAACGGTCGAGGCCGCCGGTTTCAAGCACGGCCGCTGGGTCGACATCGTCTTCATGCGCCGCCCGCTCGGCGCCGGCGAGACCATCCCGCCGGTCGGTCCCGGCCTGTCGTTTTAGGGGAACGGGCCGCCGACCAGGCGGTTTGAACTGGGGCAAGGAGGACGGCCATGCCCCATCAGAACGTCAATTCGCCCAAGGCGACGGAGCAGAACAGCGTTGTTGGCTCCGGCCAACCCAACGACCGCGCCGTCGAGCAGAACCGCGCCGTACGGCCTGAGCCGCGCACCTACGCGGCGCCCAATGTCGCTGACTCCACCCTGGCTGCACCGGCCGCAGGCGAGATGCCGGATTACATGGACGAAGGCGATGCGCTGGGCGATGACGGCCTGCAGCAGGGCGGCACCAACGCCAATCGCCCGATCCGCACCGAGGCCGACCGCGGCCAGGGCCCCAAGACCCGCGCCGCCAACCGCCGCACCGCCAAGACCGGTGAGGCCTAGGCCCTACTTGTAGTTCAGGATCGGCGCGAGCCAGCGCTCGGCGGTCTCGATACTCCAGCCCTTCCGCCGGGCGTAGTCCTCGACCTGATCGCGATCGATCTTGCCGACGCCGAAGTAGTGCGCCTCGGGGTGGGCGAAGTAGAGGCCGCTCACCGCCGCGCCGGGCCACATGGCGTAGCTCTCGGTCAGGGTCATGCCCGCCGCCTTCTCGGCGCCCAGCAGCTGGAACAGCGTCGCCTTCTCGGTGTGGTCGGGCTGGGCCGGATAGCCGGGGGCGGGGCGGATGCCGCGATACTTCTCGGCGATCATGGCCTCGGCGTCCCACGCCTCATCGACGGCGTAGGGCCAGAGCTCGGTGCGCACGCGGTAGTGCAGGGCTTCGGCGAAGGCCTCGGCCAGACGGTCGGCTAGGGCGGAGGCCATGATCGCCGAGTAGTCGTCCCCCGCCGCCTTGAACTTGGCGACCCATTCGTCCTCGCCATGGCCCGAGGTCACCGCGAAGGCGCCGATGTAGTCCTTCCCGACGCCCAGCGGCGCGACGAAGTCGGACAGGGCGACATTGGCCTTGCCGGCCGACTTCTGCATCTGCTGGCGCAGGGTGTGGAAGCGCGCGAGCTCGGTCGTCCGCTCCTCATTGGCCCACACGATAATGTCGTCGCCCTGGGCGTTGGCGGGCCAGAAGCCGACGACGCCGTGCGCCGTGAACCACTTCTCCTCGACGATCCGCTTCAGCATCGCCTGGGCGTCCTTGAAGAGGTCGGTCGCCGCCTCCCCGACCACGTCGTCGGTCAGGATGTCGGGATATCGACCCGCCAGTTCCCAGGTTGAGAAGAAGGGCGTCCAGTCGATGTGGCGGGCAAGGTCCGCGAGGTCATAGCTCTCGAAGCTCTGGGTCCCCAGGAAGCTCGGCTTCTCGATCTCACCCCAGTTGATCGGGTGCGGATTGGCGCGCGCGTTCTCGATGGAGACGCGGGCCTTGGCCTCCTGGCCGCGCGCGAACTGCTCACGGATCTTCACATACTCGGCCTTGGTGTCGGCCTTGATCTTGTCCTTGTCCGAGCCGAGCAGGCCCGAGACCACGCCCACCGCCCGGCTGGCGTCCAGCACATAGGTCACCCCGCCCGCCGGGTAGGACGGTTCGATCTTCACCGCCGTGTGCGTCCGGCTGGTGGTCGCCCCGCCGATCAGCAGCGGAATATCGAACCCGCGCCGCTGCATCTCGGAGGCCACGTAGACCATCTCGTCCAGCGACGGGGTGATCAGGCCCGAAAGGCCGATCATGTCGGCCTTGTGCTCGATGGCCGCCTCGAGGATGCGCTCGGTCGGCACCATCACTCCAAGGTCGACGACCTCATAGTTGTTACACTGCAGCACCACACCGACGATGTTCTTGCCGATGTCGTGCACGTCGCCCTTCACCGTGGCGATCACCATCTTGCCGGCGCTGGAGCGCGGCTGGCCTTCCTTCTCGGCCTCCATGAACGGCATCAGCCAGGCCACCGCCTGCTTCATCACCCGCGCAGACTTCACCACCTGCGGCAGGAACATCTTGCCCGAACCGAACAGGTCGCCGACCACGTTCATCCCGTCCATCAACGGGCCTTCGATCACGTGCAGCGGCCGTTCGGCGGCGAGCCTCGCCTCCTCCGTATCGGCGTCGATGAACTCGGTGATGCCGTTGACCAGGGCGTGGGTCAGGCGCTCGCCGACCGTGCCGTTGCGCCATTCCAGGTTGGCGACCTTCTGCGCGCCCGCGTCGCCCTTGTACTTCGGGGCAAGCTCCACCAGCCGCTCAGTCTGCGAGCCGCCGGCCTTGGGCTTGCGGTTGAGGATCACGTCCTCGACGGCCTCGCGCAGCTCGGGGTCGATATCGTCATAGACCGGCAAGTCGCCGGCGTTGACGATGCCCATGTCCATGCCGGCGTTGATGGCGTGGTAGAGGAACACCGAGTGGATCGCCCGCCGCACCGGCTCGTTGCCGCGGAAGCTGAACGACACGTTCGAAACGCCGCCCGAAACCCGCGCATAGGGCAGGGTCTGCTTGATGATCCGCGTCGCCTCGATGAAGTCGACCGCGTAGTTGTCGTGCTCCTCGATCCCCGTCGCCACGGCGAAGATATTGGGGTCGAAGATGATGTCCTCGGGCGGGAAGCCCACCTTGTCGACCAGGGTGTGATAGGCGCGGGTGCAGATCTCGACCTTGCGCGCGCAGGTGTCGGCCTGGCCGGCCTCGTCGAACGCCATCACCACCACGGCCGCGCCGTAGCGCAGGCATTTGCGGGCTTCGGCGAGGAACTTCTCCTCGCCCTCCTTCATGCTGATCGAGTTGACGATGCACTTGCCCTGCACCGTCTGCAGCCCGGCCTCGATCACCTCCCATTTGGAGCTGTCGACCATGATCGGCACGCGGGCGATATCGGGCTCGGCGGCGAGCAGATTCAGGAAGGTGACCATCGCCACCTTCGAGTCGAGCAGGCCTTCGTCCATGTTGATGTCGATGACCTGAGCGCCGGCCTCGACCTGCTGGCGCGCCACCGACAGCGCCTCGGCATAGTTGCCGTCGACGACCAGCCGCTTGAACTTGGCCGAACCGGTGACGTTGGTGCGTTCACCGACGTTGACGAAGACAGGGCGCATCGAACTCTTACTCGGACTTGGGGGCTTCGCGGCCGGCCAGGACCAGGCGGCGCGTCAGGATGGATTGCGGGGCGCCCGCGGCCACGGCGTGGGGCCAGCGTGTCGGCGCCGATTGGCGATAGTCTTCCAGCCCCCGCGCGATCTGCGACAGGCGCGCCAGATCGGCCTCGGCGGCGGCGGCCACCACCTCGGCGGGCGTCAGGCTGATGGGGGTGGCGTTGGGGTCGATGCCCCAGCGGGCGCAGGCCTTGTAGACCACACCGCCCAGGGTCGCGGCCGCCTGCGGGCTGACCGCGCGCCGGTTCATGCGGCTGCGCAGGTCGCGGATCATCTCCACCTCGACGGCGGAGAGCGCGAGTTTCGGATCGACGGCCATCAGCGGCGCCCTCCTCTGCGGAAGGCGCCGCCAAGGCGTGGGCCTACTTCTTCTTGGCGGCGATCACTTCCACCTCGATGAACGCGCCCGCCGAGACCAGGTTGGCCACCTCGACCGTCGAACGCGTCGGCTTGTTGGGCTGGGCGGCGGTGCCGTAGTGGCGACCGTAGGCGGCCATCATGCCGGCGAAGTCCATCGCGCCCTTGGCCGGATCCTTCGACAGGAACACGGTCATCTTGACCACGTCGCCTTCCGTCAGCCCCTGGGTCTTCAAGAGGTCGGCGATCTTGGTGAAGACGCTCTCGGCTTGCGTCTCGGTATTGCCGAAGCTGGGCGGCGTCGTGGCCGGCGTCACCGCGCTGGGCAGCTGACCGGACAGGAAGATCAGGTCCGTGCCGGCGGGCACGGTCGCCGTGGCGGCGATCGCGGCGGTCGGCGCGCCGGTGCGAGTCACCTGCGCATGGGCCATGCCCGCCATGGCGCCGAGCACGGCGATGGTCGTCAGGAAAGTCCGGATCATGGAAGCGTCCTTGTTGATGCATCGCCAGACTGGCCGCTTCCTGCTCAGCCGACGAGTTCGAACGGTTCGAGACCGGCCAGACGCAGCCCCTTCGGACGTTCCGCGGGCGCCCGGGGCGCCACATCGCGCACTTCGTCAGCAACGTGACGAATGTGATCGGGAGTCGTGCCGCAACAGCCGCCAAGGATGTTGACGAGCCCGGCCTTGGCCCACTCGTGCAACTCATGCGCCGTCTCGTGCGGCTCCTCGTCGTACTCGCCGAAGGCGTTGGGCAGGCCCGCGTTGGGATAGGCCGCCACCAGGGTGTCGGCGATCCGCGCCAGCTCGGCCACGTGCGGCCGCATCAGGTCGGCGCCCAGGGCGCAGTTGAAACCCACGGCGAACGGCTTGGCGTGCTTCACCGAGTTCCAGAACGCCTCGGCCGTCTGGCCGGAAAGCGTGCGGCCCGAGCGATCGGTGATGGTGCCCGAGATCCAGATCGGCAGCGGCTCATAGCCCTCGTCCTCGAGGTCCATGATCGCCTTCAGCGCCGCCTTACAGTTCAGGGTGTCGGTAATCGTCTCGATCAGGAAGAGATCGACCCCGCCCTCGTGCAGCGCTCGCACCTGCTCGCTGTAGGCCTCGTAGACCTCCTCGAAGGTCACCAGCCGCGCGCCGGGATCGTTCACGTCGGACGACATCGACAGCATCTTGTTCAGCGGACCGATCGAGCCGGCGGCGAAGCGCGGCTTGTGCGGCTCCTTGGCCGTCCAGCGATCGGCGGCCTCGCGGGCGAGGCGCGCGCCCTGCAGGTTGATGTCGCGCACCGCCTGGGCGTCCAGCTTGTAGTCATCCTGGGCGATGGTCGTCGCCGAGAAGGTGTTGGTCTCGGAGATGTCGGCGCCGGCGGCGAAATACTGGTCGTGCAGCTCGGCCACGATGTCCGGCCGCGTCAGGCACAGGATGTCGTTGTTGCCCTTCATCTGGCCGACGTGGGCGGCGAAACGCTCGCCGCGGAAATCGGCCTCATCCAGCTTGCGACGCTGGATCATCACGCCCCAGGCCCCGTCGAGGATCAGGATGCGCTCCTTGGCGGCCGCCTTCAGGGCGGCGATGCGCTCGGTGCGATTGGTCGGGGGCGTGGTCACTTGCGGGCTTCCTGACGGGCGAGGTCGGCCTTGAACGCGGCCTCCTGGCGATCCAGCAGCCGCTCATAGGCGGCGCGGTCGATGAACGGGCTCGGCTTGCCCGCCGCGATCTTCGCCTGCTTGCCCCACAGGTCTACGAACTCGGCGTGCGGGCCGAGGATCACGTCGCCCTTGATGGCGCGGGCGGTGGCGAAGGTCTTCTTGTAGTCGGCGACGATGCCCGGGTACTGCGGCGGAACCAGGCTGTTGGCCGCCACCGAGGCGCTGCAGAAATTCAGGGCGGTGTGGGTCGCGGCCCCATCCTTCACCGGCCAGGTCCAGGTCGTGCACCCCGCCGTGTGACCGGCGGTGATGTGGGCGGTCAAGGTCACGCCGCCGAGGCTGACGGTGTCGCCGTCCTTGATCGCCCGATCCACCTTGGCCGGCGGGAAGTCGAACGCCTTCACCTGCTCCGAGCCCGGATAGACGCCCTTTTCCATCGCGTAGACGTCGCCCTGGGCCACCACCAGCTGCGCGCCGGTGTCGGCCTTCAGCTTGGCCACGCCGCCCGAGTGGTCGTAGTGCGCATGGCTGATCAGCAGGATCTTGATGTCGCTCAGCTTAAAGCCGAGGGCGGCGATGTTCTGCTCCACCACGCTGGCGTTCTGCGGCAGGCCGACGTCCAGCAGGATGTGCCCCTGCGGCGTGGTGATCAGATAGGCCGCGAGGCCTCGCGTGCCGACGTAGTAGGTGTTGTCGAGGATGCGGAACGGCTTGGCCGACTGGGCCCAGCTCGAGTCCTGCGCCTGCGCACCGCCAGCCAGGGCGGTCAGCGCCGCCGCGATGAGGATCGCCTTCTTCATGCCGCCGCCTCGCTTTGGACCGGCTCGCGCACGCCCAGCACCCGGCAGATGGCGTAGACGAGGTCGGCTCGGTTCAGGGTGTAGAAGTGGAAGTCGGAGAAGCCCTGCTCTTCCAGCTTGGCGCACATCTCGGCGGCCACCGAGCAGGCGATCAGCCGCCGGGTGTCCGGATCGCCGTCCAGCCCGTCGAACAGGTTGCCCAGCCAGGCCGGCACGCTCGCCTCGCAGGCGGCGGCCATCTTCACCAGGCCCTTGAAGTTGGTCACCGGCATGATCGCCGGCAGGATCGGAATGGTGATCCCGGCGTCGCGCACCTTGTCGTGGAAGCGAAGGAAGGCGTCGATGTCGAAGAAGAACTGGCTGATCGCCGTGGTCGCCCCGGCATCCACCTTGGCCTTCAGCACGTCGATGTCGTGCTGCAGCGACGGGCTTTCCGGGTGCTTCTCGGGATAGACTCCGATCATCACTTCGAAGGGCGCGATGCGGGTGATGGCGGCGGTCAGTTCGGTGGCGTTGGCGTAGCCGTCCGCGCGGGGAACATAGACACCGCCGACGCCCGAGGGCGGATCGCCGCGCAGGGCCACGATGTGGCGCACGCCCGCGTCCCAGTACTCGCGGATCACCTCGTCCACTTCCTCGCGGCTGGCCTCGACGCAGGTCAGGTGCGCGGCGGGCTTCAGCGTCGTCTCATCGAGGATACGGCGCACCGTGCGGTGGGTGCGCTCTCGGGTCGAGCCGCCCGCGCCATAGGTCACCGAGACGAAGCTCGGGGCCAGCGGGGCCAGGCGGCCGATCGAGTTCCACAGCGTCTCTTCCGCCTCGGGCGTCTTCGGCGGGAAGAATTCGAACGACACGCGCGGACCACGCGCCGGGCCGCGCTCGCCGGCCAGGGCCACCGGGCCGATCACGCGGGGAGTTGCGACAGACGCTTGGGCGCTCATGCGGCGCTCCTTTCCACATTGGCGGCGCGCCGCGCCGTCCATACCTTCACCGTCAGACCGCCGGCGCGCGCCGGGGCCAAGGCCTGGGGCTCCAGCGGCTCCAGACCCGCGCCCGCCAGCCAGCGATGCATCTCCTCGTCGGAGAAGCCGAGGCGGCGGTGCTGATGCTGCTCGCGCAGGAACTCCAGTTCGTGCGGCGCGAAATCGACGATCACCAGCTTGCCGCCCGGCGCGGTCAGGCGTGCGGCCTCGGCCACGGCGGCGGCGGGATCGCCCAGGTAGTGCAACACCTGGTGCACGGTCACCAGATCGCCCGCGCCATCGGGCAGGCGCGTCGCGAAAATGTCGCCGTGCCGCAGCTCGCAGGCCGCGAGGCCCGCCTTGGCCACTTCATTGCGGGCGATGTTCAGCATCTGCTGCGACAGATCGAGGCCGACGGCGCTCTGCGCCCGGCCGCCCAGCAGGGTCAGCATACGGCCGGTGCCGGCCCCAAGATCGATCAGTCGGTCGAATGGCCCCGCCCCCGCGGCGGCCAGCACGGCGGCCTCCACCTCGGCCTCGTCGACGTAGAGCGAGCGGATTTCGTCCCAGCGCGCGGCGTTGCGCGCGAAGTAGGAAGCGGCCGCGTCCGAGCGTTCGGCGCGCACGGCGGCCAGTTGCCCGACGTCGCGCACGGCGCCGGCGTCGGCTGGATCGACCAGCGCCAGGGCCTGCTCCACCAGGGTGCGCCCCTCCCCGCCCGCCGCCAGGCGGTAGAACACCCAGGCGCCGTCCGGGAAGCGCTCGACCAGCCCGGCCTCGGCCAGCAGCTTCAGGTGGCGCGACACGCGCGGCTGGCTCTGATCGAGGATGCGGCCGAGTTCGAGGACCGAAAGCTCCTCATGCGCCAGCAGCGCCAGGATGCGCAGGCGCGTCGGCTCGCCCGCCGCACGAAGAATCTCGACCAGCTGTTCGCTTGAGACGGTCATAATGACATAAAGATATCTTTATGTCCGCCCCGGTCAAGGGGTGTGCGGTTATCGAGCAGTCAGATTTCCGGAACCGGCGTCACCGGCGGTTCGCCCGCCAGCACGGCGGTCAGGTTCTGCAGCAACAGGCCGAACATACGCTGCACTGCTTCCTGGGTCGCGCCGGCGGTATGGGGCGTCAGCACGACGTTCGGAACGTCGGCCCAGCGCTCGCCGGGCGTTGGCTCCTCGGCAAACACGTCCAGCGCCGCCTGCCCCAACCGACCGGTCTTCAGGGCGGCGATCAGGGCGTCCTCATCGACCAACTGGCCGCGGCTTACATTGACCAGCAGCCCCTGCGGCCCCACCGCCTCGATAACCGCGCCATCGATCAGGCCGCGCGTTTCCTCGCTGGCCTTGGCGCAGACCACCAGCACCTCGCTGTCACGCGCCAGACTCAGGAGGTCGGGCGCCTTAGGCCAGGGCGCCGTCGGCTTGTCGCGCGGCCCCCACCAGGCGATCACGCAGCCCATCGGCTCCAGCCGTCGCGCCAGCCCCGCCCCGATGGCGCCGAGTCCGACCAGGCCGACCCGCCGCCCGGTCATCGACGGCGTCAGCAGCCGGTCTTCGGGCTTCCAGCCGCCGGACTTCACGATCCGGTCGCCATCGACGATCCGCCGCCGCGACGCCAGGATCAGCCCCAGCGCATGATCGGCCACATCCTCGGCGTTGACGTTGGCCGCGTGGGTCACGACCAGGCCGCGCGCCCGCGCCCAAGGCACGTCGACGCCGTCATAGCCCGAGGTGAACACCGCGATGTGCTTCAGCGCCGGCAGCCGTTCGATCAGCGGCTTGTCGAGCGGATACTCGCCGGCCACGACCAGCGCTTCAATTCGCGCCAACGCCTCAGCGGTCGGCTCTTCCCACGCTCGGTGACATTCAAAGGCGCCGGCCAGCAGCCCGTCCACCGGCCCGAGATGCGGCTGCACGATCAGGATCGCGGGCTTGTCGGCCATGCGTTCAGCCCGACGCTTCTTCCAGTGGCTGCCAGATCTCGACCTTGGCGCCCTCGGGATCCACGAACCAGGCGAAGCGGCCGTAGGACTCGTCCTGCCGTCCCGTGGGCTCGACGCCCTGCTCGGCGGCCGCCGCGATCACCCCGTCGATGTCATCGACGAGGAAATTGATCATGTAGGGGTTGGTCGACGGCTCGAAGTAGGTCGTATCGGCCTTGAACGGCGACCAGAGAGTGAAGCCCACCTCGGGGTGAGGAAACATCACGCCATAGTCGCTGGCCGGAAAGCCAAGCACGCGCTGGTACCAGGCGGTCAAAGCCGCCGGGTCCTTCGCCTTGAAGAACACACCGCCGAGCCCCAGCACCTTGGCCATGGTCGCCTCCTTCGTGAGGAGACGACCCTAGCTCAAGCGAGACGTCTCAGCCTAGCGGCCGAACTTCTGGAACTTGATCCGGTGCGGGATCAGGGCGTCGGTGCCGAGGCGGCGCTTCTTGTCTTCCTCGTACATCTCGAAGTTGCCCTCGAACCACTCGACGTGGCTGTCGCCCTCGAAGGCGAGGATGTGGGTGGCCAGGCGGTCGAGGAACCAGCGGTCGTGGCTGATGACCACGGCGCAGCCGGCGAAGTCCTCAAGGGCCTCTTCCAGCGCCTGCAGCGTCTCGATGTCGAGGTCGTTGGTCGGTTCGTCGAGCAGGATGACGTTGCCGCCCGAGGCCAGCGTCTTGGCCAGGTGCACGCGGTTGCGCTCACCGCCCGACAGCAGGCCGACCTTCTTCTGCTGGTCGCCGCCCTTGAAGTTGAAGCCGCCGACATAGGCGCGGCTGTTGATCTCGCGCTTGCCCACCAGCATCACGTCGGTGCCGCCGCTGATCGCCTGCCACACGGTCTCATCGGGCTTCAGGTCGTCGCGGCTCTGGTCGACGTAGGCCAGCTTCACGGTCTCGCCGAGCTTCAGCGTGCCGGCGTCCGGCTTTTCCTGGCCGGTGATCAGCTTGAACAGGGTCGACTTGCCGGCGCCGTTGGGGCCGATCACCCCGACGATGCCGTTCGGCGGCAGGCGGAACGACAGGTCCTTGAACAGCACCTTGTCGCCGTACTCCTTCTCCAGCCCGTTCACCTCCAGCACCACATTGCCCAGGCGCGGGCCCGGCGGGATCTGGATGGTGGCGTAGTTCTGCGCCTTGGTGGCGTTCTCCTGCTCGCGGACCATCTCGTCATAGGCCGCCAGACGGGCCTTCGACTTGGCCTGACGGGCCTTGGCGCCCGAGCGCACCCATTCCAGTTCCTTGGTGAGCGCGCGTTGGCGGGCTTCGGATTCCGACTGCTCCTGCACCACGCGCTTCTGCTTGGCTTCCAGCCACGAGGAGTAGTTGCCCTCGTGCGGGTGGCCCTTGCCGCGGTCCAGCTCCAGCGTCCACTTGGTCACCTGGTCGAGGAAGTAGCGGTCGTGGGTGACCAGGATCACGCAGCCCGGGAAGGCTTCCAGGTGATGCTGCAGCCAGGCCACGCTCTCGGCGTCGAGGTGGTTGGTCGGTTCGTCGAGCAGCAGCATGTCTGGCTTCGACAGAAGCAGACGGGCCAGAGCCACGCGGCGCTTCTCACCGCCCGATAGCTTGGTCACGCCGCTGTCGTTCGGCGGGCAGCGCAGGGCGTCCATCGCCATTTCGATGCGGCTGTCGATGTCCCACAGGTCGCCGGCGTCGAGCACTTCCTGGAGCTTGGTCATCTCCTCCATCAGCTCGTCGGAATATTCCTCGCCCATCTGGGCGGCGACCTGGTTGAACCGGTCGAAGGTCTTCTTCTCGTCGCACCAGGCGATGACGTTTTCCCAAACGGTCAGGCTGTCATCGAGGTGAGGCTCCTGCTGCAGGTAGCCCATCTTGGTGCCGTCGGCGGCCTTGGCCTCGCCGGAAAACTCCTTGTCGAGACCCGCCATGATCTTCAGCAGGGTCGACTTACCCGAGCCGTTGACGCCCACGACGCCGATCTTGGCGTCCGGGTAGAACGACAACCAGACGTTCTCGAACACCTTCTTGCCGCCGGGGAAAGCCTTGGTCAGGCCCTGCATCTGGAAAATGTACTGCGCGGCCATGGGCGGGCGTCGTCTCTCTAGGGAATTCGGGGTCGCTGCGATGTAGCGATGCGACGGCAAAAAGGCCAGTGCGACTGCTCAGACGGGCTGAATCCGCCGCAAGGATTTCTTTGATCGCCCCTTATTGTAATCGCATCAGATACGATTACCTCAGCGCCGTCGCCTGTTGCGGCACGCAAGAACAAGGGCCTCCCCGCCATGAACCTCAAGACCATCACCCTCGGCGCGCTGTTCGCCGCCGCCGCCTTCTCCGCCGCCCTGGCCGAGCCGAAGAGCTACGCGATCGACCCGACCCACATGGAAGTCACCTACTCGATCGATCACGCCGGCTTCTCGACCAGCAAGGGCCGCTTCGCGGACGTCGCCTCGACCCTGGTCCTCGACGAAGCCAATCCGGCGGCCAGCAAGGTCAGCGCGACCATCAAGGTCGCCTCGCTCGACTCCGGCTTCGGCAAGCGTGACGAGCACCTGCTCAGCCCCGACTTCTTCGACGCCGCCAAGTACCCGACCATCACCTTCACCTCGACCAAGGTGACCGTGGTCGGCGCCAAGACGGCCAAGGTGGCCGGCGACCTGACCATTCACGGCGTGACCAAGCCGGTGGTGCTCGACGCGGTGATCGTCGGCCTCGGCCCGCACCCGCTCACCAAGGGCCAGGCGGCGGGCATCCACGCCACCACCCACATCAAGCGCAGCGACTTCGGGATGAAGACCTACATCCCGCTGGTCGGTGACGACGTCACCATCACGCTCGATGCTGAATACGCCGCGCAATAGCTTGTTTTCCAAGGAACTGCCTGCGCTGCGGTGCGCTCTCTAGGGCGAAGCGACGCCTACCTCCCCCGGCGTCGCAATCCTCAGGAGAATGTCATGCACAAGGACGAAGCCATCGGCGCCGCCAAGGACATCAAGGGCTCCGCCAAGGAAGGCATCGGCAAGGCCACCGGCAACGATCGTCTGGCGGCCGAAGGCGCCGCCGAACGCGTTGAAGGCAAGGTCCAGAAGGGCGTCGGCGCCCTGAAGGACGCCGCGGTCAAGGCGCTGAAGAACTAGTCCTCTTCGCTGACCGTAGGAATTGGGCCGCTCCGCGAGGGGCGGCCTTTTTCATGCGCGGAATCGCCCGGCGGCGGCTGACAAGCGCGAGGGGGCGCTCTAGCTTCCGCGCCATGATCCGTACCGTTCTCGCCGCCGCCCTGCTCGCCTCCTCGATCGCCGGCGTGGCCCAGGCCCAAAACACCCGTTCCCAGTCGCAATCGCGCGCGACCGTCGTCACTGAAGATCCTGCCGCCGATCCCCGGATGAGCATCGCGCAGGTTCAGGCCATTGCGCCCTCCACCGTCCAGGTGCTGCTCGAACGCCAGCGGGAACGGTGGGACAAGCCGCCGGCCGGCGTGCCGCTGCTCAACGCCGTCATCGCCTGGATCCCGAAAGTCGACTTTGCGGCCCTGGACGCCGATTGGCGGGCTGGCACGAGCAAGGGCCCGCTGCACGGGGCGCCGTACTTCCTGAAGGACAATATTGAAGCCGGCGGCCCCCTGCCCACAACGGCCGGATCGCTCGCCCTGGCCGGCAACTACACCGTGCGCGACGCGCCGATTGTGGCTCGCCTGAATGCTGCCGGCGCCATTCTTCTCGGCAAGACCAACCTGTCCGAATGGGCCAACATCCGCGGCGAGCATTCGTCCAGCGGCTGGAGCGCCGTCGGCGGCCTGACCCGCAACCCCTTCGCCCTCGACCGCACCGCCTGCGGCTCGAGTTCTGGCTCAGCGGCCGCCGTCGCTGCGGGCCTGGCTCCGTTCGCCATCGGCACCGAGACCGACGGCTCGATCACTTGCCCTGCGTCCGTCACCGGCATTGTGGGTCTGAAGCCCACCGTCGGCCTCGTCTCGCGCACGGGGATCGTCCCGATCTCGTCGGGCCAGGACACCGCCGGTCCGATGACCCTCAACGTCGAGGACGCCGCCAAGGTCTTGTCGGTGATCGCCGGCAGCGACCCTGCCGACACCGCCACCAAAGAGGCTGACGCCCGCAAAAAGGACTATTTCGCCGGCCTCGACCCCAACGCCCTCAAAGGCGTGAAGTTGGCGGTCATGCGCTGGAACACGGGCTATTCGCGCGGCACGGACGCCGTCTTCGAGGAGGCTCTCGCTACCCTGCGCGCCGCGGGCGCACAGATCGTCGACGCACCGAAGATCGACGAGGCGCCGGTCAACACCGCCGAGCACACGGTGCTGTTCACCGAACTGAAGGCCGGATTGAACGCCTACCTCGCCACGTCAAACGCCTTGGTGAAGACGCGCACCCTCGCCGACATCATCGCGTTCAACGACGCCAACGCCTCCACCGAGCTACGGTGGTTTGGCCAAGAGTCCTTCATCGAGGCCGAAGCCACCAAGGGCCTCGCCGACCCCGCTTATCTGAAGGCCAAGGCCGACGCCAAGCGGCTCGCCGGCCCGGAAGGGATCGACCGGGTGCTCAAGGCCACAGGCGCCGTCGCCCTGATCGCCCCGACGGGCGGCCCCGCCTGGACCATCGACATGATCAACGGCGACCACTTCACCGGCTCGGCCAGCACCCTGCCCGCCGTCGCCGGCTATCCGCACCTCACCGTGCCGATGGGTCGGGTCGAAGGCCTGCCGGTCGGCCTGTCGTTCATCGGCCCGGCGTGGAGCGAGCAATTGATCCTGTCGCTCGGCTACGCGTTCCAGGAAGCCCGCAAATAGGTCAGGCGCCCTTGCGGTAACGGTCCCGCCACCACGCGCAGAAGGCGGCGACGCCTTCAGGGACCGGCGTCGAAGGCCGGTAGCCGATCAGAGCTTCGAGCAGGTCGGAGTCGGCGAAAGTCTGGGGCACGTCGCCCGCCTGCATCGGCAGCAGGTTGCGGATCGCCGGCTTGCCGAGCGCCTGCTCAATGGCGTCCACGAAGTCGAGCAACTGAACCGGCTGCCCCGCCCCGATGTTGACCACCCGCCAGGGCGCCACCGGGCTCAGGCTGTCGCTGGGCGCCACCCGCGCCCCGACCATCGGTGGATTGTCCAGCAGCCGCACCACGGCCTCGACCAGGTCGTCGACGTAGGTGAAGTCGCGGCGCATGTCGCCTTGGTTGTAGACGTCGATCGGCTGGCCGTTCTCGATGGCGTCGACGAATTTGAACAGCGCCATGTCCGGCCGTCCCCACGGCCCATAGACCGTGAAGAAGCGGAACGCCGTCGTCGGGATGTTCCACAGATGGGCGTAGGCGTGGGTCATCGCCTCGCCGGCCTTCTTGGTCGCCGCATAGAGCGTCAGCGGATGGTCGGCCTGGTCGGTCTCGGCGAAAGGCGTCTTGTCGTTGGCGCCATAGGCGGACGAGGTCGAGGCGAACAGCAGGTGGCGCACGGCGCAGGTCCGCGCCAGCTCCATCACATTGAACGTGCCGTCGAGGTTGGCCTCCACATAGGCGCGCGGATTCTCGAGGCTGTAGCGAACCCCCGCCTGGGCGGCGAGGTGGATCACCGCCTCCGGCTGCACGGCCGCGCCCAGCGACGCCATGGCCTCGGCGTCCTCCAGCATCTGGATCTTCGGCGTGAAGCCAGGGGTCGCTTCCAGGATGGCCAGCCGGTCGCGCTTCAGGGCGACGTCATAGTAGTCGGTCAGCCCGTCCAGCCCGACGACCTCATGCCCATCGGCCAGCAGCCGGCGGCAGACGTGAAAGCCGATAAAGCCGGCCGCTCCGGTGACGAGGATGCGCATCGAGGGCAGATGCGGCCGCATCACCCCCTCCGTCAAGCACGGCTCAGTCGCGGGCGTTGCGCCGCAGCCAGGCGGCGGCATAGCCGCAGATCGGGGTGATCGACAGCTTCTCCGCGTCGGCCGTCGCCTTGACCTGCCGCATCAGCCGGTCCGCCGCGCCCGAGCCGCGCAGGGCGGGGTCGGCATAGACGTAGGGGATCACCAGTTCGCCGTCGCGGCGCCGGTAGTCGGCATAGGCCAGCTTGCCGTCGACCTCGAGTTCGAACCGGTTGGCCGCCTGGTTGTCGCTGAAAGTCTCGCTCATCACACCATCTCCACGGCGACGGCGGTCGCCTCGCCGCCGCCGATACACAGCGAGGCGAGCCCGCGCTTGCCGCCCTTCGCCTCCAGCGCCGCCAGCAGGGTGGCGAGGATGCGTGCGCCCGAGGCGCCGATTGGATGGCCCAGCGCGCAGGCGCCGCCGTTGACGTTAAGACGCGCCGGATCGAGGCCGAGTTCCTGCCGCGCCACCATCGCCACAACCGCGAAGGCCTCGTTGACCTCGAACAGATCGACGTCGTCGACGCTCCAGCCGGCCTTGGCCAGCGCCTTGCGCATCGCCGGCACGGGCGCCGTGGCGAACTGGCCGGGCTCCTGCGCATGGGCCGCGTGAGCCGCGATCCGGGCGATCACCGGCAAGCCCAGGCGCTCGGCCACCGAGGCGCGGGTCAGCACCAGGGCGGCGGCGCCGTCGCTGATCGAGCTGGAGTTGGCGGCCGTCACCCCGCCGTCGCGGGCGAAGGCCGGCTTCAGGGTCGGAATCTTCGCGGGATCGGCCTTCAGCGGCTGCTCGTCCTGGCTGACGATCTTGGGCCCGCCGCGCGTCTCGACGCTGACCGGCGTGATCTCGCGCTCGAACGCCCCGCCTTCCACCGCCGCCTTGGCGCGGCTCAGGCTCAGCAGCGCATACTCGTCCATCGCCTCGCGGCCGAACTGATAGGCCTGGGCGGTCTCCTCAGCGAAGGCGCCCATCAGCTTGCCGGGCGTATAGGCGTCCTCCAGCCCGTCGAGGAACATCGAGTCCAGCACCTGGTCGTGGCCGATGCGCGCGCCGCCGCGGTGCTTGGCCAGCAGGTACGGCGCGCCGCTCATGCTCTCCATGCCGCCGGCCACGATGATCTCGGCCGCGCCGGCCGCCAGGGCGTCATGCGCCATGATCGCCGCCTGCATGCCCGAGCCGCACATCTTGTT
>JAFKGN010000012.1 GCA_017307205.1 Caulobacterales bacterium
TTGAACTGCGACGGCAGATTGCGGGCGGCGTACCAAGCCTCCACCGCCCCCACGGCCTCGGGCAAGGCTCGATCCGCCGCGCCCAGCGGCCAGCAGGAATTGATCCGCACCGCCTGCCCCAGGCTCGCGGTCAGCCGCCAGTCGCCCAGTCGCGCCGTCTCCAGCGGCGGAAACGCCTCCTGGGTCAGGATTTCGAGACTGAGCGGATCGATCCGGATCATGAGCTGGGGGCCAAAACGACGACGGGCGCCGATCCATTCGAACCGGCGCCCGCCTAGAAGTGCTTGAAGGGTTGAACCCTTTAGATCGCCTTCAGATCGACCGCCGCCGACTTGCCGCGCTCGTCCTTGATTTCGAAGCTGACGCGCTGGCCTTCATTGAGGCTGCGCAGACCGGCCCGCTCAACGGCCGAGATGTGCACGAACACGTCCTTGCCGCCATCTTCAGGCTGGATGAAGCCGTAACCCTTGGTGGTGTTGAACCACTTGACCGTACCGGTGGCCATGCGACGTAGTCTCCTTGCGCATTCCTCAGAAGGGCGTCCTCGCGGGATCACCCCGTTTAAACAATCGCCTCGTCTGGGGTAGCGCTTCAGGCTCTCCGAGGTGTGGACCCTCGGCAACGAAACGTCTGCCAACCCAAGTCTCGGATTGCGGGCGTCAGGTGCGCATGGGGAGCGTCACCGGTCAACCGATTTTGCCGCCGACTCCGTTCCGCGAACATGCTCCGCGAAGAGGGCCTCAGCCCTCCTTGATCAGGCGCTCGACGAGCTCGCGCGCCTCGGGGCTGGACCAGTCGGCGCCGCCCGAAAGACGGGCTCTTTCGTTGCCCTTGCGGTCATAGAAGACGGTCGTCGGGAAGCCTTCCGCGCGCGGCGTCATGCCGAAGGCGAACTTGTAGCCGGGGTCGCGATAAACGGTCAGCGGCGGCAGGGCGCCGATCATCCGGTCGGCCAGGGCGAAATCACGATCGCGGTCGACGCTGAGGGCGATCACCTTCACCGGCTGGGTGGCGTAGGCCGCCTGCAGCTTGGCCAGGGTCGGCATCTCTTCCTTGCAGGGGCCGCACCAGGTGGCCCACAGGTTCAACACCACGACCTGGCCCTTGAAATCGGCCAGGGTCACCGGCTTGCCGGCCGCGTCGGTGAAGCCGATCGTCGGCGCCGGGGTCGCCTCCTTGGCCACCACCAGCTTCTGCAGCGGCCCGCGCTGCAGATCAGTGAGCTCGACCGCACCCTTGGGTTTGATACTCGAGGAGACGATGACGTATAGAACCGCCGCGACGCCGACCAAGGCGAGCGCGACAAAGGCCCACCGCAGACCCGCCGCCCGCTTCACCTTCGCCGTTTCAGCCGTATCCGACATATGTCCATCCCCTCCGACGAAGATCCGCCCTCGCCGACCGCCGGCGCGGGACAGAACATGTGGGGCGGGCGGTTCTCCGCCAAGCCCGCCGATCTAATGCAAGCGATCAACGTCTCGATCGGCTTCGACCGGCGCCTCGCCGCGCAGGACCTTGCCGGGTCACGTGCGCACGCGGCGATGTTGTCCAGCCAGGGCGTGATTTCAAGCGCTGATGCGGAAGAGATCCAACGCGGCCTTGAGGCCATCGAAGGCGAGATGGCCGCCGGGGCCTTCCCGTTCCGCGACGAATACGAAGACATCCACATGAATGTGGAGGCCCGTCTGGCCGAGCTGATCGGCCCGACCTCCGGCCGCCTGCACACCGCCCGCTCGCGCAACGACCAGGTCGCCCTCGACTTCCGCCTCTGGGTCCGCGAGGCCTGCGACCGCACGGTCGACCAGCTGGTCGCCCTGCAGAGCGCCCTGCTCGCCCAAGCCGAGGCGCACGCCGCGACCCTGATGCCCGGCTTCACCCATCTGCAGCCCGCCCAGCCCGTCACCTTCGGCCACCACCTGATGGCCTATGTCGAGATGTTCGGCCGCGACGCCGCGCGCTTCCGCGACGCCCGCGCGCGCATGAACGAAAGCCCCCTCGGCGCCGCCGCCCTGGCCGGCTCGCCGTTCCCGATCGACCGCCACGCCGTCGCCGCCGCACTCGGCTTCGACCGGCCGACCGCCAATTCTCTGGACAGCGTCTCCTCGCGCGACTTCGCCCTGGAGGCCCTGTCCGCTGCGACGATCGCCGCCACCCACCTGTCGCGCCTGGCCGAAGAGATCGTCATCTGGATGACGCCGCAGTTCGGCTTCATCAACCTCACCGACGCCTTCACCACCGGCTCGTCGATCATGCCGCAGAAGCGCAACCCTGACGCGGCCGAGCTGACGCGCGCCAAGGTCGGCCGGGTGCTCGGCTCCTTCACCACCCTCGCCATGGTGATGAAAGGCCTGCCGCTCGCCTATTCGAAGGACATGCAGGAGGACAAGGTCCCCACCTTCGAGGCCTTCGACGCCCTGCAGCTGTGCCTCGCCGCCATGGCCGGCATGGTCGCCGACCTGACGCCCAACACCGCCCGCATGGCCGCCGCCGCCGGCGCCGGCTTCTCGACCGCCACCGACCTCGCCGACTGGCTGGTCCGCAACCTCAACCTGCCCTTCCGCCAGGCGCACCATGTCACCGGCGCGGCCGTGAAACGGGCCGAGACGCTCGGCGTCGGCCTGGAAGACTTGCCGCTTTCCGAGCTGCAGGCTCTCGACAGCCGCATCACCGAAGGCGTCTATGAGGTGCTCGCCCCGTCCGCCTCCGTCGCCAGCCGCATGAGCTACGGCGGAACGGCCCCCGATCAGGTCCGCGCCCAGATCGCGCGTTGGAAGGAACTGCTTCGATGATCTCGCGTCCGCTGATCCTCGCTATCGCCCTGGCCATGCCCCTGGTCGGCGTCGCCGGCTGCGGCAAGCTGGGCAACCTCGAGCAGCCCGCCCCCATGTTCGGCGAGGCCGCCAAGGCCAAGTACGACGCCGAGCGCCGCGCCGCGGCCGCCCGCGCCAACGACAACAATCGCCCCTCGATCACCGGCACCAACCGCGAGAACATCGACCCGGCGTCGAACAACGACACCTCGATGCGCGCGCCTATCCCGGGCACCAACCCCAACCCGTTCGGCGGCCCCTCCGGCCCGGGCTTCCCCGGCTCGGGTCCGTCCGGCCGATAAAGCGCAGCACGTGAACCATTTCGAACTGAAGGACGGCGCCCTCGCCTGCGAGGACGTTCCGCTCGCCCGTATCGCCGAGGCGGTGGGCACGCCCGTCTACGTCTACTCCGCCGCCACCATCC
>JAFKGN010000013.1 GCA_017307205.1 Caulobacterales bacterium
GCATCGCCCTGTCGCCCGCCTCGATCCGCAACACCATGCAGGACCTGACGGCGCTCGGCCTGCTGGGCGCCCCGCACACCAGCGCCGGCCGCCCGCCGCCCTGGCCGAGGCCTCCAACTTCCTCAATGCCCGCCTGCGCGGCCGCACGCTTTCCGAAGCCGGCGCCGAGGCGCGCGCCGAGCTGGAGTTGGCGCGCAAGGAGCTGGATGTCGCAGCGGCGCGGCTCGTCGAGGACGGCCTCGCCGCCTGGAGCGGCGGTGAAGGCGCCAATGGGGCGGATCGGGCCCTGATCGTGCGCGGCCGGGCCAATCTGCTGAGCGATCCCTCCGCCGCCGAAGACCTGGAGCGGGTCCGCCGGCTGTTCGACGACCTGGAGCAGAAGGAGCAGCTGATCGGCCTGCTCGACAACGTCGGCGCGGCCCAGGGGGTGCGCATCTTCATCGGCGCGGAAACACGCCTGTTTTCGCTTTCGGGTTCCGCCGTGATCGCGGCGCCCTATATGACGGGCCGACAACGCGTGTTGGGTTCGATCGGCGTGATCGGCCCGGCGAGACTGAACTACGCCCGAGTGATCCCGTTGGTGGACTATACCGCCAAGGTGCTCGGCCGAATGATGGACGGATGAGGCAAGACCGATGACCGACGACCAAACGCCGGCCAACCAGGATATCGAGGCGGACCTGGACGCCGCTGAGCTGGAAGCCCTGCGCGCCGAAGTCGCCGCGCTGAAGGAGCAGACGCTGCGCTACGCCGCCGAGGCGGAGAACACCAAGCGCCGCGCCGAGCGCGAGGCGAACGACGCCCGCGCCTACGCCATCCAGAAGTTCGCGCGCGACCTGCTCGGCGCCGCCGATGCCCTGGAACGCGCCCTGGCCGCTGCCCCGAAGGACAGCGGCAATGAGGCCCTGACCGCCCTGGCGACCGGGGTGGAGATGACCGAGAAGACCCTGCAGCAGGCCTTTGACCGCAACGGTCTGAAGAAGGTCGCTCCGCCGAAGGGCTCGAAGTTCGACCCGCACCTGCATCAGGCGATGATGGAGCAGCCTTCGACGGAAGTGGCCGCCGGCGGCGTGATCCAGACCCTGCAGACCGGCTACGAACTGTTCGGCCGTATCGTGCGTCCGGCCATGGTGGTGGTCGCGGCCAAGGGCTCGACCGGCGAGGCTGTCGCCGAGCCGACGGCCGCCGCCAACCCCTATGCGGGCCAGAGCGGCGACGACTCCGTCCACGAAGTCGACACCAAGGCCTAAGCGCTTCACAGGACCGTGCGGCGGCGCTTACGCAGTGCTGGCGCCGCCGTCGCTTTTGGCTAATCTGAGCGCCCTATGGGCGGCTGCGGGGCGCGGCCGCCCGATTCGCCTTGGCTGAAGATTTCTACGGAACGACGACGCGCATGAAGATCACCATCGAACGGGCGGCGCTGCTGAAGGCGCTGGGACACGTGCAGAGCGTGGTCGAGCGGCGCAATACGATCCCGATCCTGTCCAACGTGCTGCTGTCAGCGACGCGCGATCAGGTGACCTTCTCGGCCACCGACCTGGACATGGAGATCATCGACGAGGGCCTGGCCCAGGTCGACACCCCCGGCCAGATCACCGCGCCGGCCAACACCCTCTACGAGATCGTGCGCAAGCTGCCCGAAGGCGCCGACGTGCAGCTGGTCTACAGCGGCGAGGATCCGCGCCTGCAGGTCGTGGCCGGCCGCTCGAAGTTTAATCTGCCGGTGCTGCCGGCGGGCGACTTCCCGGTGATGTCGTCGGAGGGTCTGTCGGGCTTCGTCATCGAACCGACGGATCTCGCCCGCCTGATCGACAAGACCCGCTTCGCCATCTCCACCGAGGAGACACGCTACTACCTCAACGGCCTCTACCTCCACACCGTGACCGAAGGCGGCGAGACCAAGCTGCGCGCCGTGGCCACTGACGGCCACCGGCTGGCCCTGGCCGAGATGCCGGCCCCCGAGGGCGCGGCCGGCGCTCCGGGCGTGATCATCCCGCGCAAGACCGTGCAGGAGGCTCGCCGCCTGATCGAGGACGCGGCCGGCGCCATCGACCTGCAGGTTTCGCCCCAGAAGATTCGCTTCGAGTTCGGTCAGGCGACCGCCCTCACCTCCAAGGTGATCGACGGATCGTTCCCCGACTATCTGCGCGTGATCCCGCGCGATAATCCCAAGTCGATGCTGGTCGACAACGAGCTGTTCGCGAAAGCCGTGGACCGCGTCGCCACCATTTCGGCCGAGAAGTCACGCTCGGTGAAGATGGCCGTCGAGCCCGGCCGCCTGCTGCTGACCGTGCGCAACATGGAAGCCGGCCAGGGCGTCGAGGAGCTGGAGATCGACTACGACGGCGACAGCTTCGAGATCGGCTTCAACGCCCGCTACCTGCTGGACGTCACCGGCCAGATCCGCGGCGAGAACGCCGAGTTCCGCTTCGCCGACCCCGCCAGCCCGACCCTGGTCCTCGACCCGGCCGACGCGGCGGTGAAGTACGTGCTGATGCCGCTGCGGGTCTGACCCCCCGCACGCATCAAGGATAGCGGGGTTTAGGTGTCCGCGCTGCTGACCCTCGCCCTGACGGATTTCCGCTCCTACGCCGCCGCTCGCCTGCCGGCGGAAGGGCGAAGCGTCTACCTGTTCGGGCCGAACGGGGCGGGCAAGACAAACCTGCTGGAAGCCATCAGCCTGCTCAGCCCCGGCAAGGGCCTGCGCGGCGCGAGCCTGCCCGAGATCGGGCGGCGGATGCCGGGCGAGACCGTCGGGCGGGCGTGGGCGGTCTCGGCCGTGATCGGAGACCCGGACGGCGACGTGCAGATCGGCACCGGGACCGAGACGCCCGGCGCATCGCGCCGGGCCGTGCGGATCGACGGCGAGACCACGCCGCCCGGTCGGATGGCCGACCACATCCGACCGTTATGGCTGACCCCACAACAGGACCGACTATTCCTCGAGGCCCCGGGCGAACGGCGGAAGTTCTTCGACCGGCTGACCTTCGCCGCCGAACCGGCCCACGCGGCCCACGCCGGCGCCTACGACAAAGCCCTGCGCGAGCGGATGCGCCTGCTCACTGATGAGGGGCCGCCGCCCGACCCCCTGTGGCTGGAGGCGCTGGAGGCCCGCATGGCCGAGGCCGGCGCGCGCATGGCCGCCGCGCGGGCGCGGACGCTGACGGCGCTTCAG